>DATJMP010000316.1:0-25819 GCA_035508655.1 Bryobacteraceae bacterium
CACGGCCATCCGGTGGGCATTTACTCGCGCGAGGCCGATGCGCGGGCGTTGATCGGCATCATCGAGAAGCTCCGCGCGCAGGATCCGCACGTGTTCCTCAACATCACCACCAGCATCTGGCTCAGTCCGTGGTGGCTGCGCTATGCCGATACGGTGTGGATGGGCGGCGCCGATTCCGGCTACCTGCCCTCCGTCCCCACGCTGGCCCAGCGGCAGAGCGCGGTCAGTTACAAGGATTCCGTGCTGTACCACGATTTCGTCGCGCACCAGGCGCAGTTCCCGATGTCCTCGCTCATGACCCACGGCATCATCAAGGGCAAGTACAACATGCTGGGCGGCAAGCAGGAGTTCCTGGACGACTGGAAGGATGAGGTGGTCCACTATTACAGCGTCGGCAACATGATGTACGAGCTGTATATCTCGCCCGATATCCTCTCCGCCGGTGAAATGGACGCGCTCGGCAACACCACCAGGTGGGCCGAAGCCAACGCGCATCCGCTGCTCGATAACTCCACGATGGTGCTGGGCGACCCGGCCAAACGCGAGCCTTACGGTTACGTCCACTCCTCGCCCGACCGCTCGATTGTCACCCTCCGCAACCCGTTCGTCACTCCGCAAACGGTGCATCTGAAAATCGGCGAGCAGGAGGGTTTTTACAAAACCGACCGGCCGCAGATCGTGGAAATGCAGTACCCGTACCGGCAAATGCAGCCGGGCACGGTGCGGTTCGGCGATACCTTGACCTTCCGGCTGAATGGTTATGAGGAGGTCCTCCTCGAGATGCGCCCGGCGGCGGATGACGAATGGCGCATCGAAGGAACGCGCTACACGGCGGAAAAAGCGGCAGACGGCTCCACGCGCATCCGGCTCTATGCGCCGGAGGGAGCGACGGAGCCTGTTCGGATTGTGGGCGCGGATGGGGCGAAGGTGGCCATCGACGGTGCGGCGCAGGCTGCGGCGGCTGGCGGTGCCATCGCAGTCCGTTTCGGTAAGCCGGCGGAGGCGGTCGAGTACTCGCCCGCGTCTCTATCCGTCGAAGGCCAGCCGGCAGGGGAGCGCACGCTGGTCGTCTCCTCCGGCGTGGACGTGCCGGCTGATTACCGTGAGGCCCGGCTGGCGTTCCTCGTCGAGCCGGAGCACGACCTGCGCGGTGTGAAAGCCGAGGCGGCCGATAAGCAGAAGCCGCTGGATCTCACGCTAGAAAACGGCGGTCGCGCCGCCTGGTACTGGTTCTACACGAATCTCGGGCCCGGCGAACACAACGTCAAGGTAACGATCCACCTGCCCGCCGCTTCCGGCGCCCCGCATGTCTCCGGCTGGCTGCTCACTAAACGCGCCCTGGCGTCGCGGACGTTGACCGTGCAGTTGCCGCAGGGCAGCCGCGCCGCCGCTCCGGCGCCCAGCCTGCTGCCGGCGTCCTCGGAAATCGAACGCGGCACCTATCCGCTGCTGGACGAAACCATCCGCTAGAACCGGCAACCCCCGGCGATAAAGTTACACCACGCTCATCCGTAGCGCCAGCCTGCAGGCCGGAATACATGCCCACCACGACCTTCGGCCGTCCCCCTGATGCACGCCGGGCCCGATCCAAGCCGCGGGTAAAACGAGTCCGTTCCGGACGACCGTGAGGGAGCTGTTCCCCCGAATTGTCCGCTACCGCTGTGCCGCGCCGCTCCGCCCCATGATCGGCCAGACATCCACAATCTGTTCGCCTTTGGCGATGTAGTAACGGTCGAACGCGTTGGTGCTCTGGTCCAGGTTGGTGCAGTAGATCTCAATGCGGTCGCCCAGCTTCGGCTCCTGGTCGCCGTCTTTCCAGCGCAGCGCGCCGTATTCGGCGCCTTGCTGGCCTACGGTGAGCCACGGCATCCCTTTCACCTGGTCGCTGGTTTTGGCCAGTGCCTTGTTGCCGTAGTCGGTGGTGACGATGTTCGGCCGGGTCTTGCCGTCCACGGTGGTCAGCACCGTGAGCGCCGGCTTGAAATCGTTGTACATCTTGTCGTCGCCGTCTTTGCCGCCGACGATGAAGTACTCGGTATCCATGAACACGTAGGAACCGGCTTCCAGTTCGCTCAGCCCGGTTTCGTGATCGATGTTGTAGGTGCCGGTCGAGCCGCCGGTCATGATGTTGACGGGCAGGCCGGCCTTCTTGGCCAGGTCGCGGCTCTCGCGCGCGCCGGCCAGCACCTCCATAGAGCGTTTCGAGCGGTTTTCGTAGCCTTTGGTGTGCGCCGCGTTGCCGGAGTAGGCCATGAAGCCTTCGAATTTGAGCCGCTTCGAGGATTCGATCTTCTGCGCCAGCGCCAGCGCCGGCTGTCCGCCGTCGATGCCCTGCCGCGCCATCCCGGCGTAAACCGAAACCGCGATGCGCAGCTTGGCGTCGTGCGCTGCCGCGGCTTCGTCCACCCAGTCCACCACCTGCGGATCGTCGGCCACGAACATGAACGTCGGGTCTTTTTTGGAAAGCAGAACCGCCCGTTGGACGTTGTTCACGCTGGCCGGCTGCTTCGTCCACAACACGCCCTGAATCCCCGCGCCCGAAAACAGCTCCGCCTCGGCGATGGTGGCGCAGGTCAGCCCGATCGCGCCGTGCGCCATCTGGTGCTTGGCCACGTCCACGCTCTTATGCACCTTCACGTGCGGCCGTACGTTGATGCCGTTCGTCTTGGCCGTGTCCGCCATGTGGCGGATGTTGGCCTGAAAGAGATCGATGTCGACCACCATGGCGGGGGTCGGCAAAATGTCCTTGGTCATGCCGCGAAAATCGCGCCGCGCAATACGCTGCTCGAATTCCGCAAACGGAAATTCCGGCCCGCTGGTCTTGGCGGCCCAGACACGCGCCACCGGCAGCGCGCTCAACGCGGCGGCGCCGGCCAGAAAGTCTCGCCGTGAACTCATGGCACCCTCCTCAGGTGGGAATCTATTTAACCTAAACGATTCGGAGGCCGTTCGCAATCGGGCGCGGAGGACTATTTCGGACCGGCTGCGCTACTCCCGGGCCGCGTACAGCTCGTCGATATCCTCGCGGAAATTCTCGATGGCGCGGGCGCGCCGTACCTTCATAGTGGCGGTCAGCTCGCCGTGCTCGATGGTGAACTCGCGCGGCAGAATCCGGTACTTGCGCACCTGTTCAAACGGAGCCAGTTGGCGGTTGATGCGCGTCACGGCTTTGCGCACCTCGCTCAGTACCGGTTCCGCCGCGGCGATCTCTTCGAGCGGCCGGTCCTTCCATGCTTCCATCCCCTTCAGCCCTTCGGCCGATTTCGGGTTGATGGTGAACAGCGCGGTCAGGTAAGGCAGATCGTCGCCCAGCAGCAGGACATGGCTGATCAGCGGCTCGGTTTTGAAAAGGTTCTCGACGCGCGAAGGATAAATCTTCTTGCCCGTGGAGGAAACGATCAGCTCCTTTTTGCGGCCGGTAATGAAAATGTGCCCGTCCGATTCGGCAAAGCCCACGTCGCCGGTGTGCAGCCAGCCCTCGCGCAGCACTTCGGCCGTGCCGGCAGGATCGTTGTAGTAGCCCGAAAACAGGCAGGAGCTCTTAACCAGGATTTCGCCGTCCTCGGCGAAACGCACTTCCACGCCCGGCAGCGGCTTGCCGATGCTGCCGGGTCGCGGCCGCTCGACGGGATTCAGCGTGACCACCCCGCCTTCGGTGAGACCGTAACCCTCCACGATCGGCATGCCCACGGCTTCATAAAATTCCGCCAGGTCCTTGCCCAGAGGAGCGGCGCCGGAAGCGGCCACGCGAAGGCGGCCGCCGAATCGGGCGCGGATCTTCCGGAAGAGCAGCCGGTCGGCCAGAGCCAGGGGACCGCGGATGCGCACGGGCACCGGCTTGTTGAGGCGGCGGTAGCGTGCCGCGGCCAGCGAGAGCGCCAGCGCGCCGTAGAACGCCTTACGCGCTACCGCGGGCCGCTTGCGAATCTCGGTACAGATGGTGGAATAAATCCGCTCCCACATGCGCGGCGGAGCCAGCAGAATCGTGGGCCGTACCTGCCGTATCGTCAGCGGCAGTTGCAGCAGGCTCTCCGCAAAATCCACGGGCATGCCGGTGCGAATCGGCAGCAGCTCGATGACCACCCGTTGCGCGATGTGGGCGGAAGGGAGGAAAGCGACCGTGGAATCCGCCGGTCCCAGCGGCAGCACGTGCGGCCCCATATCGAGATTCGCCACGATGGCCTGGTGCGTGACCAGCGCCATCTTCGGCTCGCCGGTAGCGCCGGAGGTGAAGTAGAGAATCGCGGGATCGGCGGGCGTGCACGCCGTGCGGAGCTCTTCCAAAAGGCCGGGGTTCGTATCCAGGGCTTCGCGGCCAAGGCGGCGCAACGCCTCCAGGGAGATCGCGCCCTCGGCTTGGCCGGTCAGTAGAATGCGATGCTCCACGGGAGCCTCGCGCACCGCCGCCAGCGTCTTCGGATCCTCCACGAACAGCGCGCGGGCTTCCACCGACGCCAGCGCCTTCACCAGATCCTTCGGCGGATAGCTGGGATAGAGCGCGGCCGCAATGGAACCATTGGCCAAAATCCCCAGGTCCGCCAAATAAAACTGCAGGCGGGTTTCGGAATCGAGCCCCACGATTTCGCCCGGCCGGATGCCCAGCGAGCGGAGGCCCGCGCCGATCTCCTCGGCCGCGCGAAGATATTCGTTCCAGGAATAAGTCAGGCGCCCGCTGCCTTCGGGCTGACGCAGCGCGGGCGCGTCGCCGTAAGTCTGCGCGGCTTCGCGGAGGAGTTGATAGAGTGTGCGGGCGGCCACTTCAGCAAATTTAACACGCGGCCGGCCGCCGCCCGGCTATTGGCCGCGGTCGAGCTTCAAAAGCGCTTCCGCCATGTGATTCACGGCGTGCTCCTCTTCCCTGCGATTGGCCTCGTCGCGATGAAAGGGCGAGAGCACCGGCGAAAGCTCCAGGTGAATCAGCTCATGCACCACCGTGAACTCGATGTCCTTCATCATCGCTTCCTCGGTCATCCTGTAATCGGCCGGATCGAGCACCCGGATCACGGCGGATTTCTTGTCGGAGTCCCAATGAATGTTGCCGAGGGTTTTAGGCTTCAGCTCGGAGGCCCGTGAAACCACTACGGAGATTGTCCAATCCTGCAGGTTCAGACGCTTCTGCCAGACGGCACAGCGCTCGGTTGCGAAATGCTCCGCGGCGAGCGTGCGCGCGTGAGCGGCATCCTGGGAATTGTTTTCTTGCGCTACGGAAAAACCTGAGGACGACAAAAGCAGGACAAAGGAACAAACAAAACCGGAAAACCCGGGGAACCGCACCAACATGTATTCCATGATACCAAGAATCAGCCCGTAACGGTATCCACCATTACAACGTGGGTTGTCCCAGGAACAACGTTTGCGGCCTTGGCGCCGGGTTTTCAGTCGGCTCGCGCCCGGCCTCCGGCGCCTCTCCGGCGGCTTCCCTGAGGTAGAGCAGGGCTTGGCGCGCCAGCTCCGGCACGCTGGGATCGGGATGCCGCATCAAAAAAACCAGCATGCGCAGCCAGCGAAGCTCATGCGGCTGGATGCCGATGACGGGAACGGTCTTGGGCATTGAGGAGCCTCACCCATCTCTTCGGCCTTTTGCGCCTTTTCGTCGGCCGCCCCGGCCCCCCAGCCGGCCGCCGATTACAACTTCCATTCCCCATGCCGATAAGGAAGTTGCGGGCAGCCGGACCGGCTCTCCGCAAGTGAGCCGTTATGGATGTGAGCGCAGTCAGTACCAGCACGATGGCGCGGGTATCCGCGGCCGCCGCGCCGGCCGAGGTGATTCCCGCCGATCAAGCCGCCGAAAATCGCGAGATCGTGCGGGCGGTGAAGGCTCTGAACGGAACCGAGATGTTCGGCAATGAAAACGAGCTGACGTTTCAGCGCGACAGCGTCACGCATCGCATGGTGGTGCGGGTGGTGAACCGGACCACCCGCGAAGTGGTCTCGCAAATCCCGCCGGAATATGTGCTCCGTCTGGCGGAAGATTTGCCCAAAAACAAAACGTAGGCGCCCGGATCTATCGGACCCGGGGGAAGAGAGAACAGGATGCCGCAAGGGGTACACAACGCTTATCTGGAAAGCCGGGTCACCGGAGCCGAGCCGCTCGAGCTCGTGCGCCTGCTCTATCAGGCCGCTACCGGCGCGGTACGGGATGCGCGCCGCCATCTGGCAGCCGGAGACATCGCCTCACGGTCGCACGCGATTTCGAAAGCCTACGCGATCGTCGGGGAACTCGCGTGGTCGCTGGACCGCGAACACGGCGGCGCTCTCGCCGGCCGATTGGCGCAGCTCTACGATTACATCCAGCGGCGGCTGCTCGAAGCCAACTTCCAGCAGGCGGACGGACCGCTGGCCGAAATCCTCAGCCTCCTGGCCACGTTGGCAGAAGCCTGGGACGGCGTCGCGGCGCAATCCAGGCCGCCGGATCTCCCCGCCCCCGCGCCTTCCATGCCTTGGGGCCAGGCGCCGGATGCCGAGACGGCCCCCGCCGGGCACGCCTGGAGCTTTTAACCACGAAACGGAACGTCGCCCGGTCTATCCCAGCCCCGGAAGCCCACCCAGGCTCTTCGCCAGCCGGACAGCCCGCAGGATGGATTGCACCACGGCTTCCGCGGCGGCGATTCCCAGAGTATTGATATCGGCGCGACGGTCGCCGAGCGATAGGGCGAAAGTCGTGTCGCCATCCAGCATGGTATTCACCGGATAAATGGCGCGGGCCACCCCCAGGCTGGCGAATTGCGCCAGCTTGGTGGCCTCCACCTTGTCCAGCCGGGCATTGGTCGCAACCACGGCCAGAGTCGTATTCGCGTGGACCAGCGGCGCGGGCGGACGCTGTTTGATCACCTCTTCCGCGTTGGCAAACTCGCGGCTGCTGGCAGAGCGCCGCGCGCCCGCCACGATTTTCCCGGTGGAGGGGTCGCGGATATCCCCGAGCGCGTTCACCACCACCAGGCCGGCTACCAGAACACCGCCGGGAAGCGTGACGGTGTACGACCCCAGGCCCGATTTCATGGCGTGCGACATCCCGAGCGCTTTGCCCACGGTCGCCCCGGTGCCCGCGCCGATGCAGCCTTCCGCCACCGCTCCGCCCGTCGCCGCCGCCGCTGCCGCTTCGCCCATGGCAAGGCCCGGGCGCACGTGGCTCTTGCCGAGGCCGAGATCGTAAATAATGGCGGAGGGCACAATCGGCACGCGCCCGCCAGGCGTCACCACCCCCGCCCCGCGCTTTTCCAAATAGCGGCGCACGCCGCAACCCGCCTCCAGGCCGAACGCGCTGCCGCCCGCCAGGCAGATGCCGTGCGCCACCGGATCCACGTGCAGGGGCGAAAGGGTCGGCGTCTCCGCGGTGCCGCTCGCCGAGCCGCGAATATCCACTCCTCCCACCGCTCCCTGCTCGCACAGGATGGCCGTGCAGCCGGTGAGGGCGTCGAAATCCGAAACGTGGCCGACCAGAATGCCGGGAATGTCGGTAAGAGACATAGAAATCAGAAGCCGGAACTCAGAAGTCAGAAATTAGGGGCCAGCAGACTGGCGTCGACTTCGCAATTCCGTCTTCTGAATTCTGTCTTCTGCTTCATGTTAGCATCGAGGTTCAGGACCGCCGATTGTTCGATCTGCTGAAAGCGCCCATCTCCTCGATTCAGGATTTTTGCGTGCTTACCGGCCGGGCCATCCGTAACATCGTCCGCAAACCTCATTACGCCGACGATATTTTCCTGCAGATGGATATCATAGGCGTCGGCAGCATGGGCATCGCCACCATCACCGGTTCGTTCGCCGGCGCGGTGATGGCGTTGCAAATGTCGAAGGCCCTGGCCACTTACGGCCAGGTGGGAAAAACGGGAACCCTGGTCTCGCTCACGCTGGTCCGGGAACTGGGTCCGGTGCTGACCGCGTTGATGGTTTCCGGCCGGAACGCTTCCGGCATCGCCAGCGAACTGGGGTCGATGAAGGTCACCGAGCAGATCGACGCCATGCGCGCCCTCGGTACCGATCCCGACCAGAAACTCGTCACCCCGCGCCTCATCGCCACCTGCGCCATGCTGCCGGTCCTCACCGTGATTTCCGATTTCGTGGGCATGTGCGGCGGCTGGGTGATCGCCGGCCTCTTCCTCGGCCTTTCCGCCAAGCTCTACTGGACCAGCGTCTGGCAGGCGCTCACGTGGCCCAACGACGTGATCTTCGGCCTGTTGAAACCGCTCGTGTTTGCGGTGGTGATCTCGATGATCGGATGTTATTACGGCCTGCGCACCACCGGCGGCACGCAGGGCGTGGGCCGCTCCACCACACAGGCTGTAGTGGCTTCCACCATTCTGATTTTTGTGCTCGATCTGCTCCTGACCAAAATCTTCGTCAGCCTGGGCGCGACGTAATGGCCGGCCCGAATCCCACGCCGATCCTGGCATTCGACCACGTGACCCTCCGCTACGAAGGCGCCGCGGTGCTGGCCGACGTGTCATTCGAGGCCTATGAAGGCGAATCGCGCGTCATCTTCGGCGCGGCCGGCAGCGGCAAAACCGTGCTGCTCAAAACGGCGCTCGGCCTCATCCAGCCGGACGAAGGCAAGGTGTTCGCCTTCGGCCGCGACCTCACCGCCATGCCCGAGCGCGAGCGCTTCGAGATTCGCAGCAAAATCGGCATGCTCTTCCAGGAAAGCGCGCTCTTCGACTCCCTTACCATCGAGGAGAACGTGGCCTATCCGCTGGTCAACCAGAAATCCATCCACTGCCCGCCCGAAGACGTGCTGCCGCGCGTTACCGAGGCGCTGGATTTCGTCGAATTGGGCGGAACGCTGGAAAAATTCCCCAGCGAGCTTTCCGGCGGTATGCGCAGGCGCGCGGCCATCGCGCGGGCCGTCGTGACGCGTCCGCCCCTCATCCTTTACGATTCCCCAACCGCCGGGCTCGACCCCATTACCGCGCACACCATCATCGCCCTCCTCATCAAGGAGCGCGACCTCAGCCAGACCACCGCGCTCGTGGTGACTCACCGGTACCAGGACGGAAACCTCATTGCCAATTTCCGTTACAATTCTGTACAGGGACGTTTGGAACTGGCGCGTAACGGGGCGGGGTCGAAAGCGAAAACGATCTTCATGGTGCTGCAGGAAGGGCGGCTGATCTTCGCCGGAGATCAGGACCGGCTGGAGCAATCGGCCGATCCTTACATTCGTAAGTTTGTAAAGCAGCGGGACTAAATGGCAGAACGAGCGAAAGTTCGGTGGTCGCAGCTAAAAATCGGCATTGTGGCGCTGACCGCCTTTGTGCTGCTTTTCGTCCTGATCTTCCTGCTGACCTCTTCCCGGGGCATTTTCCAGCACGATGTTGCGCTCTACACCTACATGTCGGATGCGGCGGGTATGGCCAGCGGCACGGCCGTGCGCCTCAACGGCATCACGGTCGGCTACCTGGATGCCCTCCGCCTCACCGGCTCGCGCGATCCCAACCGCGCTGTGGAATTCGTCATGTCGGTGCAACGTAAGTACCTGCCTGACATTCCGGTGGATTCGGTAGCCACCATCACTGCGGCCAACCTGCTGGGCGACAAGTTTCTCAACATCGTCCGCGGCCAGGCAACCCAGACCGTGCGCCCTGGCGACACCATCCGCGGCGCCCAGGGTTACGACATTCCGGAACTTATGGCGCAAAGCGCCAACCTGCTGCTCTCGTTTCAGGGCATCATCAAGCGGGTGGACAACCTGCTGGCCGGCGTGGAGGAAGGCAAGGGCAACATCGGTCTGCTGCTGAAGGACGACACGCTGTATCGCCGCCTCAACGGCATCGCGCAGGAGAGCCAGCAGCTTCTCTCCGATATCCGCGGCGGCAAGGGAACGCTCAGCAAGCTGATCTATAGCGACGAGCTGTACCAGCAGGTGCTCGCGCCGCTGCACCGCATCGACGCCATGCTGGCCGACCTGCAGGGCGGGCAGGGCACCGCCGGCCTGCTGCTGAAAGATCCGGCGCTCTACCACCAGCTCAACGACACCATCGCCCAGGTCCACACACTCGTGGCCAACGCCAACTCCGGCAAAGGCACGCTCGGCAAGCTCCTCACCAACGATCAGCTCGAGCAGCAGTTGGATGCGCTCGTCACCAGCCTGAACACGACCATCGCCAAGATCGATTCCGGCCAGGGTACACTCGGCCAGCTTGTGGTCAATCCGCAGCTCTATCAGTCCATGAACAGCACCGTTCAGGAACTGCAGACGCTGACCAAGGAAATCCGCGCCAATCCCAAAAAATTCCTCAGCCTGAGGCTGGCAATCTTCTAATGCCCTTGGCAGGGCGCATGCCGCCTCCGGCGGACCAGCCCCGAACACATAACCAGGGCTACGGTCAAGAAATGCTAGTCACGAAGCGCCTGGTGGTGAATGCCGACGATTTCGGCTTCACTCCGGATGTCAACCAGGGCATCGAAGAAGCGCATCGCCGCGGCATCCTCACCGCCACCACGCTCATGGCCAACGGCTGGGCATTCGACGATGCCGTCGCGCGCGCCCGCGCCACTCCCTCGCTCGATATCGGCTGCCACCTGGTGCTGGTCAGCGGCACTTCGCTCCTCACCGGCAAGCCGCTGCCCGATTCCGTCGCCCGCCTGCTGCGCGCCCTGGCGCTGCGCGAGATCCGGCCGTATGACGAGCTGAAGGCGCAGATCCGCAAAATCCTCGATGCCGGCATCCGTCCCACGCATCTCGATACCCACAAACACACGCATCTCGCGCCGCCCGTACTGGACGCCGTGGCGCGCCTGGCGGAGGAATTTGGCATCCGCTGGGTCCGCCGCCCCTTCGATTTCCCCATGAACGCCGCGCGCGTCCCTCGCCTCAAGCGCCTCACCAGCGACGCCTTAGGTCTTCTGCGCCGCCGCTTCCATCGAATCCTCGCGCGCCACGGCTGCCGCACCACCGACCATTTCGCCGGTTTCCAGATCACGGGCCGCTTCCGCACCGCTGAACTGGTCGCGTTACTGGATGTCCTCCCGCCAGGCACCACCGAGCTGATGACCCATCCCGGCCATTGCGGCGAAGCGTTGCGCCACGCCCGCACCCGCCTGAAAGAAAGCCGCGAGCACGAACTAGAAGCGCTCATGGCTCCCGAAGTGCGCGAAGCGCTTGGGCGCAATGCCATCGAGCTGGTGAATTACGGGCAACTGGCGTAAAGGGCCGAAGACAACGCCGATCGGGACGATGGATCGGCGCTGATTCGCCTTCATCCGCACCCAAGTTGGGTTTCTTTCCTGTAACCGCGTTATCACCCGTCCAGTGCGCTTCTCGTCCATACTGGAAGGAAATCCAGTTCGTTTATGCGCGTCCTGCCCGCCGGTGGTGCTTGGCGGTGCGGCGCAGATCCGAGCCGATTGAAAAGGCGCATGACTTTCTATCGAGAAGCAGGATAGCCTGATCTCGAATTTACTCAGGAGGCAATTCAGAATGACTTACTATGGAGCAAAAGAGCTGGCACGGTCCTTCCGCACGGTCCGTAACAACACCATCAAAATCGCTGAAGAGATCCCCGAGGACCAGTATGGCTTTGAGCCGGCAAAGGGTTGTCGGAGCGTGGCCGAGACGCTGGCGCACATCGCGGTCATGACGCGCGTCCCGGAGCAGATTCACTTCACGGAGCACCGCAGCACGCTGGTCGGTTTCGACTTTTTCGACGCCATGAACAAGTTGCGGGCGGAGACCAAAGCGCCCCGCACGAAGGCACAGATTCTCGAATTACTGAGCTCCGAAGGAGAGAGGTACGCGAAGGCGCTGGAAGGTGCATCGGAAGCCTTCCTGAGTGAGCAAGTCGAGTACCCCGAAGGGATGGAGCCGCGGCTGAAGTCGCGCTTCGAAATGCTGGTCGCGGCGAAGGAGCACGAGATGCATCACCGCGGGCAATTGATGGTCGTGCAACGCATGCTCGGCATCACGCCGCACCTCACCCGGCAGATGGAGGAGCGGATCGCGGCGATGCAGGCGGCGCAGCTCGGGCGGTGATATTCGACGCACAGGCGGTGGACTGGCAAATTGTGGCTCACGGTCCGCCGCCAGTCGCGGGAGAGCCGCGCCTCTTTGTAGCTCAGGCTCGCAAAAGTGCCGGAACAATCCCCTGCCCGCTGCCGTATACTCCTAACGAGATGCTCGGTTTTCTGCTGTTTTGCATCCTGCTGGTGCTGTGCTGGCCGCTGGCCGTGGTCGCGCTGCTCCTCTATCCACTCATCTGGCTCCTGCTGCTGCCCTTCCGCATCGTCGGCATAGCGGTTGGCGGCGTTCTGGAACTGATCTGGGCGCTATTTACATTTCCGGCCAGGATGCTCCGCCGGGTTTGAGTGGGGTAGGCCTCCTGGCCTGCCTACGCGCCGAAGGCGCGCTTCGCGCGCTGGGCAGGCCGGCAGGCCTACCCTAGAGCGGTATATTCCCGTGCTTCTTGCGCGGCATCGTATCGACCTTCGTTTCCAGCATCCGCAGCGCACGGATTACCCGCGGCCGCGTCTCCCGCGGCTCGATCACCTCGTCGATATAGCCCCGCTCCGCCGCCACGAACGGGTTCGCGAACCGGTCCCGGAACTCCTCCACCTTCTGCCGCCGCACCGCGTCCTCCTGCCCTTTCGCCGCCGCCAGTTCCCGCCGGTATACGATGTTCACCGCCCCTTCCGGCCCCATCACCGCGATCTCCGCGCTCGGCCAAGCCAGGTTGACGTCGGTGCGGATGTGCTTCGATCCCATCACGCAATACGCCCCTCCATACGCCTTGCGCGTAATCACCGTAATCTTGGGCACCGTGGCTTCCGCAAACGCGAACAGCAGCTTGGCGCCGTGGCGGATAATGCCGCCGAATTCCTGCGCCGTGCCGGGCAGAAATCCAGGCACGTCCTCGAACGTCAGCAGCGGAATATTGAACGCGTCGCAAAAGCGCACAAACCGCGCGCCCTTCACCGACGAATTGATGTCCAGGCAGCCCGCCAGAAACGCCGGCTGGTTGGCCACGATCCCGATGGAGCGCCCGTCCATGCGCGCGAATCCCACCACCAGGTTCTGCGCCCAGTGGTCGTGCACCTCGAAGAACTCGCCATCGTCCACCACACGGTGGATCACGTCCTTGATGTCGTACGGCATGTTCGATTCGGCCGGCACGATGCTGTCGAGTGCCGCATCCATGCGGTCGATCGGATCGGTCGTCGCGCGGCGCGGCGGGTCTTCCCGATTGTTCTGCGGCAGGTAGCCGATCAGCTCGCGGATCATCGCCAGGCATTCCGCATCGTCGGCGGCGATGAAGTGCCCCACCCCGCTCACCGAGTTGTGCGTCATCGGCCCGCCCAGCTTTTCCTTGCTGACGTCCTCGTGCGTGACCGTTTTGATCACATCCGGCCCGGTCACGAACATGTAGCTGGTGTGGTCCACCATGAAGACGAAATCGGTGATCGCAGGGGAGTAAACCGCGCCGCCCGCGCACGGCCCCATGATGGCCGAAATCTGCGGCACCACGCCGCTCGCCAGCGTGTTGCGCAGGAAAATATCGGCGTAGCCGGCAAGCGAAACCACGCCTTCCTGGATGCGCGCGCCACCGGAATCGTTCAGGCCGATCACCGGCGCGCCGGTCTTGAGCGCCAGGTCCATGATCTTACAGATTTTCTGCGCATTGGTCTCGGAAAGCGAGCCGCCGAAGACCGTGAAATCCTGCGCAAAAACATACACCAGCCGCCCGTCGATGCGCCCGTACCCGGTGACGAAACCGTCCCCCGGCACGATCTGTTCTTCCATGCCGAAATCGCGGCAGCGGTGCGTGACAAGCTGATCCAGTTCCTCGAAGCTGCCCTCATCCAGCAGCAACTGGATGCGTTCGCGCGCGGAAAGCTTGCCCTCCTTGTGTTGGCGGGCGCGGCGCGCCGGACCTCCGCCCTGCTCGGCGGCTTCGCGGCGGCGGCGTAGTTCTGCAAGGCGGTCCATCGGACCATCGTACCCGAACCCGCCGCAGAGAAATCCATCAGTAGGACAGCCCTTCCGGGCGGTCATGCCGGGCTGCCCGGCATAGCGGGCGCAAGCCCGCCGCTCCCCGCGCTGAGCGGGAGGTTTGCTTGTTCTCAACGACCGTTGACCGCTCCCTGTCAGCCGCGGCTTCGATCCGAGCCGCGACTGCAAGGAGCGGTCTTGCGGATCAGAAGCGAAATCATGCGGTCGAGGACCTGGCCTCAAAGATCACGCTCATGCACGTAACCCCCGCCTCCGCCTTCTGCAATTCCGAAACATCCACCGGCATCACCCGCCAGCCGGCCTGCTCCAGCAACCCTGCCGTCTGCGGAAACGAAGCCGGCAAAACGACCGTGTCGCCGATCGCCAGAGCGTCGGCCGCCGCAGGCTCGGCCCGCGCCACCTCGATCACCCGGCAGCCCGCAAGCGGAGCGAGATCCACCCAATCCGGGTTGGCCAAAATCGTCTCCCGCCCCAGGTACGTGCAGGCCGATTTCAAATGCAGGCAGCTGCAGATTTCGACGCCCTCCACGGTGTAGCCGAACGCCGCCGTCTCCCGCGCCAGTTGCTCCATGCCTTCCCGATTGCTGCGCGCCGACCGGCCCACGAACAGCGCCCGGCCGATCCGCACCACGTCCCCTCCCTCCAGCGTCCCCGGTTCCCTGATCCGCCGCAGCGGCCGAAACGGCGCCAGCGCTTCCGCCAGGCTCTCCGCTTCGCCCCGCCGCGATGCCGCCCCGGGCCGCGTGATCACGGCAATCTCGTCCAGCACCAGAGCCGGGTCTTCGACAAACACCCCATCCGGAAATTCCGGCGCTGCGGGAAGCCGGATCACGCGGATTCCCAACGATTCCAGGCACGCCGCGTATGCCTCGTGCTGCGCGATCGCTCTCGCCACATCGATCGGCTGCCGCTCGATGAACGACAGCTCGCACTGGTTCAGCGACGGACTGACGGCTCGGGTGATCGCGGCGAGGGGCATAAGACGCGGCAAACGCCGCGCCTTCCATCGTAGTCCGAAATTCCGCCTCCCTGTTGTATACTAATTGCGACTTCCCGGTCTCAAATCGGAATCAAAACATGAGCGACGAATTTCTCTCCCGCCAATTCTTTCTCTCTGCGGCGGCGCCCCAGGCCGACCGCGTCGCAGCCTTCGAACCCGCGCCCGAGCGCGCGCGCATCGCCACGGTGCCCGGCCCGGCCACTACGTTCACCCCCGCCGAGGTGGAGCAGATCCTCTCGCAGTCCCCGAAAATCGAACTGAACCAGACGCAAACCATGGAGGACTTCCAGCGCCTTCTGCCGCAGGTCGACGTGGTCATCGGCGCCGTCAACGCAGACATGCTGGCGCGGGCGAAAAACCTGCGCTGGATGCAGCACACCGAGGCCGGCGTGGACACGGTCCTCTTCCCGGAACTCGTCGAAAGCCCGGTCGTGGTGACCAATATGGCGCGCATGTTCGGGCCGTGCATCTCGGAAACCGCCGTCGGCATGCTGCTGGCCCTCACCCGAGGATTGAACCGCTACTACATTCCCCAGTTCGGCCAGCGCAAATGGTTCGCCGATCGCAATCTGGTGGAAGTGGACGGCATGACCATGGGCATCGTCGGCATGGGCGGCCTCGGCTGCGCCACCGCCGAGCGCTTCCATTACGGCTTCCACATGCGCATCCTCGCCACCGACGCCAAGCCGCTCGTGAAACCCATGTACGTCGATACGCTGCGCGAGCCCGCATGGCTGATGGAAATGGTGCCGCAAGTCGATGTGCTGGTAAGCGCCGCCCCTCTTACCAAACACACCGCCCTGTTGTTCAACGAGCAGGTCTTCCGCGCCATGAAGAAGACGGCATACTTCCTGAGCCTTTCCCGCGGCGGCCTCGTCGATCAGCCCGCGCTCGAGCAGGCGCTCAAGGAAGGCTGGATCGCCGGCGCCGGCCTCGACGTCACTACCCCCGAGCCTCTCGCGCCCGACGCTCCTCTCTGGGATTGCCCCAACACCGTCATGACCTGCCACACCTCCGGCTTCGCGCCGCAGCGCCGCATCCGCCAGATGTCTCTCATCGCCGAAAACGTGCGCCGTTACGCCGCCGGCCTGCCTCTGCTCAACGTCGTGGACAAAGCCCGCGGCTATTGAATCCAGCCTAAGTAATGGGGTAGTTCCAGTAACGCCGTTTCAGAATCGTCATCGGGAATAACATCGTTGCGCCCATTCGTTATTCCGCTTACGTCGGTTTTTTCCGGCGCTTTCCGGCCGCATATCTGTAAGAGATGCTGCCGCACGGACTTATGCCGTCTAATTAAGAAGTAATTAGGAGGACGTCAAGAGTTTATAAAGGTGGCCGAAGCCTAAGAGATTTTTATACATTTTCTATAACGCGTCGCTAGACTTGTGATGCTATGACTTGCAGACTACGTCTCGTGGCGCTTCTGCCAGCCTGCCTCACGCTGCAGTTGGCGCACGCTCAATCGACCTTTGGCGATATTCGCGGCACCACGCGCGATCCCAGTGGGCTGGTCTTGGACCATGCAACTGTCACCGTCCATAGCGTCGAAGAGAACAACGATCGGAAACTTGTTAGTGGGGACGACGGAACCTTCGTGGTTGCGAACCTGCAACCCGGACATTATGAATTGACCGCCGTGAAGCCCGGGTTTGAAAACTCGTCGACCGAGGCCATCGAACTGTCCGCGCGTCAAAGCCTTCGCGTGGACCTCACCCTGGCTCTGGCATCGGAGCACCAAATTATCGAAGTGACGGAGGCGGCCGGACAGGAGGTGAATACGGAAAACGCCGTAATCGGGGATTCGAAAGCCTCCGCACAGATCGCGCAACTGCCGCTGAACTTCCGCGCAGTAACCAGCAGCCCGCTCGCGGCGCTGGCGACGTCGCCCAATGTACAGCAGGACAGCCAGGGGAATCTGGCCATGAGCGGTGCGACGGCCAGCATGGTCGGTTATTCGGTGGACGGAATCTCGACGGCCAACGTCGCCGCGAGCAACGCAGCTACAAACCCGTACCCCTCGTCCGAGGGAATTGCCGAACTTAAGGTAACGGCCTTCAACAACAGCGCCGAGTTTTCCCAAGTGGGCGACGTGACCTTCACAACCAAGGGAGGAACCAACAACTTCCACGGAAGTTTGTTCGAATATCTGCAAAACGACGCGCTCGATGCCACCGTTCTCAACTTCAACTACAAAGCTCCAAAGCGTTTCAACACCTTCGGCGGCAGCCTGGGCGGTCCGTTGTCCGTTCCGAGGCTCTATAACGGGCACAACAAGACATTCTTCTTTATGGACTATGAAGGCAACCGGAAGAGACTTTCGCAGCCGGAGCAGTACCTGGTGCCGACGGTGGAAGAGAGATCCGGAAACCTGAGCGGTCTTCTGTCTCCGAATGGCCCTTTAATCGACCCATCGAGCGGCAACCCGTTTCCCAACGGCACAATTCCGGCTTCGCGCCTGAATGCTACCTCGCTGAATCTGCTGGAGAACTATTACCCGGTGCCGAACGCGTCGGCCGGCAGCAGCTACAACTACGAAACCCTGCAGCCGATCCCCTCCAGAACCGATGGAGTCGACGGCCGGATCGACCAGATCATCAATTCTAAGCAGCAACTTTATGTCCGCTATAACTGGAAGAATGTGCTCACCGATGTTGCCAATCCACTTCTGCCCAATGATGTGGACAGCGAACACGACCGGAGTTTCCTGGTTTCGCACAACTACGTCATCAGCCAGAGCCTGCTGAACGAATTCCGGTTTGGCTTTACTCACCTTCAGGTTTCCCCGGACTTCCCGATCGAGGGAGCCGCCGCCGTCGCGCGGCTTGGATTCCAGAACGTAAATGTTTCCAACCACCCGTCTAACGGCGGTTTCCCGAGCTTTAACTTTTCCGACGGCACCGGCTTCACGCCCATCGGACGAGATATTGTCGGCCCTACCAACTCAAACACTAACCAGATTGCGGATAACATCACTTACACCAGAGGTAAACATACGCTCCGCGGCGGAGCCGATCTCCGTTGGGTGCGGTTCGCATTCGTCCAGGTCGAGACGCCATCCGACGATTATGGCTTATTTACCTTTAACCAGAATGTGTTTACAGGAAACGCCTTCGGCGACCTTCTGCTCGGTCTTCCGAACACGACGTATTTCGCGGTGACAGGCCCGAGGGAAGATGCGAGCAGCCTGCAGGCTGGCTTCTACGCGCAGGATGAATGGCGTATCAGCGATCGGCTTACGCTTACCGCCGGCTTGCGCTGGGAACTGCTCCCTCCCTTTGTGGACATTCGGGGAAACCAGGCAAACTTCGACCCGGCAGCCGATGCCATGATCGTCAACAGCCGGCTCTTCTCAAGCGGGCTCGGGATCGCGCCGGCGTTTCTGCAATCGATTAATGCCTGCACCCTGCCCAATCGCGATATGTCGCTACCGTGCACCAAGGTGGATCTGACCAGCCAGTTGGGATTGCCGGCCGGCCTCCGTCAGTTTTACAAGAAGAACATCGATCCCCGGGTCAGCCTGGCTTACCGCCCGTTCAACGACACCAAGACCGTGATCCGGGCCGGCTTTGGCATCTTCACCGTAACCAACCTGGGACAACTCGCCAACGACACCGAGGGCAATCCGTCAGCGGCCATCCACACCTATCAAAACGCCATCGTGAACGGTGTGCCGCTCATCCAATTTCCCAATACCGTTGCCGCCAGCCAGGCTGTGCAACTGGGCGGAGGGACCATCGAGCAAGCCACCGACCCTTTTTACCGGGATCCGCAGTCGGCGCAGTGGAATCTCACGGTAGAACGGGAAATCAGCCAGGACACGGCTGTACGCGTGAGCTATGTAGGCATGAACTCCTACCGGCTGAACACTACCGCGAATCTGAACCAGATTGCTCCCAGTGCGGCGCCATATGTTCCGAGCCCGTATGTCGACCCGCGCGCGCCGTTCCCGAATTGGGGTGTGATTTACTCTCTTGGAAACGGTGGATTCCAGAACTATCAGGCCATGCAAGCAGAAGTCAACCATAGGACGGCCAGCGGCCTGTCGTTTCAGGCCAACTACACCTGGGCGCACGACCTCAGCGATGCCCAAGGCGATGCGCCGGCCGGTTATGGGGGGGAAACCGCCTACGGGTTGGCTGTCACGGACCGCTTCGCCATGGGGTTAGACCGCGGCAATGTGGCCGGCGCACGCCGCCAGCGCTTCCTGCTGACGGGCTCCTACGATCTGCCGTTCGGCAAAGGTCGCCGATGGTCAAGCTCCTCCCGGTTGCTGAATGGCGCGCTCGGCGGTTGGAGCCTGAATACCGTGACGCTGCTGGAATCCGGCCCCTACCTGACGCCGACCATCAGCGTGGCCTTCGATCAGACCAATACCGACCCCGCGGCTGCGGGTTCCATCATTCGTCCCGACCTGGTCGGCAACCCGGCTATTCGGGCGGGGGGCACGTATTTCAACATCAATGCCTTTGCTCCAACGCCTGCCGGTGCGGCGCGCATTGGGAACGCCGGCGTGGGGATTCTGGAAGCTCCCGGAACCATCGCAGTCAACGGTGGGTTGGCCAAGAGGATGGTGATCCACGAAGGCCTGCGCTTACGCTTTGAAGCAACCTTCACCAACGCGCTCAACCATACCAACTTCGTACCCCCGGCTACCAATGTGAGCAGCCCGAGTACGTTCGGGATTCTGCAATCCGCCCAAACCGCGGAATACGGCGGCAACCGGACCGGGCAATTGGCGCTGCGGCTCGATTTCTGAAGAGTCTCATGTAATGCGATGGACTCCCCGGAACTGTTCATCTGCTGCGACATCTGCGGGCTGCGGCCACCGCAGCCCCGATTTCCACGAGCCTGGAAAATTCGCCGCCGCCTTGTGTTTTGCCCGGAATGCCGGAACCGGCTCTACAGGCTCAGGTCGCTCACCTTCGCTGTGGCGCCGATGTCAGGGAGGGCGCCGGACTTCCGTTCCGTCTGGGAGCACTGCCGCAATCAAGAGGGTCCCTTGCTCCTTCCTGAAGACGCATGGCAGTTCACCATTGAGGAGGGTCAGCCGCTGGTTCGCGTGCTGGTCGAAGCCCGGTGGTGTTGGCTATCTGTGCCGATGTTCGAGGCCTCTCGCGGACGAAAGGACGCTTATGAGCGGATTGTGAGCGGCGAGGCTCTGACTGGCGAACTCTCGCTCTGTGCTGTTTCCACGGAAGACCCGCCTTCCCCAATCCCGCCGAGTGCCGATCGGGCACCCCGGGTTCTGTGCCGGACGGTGGCATGGCTACCCCGTGGGGGGTCCGTGAATCGTCGGAGTGCGCGTTTTTCGGCAGCGTGCCCAGATACCAGGTTGAACATCGAAGAGGTCGGTATCCGCGGTCTGCAGAAAGCCATTAGGGCGAACCGGGTCAGCTTTCCGTTGCGCGTCCCGGCATTTCCGGGCTGCGGTCCGCTGCAGGTGCAACACAAGATCGTCGACCTATATTTTCTGGTGGGATGGAATTCTACCTCGATTGCCGCGCAGTATGGCCTGACGCGAAGGCAGGTATGCGACATCCTAGGTCGGTGGAAGCGCCACGCAGTAAACGCCGGTTTCGTCCACTACACCGCTACCATTGAAGCAGTCGGGGCGGTGCCATAGCCAGACAGCCTGTACCAAGGCGCCGTGAGGAACCATCTCTGGCCCGACCGGAAACTGACCCCTTACCCCGCCCTGCCCCAATTTGACACTGCCCGTCCGCCAAGCCTATACTACTCACTTCGCAAATCATTTGCAGACCAGCGGTGAAACGGTGCTCCGCTTCGCCGCCCAGCCCAAGGAGCCACTGTGAGACCAGCCGTTTTTCCCCTCGTTCCAGACTTCATCCGCCGCGCCGCCGCGCCCGCTTTCGTTTCCCTTCTTCTCGCCGGCGCGCTCGCCGCGCAAACCCCTTACGACCTCCTCCTTAAGAACGGCCACGTGATCGACCCCAAAAACAACATCGATCGCGTCGAGGATGTCGCCATCAGCAATGGGAAAATCGCGCGCGTCGCGCCCAATATCGCGGCCAGCCAGGCGAAGCAAACCGTCGATGCTACCGGGCTCTACGTCACTCCCGGCCTGATCGACATCCACACGCACGTCTACGTCTGGCAGGACATGGCCGGCGAGGGTGTTCAGCCCGATGCGTTTTCCTTCCGCAGCGGCGTCACCACCATGGTGGATGCCGGCTCCTCCGGAGCGGACAGTTTCGCCGATTTTCGCGATCGCATCATCAAGCATTCCAAGACGCGCGTGCTCGCGTTCCTCAACATCGTGCACGCCGGCATGGGCACCGGTCATGAGAACGACCCCGCCCAGATGGATTTCGAAGCCGCCGCCCGCGTGGCTAAAGCCAACCCCGATATCATCGTCGGATTCAAGAGCGCCCACTATGCCGGACCGGGGTGGGCTTCCGTGGATGGCGCGGTCAAAGCCGGCAACCTGACCGGTCTTCCGGTGATGGTGGATTTCGGCCAGATCACCGCCACACGCAACATCAATGCGCTCTTCCTGGACCACCTGCGCCCCGGCGATATTTACACCCACTGCTTTTCCGGACATCGCGATGAACTTCTGGCCACCGGCAAGCTCAATCCGGCCATGGAAGCCGGGCGCAAACGCGGCATCATTTTCGATATCGGTTTCGGCGCCGGCAGCTTTTACTGGTACGTGGCCGTGCCCGCCTACGCCGAGCATTTCTACCCCGATTCCATTTCGAGCGATCTCCATACCAGCAGCATGAACGGCGGCATGAAGACCATCCCGAACGTTATGTCGGAGCTGATGAGCCTGGGCTCGTCCGTCCAGGATGTCGTGCGCATGACCACCTCCGCTCCGGCCAAGGAAATCCACCACCCCCAACTCGGCAATCTCGACCCGGGAGCGGATGCCGATATCGCCGTCCTGCGCGTCGAGCACGGCAATTTCGGCTATCTCGATTCCGCCCTGGCGCGCAAATCCGGCACGGAGAAGGTAACCTGCGAATTGACCCTCCGCGCGGGAAAAGTAATGTGGGATTTGAATGGCCTCGCCAGCCAGGACTGGACAACCTTCCCCTACCAGAAACACTGGCTGCAGCCGCAAAAATAGTGGCGATTTGTAGGGGCCGGAGATGCCCGGCCCGACCTTCAAGTTAAAGCGACGGCCGGGCCGCATGTATGCGGCCCCTGCAGGAGCCCGCTTAGCCCAGGTACTCTACGTGAACGTAAGTGCCCAACCGGGCGTTATAAGCCAGGTACCAGCCTGGATCGTCCGGATCTTCGTAGATCACGATCGGATCGGAAGTCCAGATCCAGCCCGCGCAATTGGCGAATTCAAACGGCGCCACGCTGAAATAGAAGCCGTTGAACCAGAACCGCGAGGGTCCGCCGCCGGCCAGGTGGAAAACGTGGCCCGGTCCGAATCCGCCAACGAAATGGCCATGTGCCCACGGATGGTCCATGTGCAGCCGCGCATCGGCCGTGTGCCCCACCCATTCGCCGTTCGGATGTACGTGCGGCACCTCCGGATGTCCGCTCGCATCGCGGAAATTGTGGGGAGCCGGGGCGCGTTGCGGCACCGGCGCCGGAGCGGCATGAGCTTGCGGAGCGCGCGGAGCCGGACCACGTGGTGGAACATAGCCACCACCTACCCGGCCTCCGCCGTGTTCTTCTTCATGACCTCTCTGGGCGTAAGCGGAGACAGAAATCATCAGAGCTAAAGCAATTAGACTTCCAGTCAACTTGTGCATTTTCTTCCTCCTTCGCCAAAACTTAGCAATCGATGTGCCAAAACAAACTTAGTGAGCCGCCGCCAGGTTAGTGCGCTTCGACGGCGATCCAGCCGGTGCTTTTGGCAGTGCCAGCAGATTGGCAAGTAACTGGTATGCGCCATCGGTTCCGGCCGGTAACTGCCGCCACAAACCCAGGCCGAGGTAAATCCAGCGGCCCTTACCCACCCGCGCCTCCACCAGCGCGCCGCGTTTCTCGCCTGGGTTGTCCTTGAACGGATCCGTCATCGCCACCAGGTCGATCAGCTTCGCGTCCTTGTCGCCAAGGAAATACAGGCCTCGCTCCTGCACCCAGTCCGTCCACGCCGCCGCGCCGATCTTGTTGGGGAAATTGAACACCGGATCGTCCGGCTGCAGGATCTTCACCGGTGCGGTCTCATCGGTAATGCGATTGGCGCTGATCTTGGCCGGATACGGTCCGAATTGAGTCTGGTTGATGCCGGTCTTGTTGTATTGCACGATCACCACGCCGCCGCGGTCCACGTAATCCATCAGGCGCTGGTTATAGGCGCGTAGATCCGTGCGCTTTTCATAAGCGCGCACGCCCAGCACGATCACGTCATGCTTGGAGAGATCGCCCCACGCCAGTTCATCCGCATCGATATAGCTGAGCTTTGCGCCCAGTTGTTCGATGGCCGGCGGCACCTGGTCGCCCGCGCCCACGATATAGCCGACATTGAGGTTGGGCACGGTCTTCACATCCACCACCTTCAGCGCTACCTCTGCCGGATTGATCACCTGCCGGCGCTCCACGTGCGAGTATTCGATTTCCTGATAGCCTTGCGAAAACCTCTCTCCTGCGGCCGAGGGCGAGGTAACCACTGCCTTGAGCGTGTACTCCCCGATCTTCCCTTGCGCCGGAGCGGTTACCCGGAAGCGCGCGGAAAGCGATTCATCCTCGTGCGAAAAATGCAGCGGCACGCTGGCGGGAACGGCCTTCCAGCCCGCCGGCAACTCCAGCGCGGCCGTGGCCTCAGCCGCGCCCTTCGTCCCGTTCGTCACGGAAACGAAGATCTCCCGCTCCACCGGCCGGGCAGTCGGCACCACCGCCAGGCCCGGCGTCACCGTCACGGAAAAGGCCGGCACCACGTTCAGTTCCATGCGCTTGTCGCCGGTAAAGACGTCCTTGATATAGCGGAATTCCACCGGCACATCGCGCGTCACGTCCACGCTGCCCGCGCGGATATGAAAGGTCACGCGGAACGGCGTGGGAGCGAACGGAACGCCGAACGGAACGCCGGGATCGAGAATCTGGATGGCTTGATTCTCTGGGTGCTTCCAATAATTGTCGTGGAAGTAAGGCGTGGTCAGCTTGGCATTTGCCGGGATGCGCAGTTGAGCGCTGCAGGTAAAGATTCCATCCTTGCGCACTTCCTCCGGCTTGCAATTTCCCTGGCCGTCGAAGCCCGCCACATCCACCGCCGTGACACCCACCTCCGACCCGCCGCGGTTGGTCGCGCTAATCGTCAGCCGCACCGGCTGACCGCTGATGACGAGCCCGTCATCCGCCAGCACATCGAAGCTCAGATTGTGCGCCGCCAGCACCGCGTCTTCGTAGTCGCGCTCCTTGTTTTTCAGCCGGAACTCCACTTCGTATCGGGCACCGTCGCTCAGGCCCATCGAGCCCACTCGCGCCCGCAGTTCCCGCAGGGCCGCCAGCCCGGCTTCCACCGGCTCGGCCGTTCCGGCATCGTTACCCGCGGCAAAGGCCGCCTGCGCGCGTTGGGCATCCGCCATGATGGACGCCAGCCCTTCCGTCAACGCCGCCGGAGGGTTCGGACCGGCATACTGGGCGATGCCGGTGAGGCTCACGTCAACGCCGTCCAGCACGGAGGATTCCTGCTTGTCCTTCTGGCCGGGTAAAGTGGTTTCCATCAGCAAATAGCGCTGCGGGCCGCCGGCGCCACCGCGCCCGCCCATTCCCGGGGGTCCGCCGCCCGGTCCGCGCCCGCCGCCCGGTCCGCGTCCGCCCCCGCCGGGAGGTCCGATGGTCGCGCCCATTCCCTGGCACTTATGGCTCGTACGCGCGTCGTTGCCGATCTCGGTATACGTTCGCCCCAGCAGCGGATCGTACGCATTCACATTCACCGGCGCCAGCTTGGGCGGCGCCCCGCCGTTCTCTCCCATGCCGGTACCGCCGTAGCCGTAGCTGAAGTACAGCTTCTTCGGCTTCCATGGCCGCAGCCCCTCCTTCAACTGTTCCGGATACTTGGAGGGATCGCCCGCCGCCAGGTAGCCCTCGTGCACCAGCACCGTGGTGGCCTCGTGCGCCCGGTCGCCGCCGCGGCCCTGAATGTTCATCGTGATCATTACGTCGGGCCGCAGCGTGCGGATCAGCCGCACGTAATCGCCCACGATGTCCTTTCGCCCCCACTTATTGATCACCTCTTCGGGATCGAACGAGTAGCCGAAATCGATGGCGCGCGTAAAATACTGCTCCGCCCCGTCCATCCGGTGCGCTCCCAACAGTTCGCCCGTCCGCAGCACGGCCATGTCGCGGAACAGTTCCGGGCCGATTTCGTTCTGCCCGCCGTCGCCCCGGTTGTTCTGCAGGTCGATGGTGCGCAGCCCCATGCCGCGAGCAAAATACGCCAGCAGCGAGTTGGTCTCGTCGTCCGGGTGCGCGGGCGCCTGCATGAAGGTTCCGGCGACCGTCAACTTGCGAAGCGCCAGCCCGAGCGCCACGTGCCCTTCGTTCTGCGCGACGATCGGGTAGTCCATGCGGGTCTGCGCTCCCACGCCCAACGCCAGCGCAAACACAAACAGCCATCTCGTGGAACGGTGATTCATAAGTGTTGACAGTATACCGCGGGGCTGGGGATTGGGGCTCAGGGTTGGGGGTTTGGGGCGACGAGGTGCGTCACCCGGCGCCGCAACGCGGACGCCGCGGAGCGGCGGGCCTGCAGTCTTCAGGCAGGTTGGCTCCGCTCCGAACCGCGCGCACACGTTCATTCGCGCCCTAAGCCCGACCGCCCTGGTCCCCGGCCCCTGGCCCCCGGCCCCCAGCTACTGCACGCTGTACGGCACGGTCACTTCTACCGTCTTCGGTGGGAAGCAGGCCCGGTCGTTGCAGGCCTGGTAGCGCAATTGCCCCACGGCCGCGCC
>DATJMP010000317.1:0-7007 GCA_035508655.1 Bryobacteraceae bacterium
CAGGAGAATGCGAAGACGTAAGTTTCTTGCCGGGGCGGTGGCGATGGGGGGCGCGCCGGCGTTGCCGCAATCGGCAAAGAAGGCCGCCGGGGCGGTGCGGCGGTCGGCGCTGCCGGCGCAGTATACGCCGTGCGCGTACGCGACCACGAAGACCGGGTACAGCCCCTTTACGATTCCGGATTACTACACCTTCGCCGACAACCTGACGGTGGAACGGGATGCACCCGGCAAGCCGCACGCCGGGAAAGTGCTGGCGGCGGTACAGGCGCACTCGGACGATATCCCGCTCTTCGCCAGCGGCACGGTGGCCAAACTGATCGACGAAGGCTACACGGGGTACCTCATCCGCATCTCGAATGACGAAGCATCGGGCATTACGCTCGGGCACGGCGTGGCGCAGAACGAGATCGACAACCAGAACGCGGCCAGGCAAATGGGTTGCAAGAAGGCATTCTCGTTTTACTACCGCAACCACCGCATGGACGACAACGCCATCATCGAGTTGCGGGCGCGGCTAATCTTCCTGTTCCGGGTACTGCAGGTGAACACGATTTTCAGCATGGACCCTTATAACCACTACGACGAAAACCCCGATCACATTTTCGCTGGCAAGGCGGTGGAGGGGGCATGCTGGATGTCCGGCGGCCGCGATTACCCCGAGCACTTCAAAGCGGGCCTGAAACCGGCGCATATCCACGACAAGTATTACTATTCGCGCTCGCCGCAGGGCCACAATCTGGTGAACCGCATTGTGGACGTGAGCTCGCACATCGATACCAAGGTGCGCGTGAACGTGGCGAACCAGGGCAAGGGGCCGGCGGGAAATTCCGGGCTCCGCCTGCGCCAGTATCTCAAGGAACAAGGCCGCAAGCTGGCGGTGCTGGGCGAAGACGATGAGACGGCGCGGTTTCAGTACGTGAAGCATTTTCTTATGCAGGATTTTCACTTGCTGGGACAGACGTTCGGCGTTGAGTACGCCGAGGCGTTCCGGTACATCGGGCCGGAGCCGGTGTATGAAGATCGAATCCGCCAGGCCGCCATGCAGCAGTCGGTGGCGGTTTAAGGGAGCCGAGCCATGCAGGAGATCACAGTTCAACCGGACGCCGGCGGGCAGTCGCACACCGGAAAGGTTTTCGTCGCGGTGCACGCGCATCTGCCGGAGGTGACCTTCCTGGCGGGCGGTTTGTGCGCGCGGCTAATGGCCGAAGGATACACCGGTTACCTGGTGCGCACCACTAACGACGAGACCAGCGGCGGAAAATCGGCGGCCCAGAACATTCTGAGCAACGAAACCGAGCACACCGCGATGGCCAAGGCGCTCGGCTTCCGCGACGTGTTCGATCTCTACTACGTGAGCCGGAGGATGAACGAGATTTCGCCCGTGGAGCTGCGCGGGCGCCTCGTACTGATCTTCCGCATGCTGAAGGCGGACACGGTGCTCTCGTTCAGCCCGTCGGCCGAGGGCGAACCGGATCCGGACCGCTGGGTCACCGGGCGGGCAGTGGAAGAGGCATGCCTGGCGGCGGGCAGCGCCACCGATTTTCACGAGCACGCGGAAGCCGGCATCGAACCGCACGAGGTGCGTGAGCGCTACTACTTCTATGCGCGGCCGGAGCAGGCTTTCAACCGGGTGGTGGACATCAGCCGGTATGCGGAAAAGAAAGCGGCGGCGGTGGTGGAGTGCCGGTCGCAGGGCGGTGGAAATGCGGGGTCGCTGCTGCGGGCGCGGCTGGCGCAGGAAGGGAGACGGCTGCCGATCCTGGGAGGCGACGATCGCACGGCCGATCTCGGCTACGCGCGCCAGTTTCTGTTGGAGGAATCGCGGCGCTATGGAAGCGCCCACGGCTTCGAGTACGCGGAGCGATTCCAATACGTAGGGCCGGCGCCGGACAACCGGGCGCAGGTGGAGGACTACATCGCCCGCAACGCGGTGAGGATTTGAGGCATGGTATGAGGCAGACGCGAAGAGACTTTTTCCGGCACGCCGGCACGAGCGCCCTGGCGGCAGGCGCGGCGATGGCGGCTCCGCTGCGTGCGGCGGCCTCCGCCGGACCGATGAAGATCGCGCACATCGACGCCGTGACCTTCCGGCCGGATCTGCATATCGGCGGCGGGTCGGGAAGCCGCGATGACGGCGCGGAATTCATGTGGGTGCGGCTGCACACGGACACGGGGCTGGTCGGAACGGGCGAGACGTATCCGTTTTCGGCAAGCCAGGTGGGGGCGCTGAAGGACCACGCTCATTCGCTCATCGGCCGCGACCCGCGCGACATCGACGGCGTGTGGCGCTCGTTCTATAAGGACCAGGCGATGCGCAACTCGGGCGGCGCGGAGATGCGCATCCTGAGTGCGATCAACATGGCCCAGCTCGATATCCTGGGGCAGGCCACGGGGTTGCCGCTCTACCGGCTGCTGGGCGGCCAGACTCGCCCCAGCGTCCGCGTCTACAACACCACCACCGATTACTGGGCCATCGACGACATGAAGATGGGGCCGGACACGATGAAGATCGTCCGCTTCCTGATGGACCGCGGCATCACCGCGATGAAGATCTACCCGTTCCGCGGAACGGACAATTACCTCACCAACGAGGGCCTGGAAAGCGGCATGAGGTGGATCCGCGAGATCCGGGACAGCGTGGGGAACAAGATGGACATCGCGGTGGACTGCTGGGCGGAATTCGATTTTCCGAGCGCGGTGCGGATCGCCAAGGCGCTGGAACCGTACAACGTGCTCTATCTCGAAGACGCGATGCTGATGCAGAACGCGGAGACGTACGCGCGGCTGGCCGCGGAGACGAGCGTCCCGATCTGCATGAGCGAGACGCTGGCAACGCGATACGAATATCGCGATTTCTTCGAGCACAAGGCGTGCGGGGTAGTGATGTTCGATGTGACGTGGTGTGGCGGCCCATCGGAGGCGCGCAAGATTGCAGAGATGGCGGAGGCATACTTCCTGCCGATTTCTCCTCACACCTGCGGCGGGCCGCTCCTGTACTTCTGCGCGGCCCACGTGGCCACGGCGGCCCCGAATTTCCTGATCATGGAGAGCAATTACTGGAAGTGGGCGCACCAGTATCCGTACTTCATCAACAATGTGCCGGTGCCGGAAAACGGCCGCGTGAAGCCGCCGGAACTACCCGGCGTCGGAGCGGAGATCAAGCCGGAGATTTTCCGCAACGGAGTCGCAATCGTAGAGCGGATCGCGTAATTTCGGCAGACGACGAAAGTCGACGCCGCCGTAGAGCCGGCCTCCTGGCCGGCCATGCCGGCATTCGTGCCGGCATACCTGACCAGCCGGAATATTGGGCCACCATGACTTTCGGCGGAGCGTTTGCCAACTCACCGGGACCGCCGATCTGGGCCTGCGCCGTGAGTTACGATATCAGGCCATGAGAGCCTCGCTGTTGTTGGCCACCTTCCTCGCGGGAATGATTCCCATCGCCTTTGGCACTTCGTTCTACCCTTCGCGGCTGGATGACGCCAAGGCCGTGTACCTGACTTCGGACCGTTTCCCCGTCCGCGGCGACGGGCAGGCCGACGACAGCGCGGCGATCCAGGCGGCAATCGACCAGGTTCAGGAAACCACCGGCGAAGGCATCCTGTTCGTTCCGGAGGGCCGATACCGCATCACCAAAACCATATTCGTCTGGTCCGGCGTGCGGGTAATCGGATACGGCGAGAAGCGGCCGGTGTTCGTGCTGGCGGATCACACGCCGGGATTTCAACAGGGGATCGCCGATATGTTCTTCTTCTCCGGCGGACGGCCCATTCGCGCCGGGGCGGGTGGCCGGGCGGGCGGCGGCAGAGCCGGAGGCGGAAGGTTCGGCCGCGGCAATTTCCGCCCTCTGCCGACGCCGCCTGGAACGGTTCCGCAGGCGCAAGGCATTGCCGACGCCAACCCAGGCACGTTTTATTCCGCGATGAGCAACGTGGATTTCGAAATCGGCAAGGAAAATGCCGGCGCCGTCGGCATCCGGTTTCACGTAGCGCAGCACGGCTACCTGGCGCACATCGATTTCCAGATCGGCTCTGGTCTGGCCGGGTTGAACGATATCGGCAATGAGGCGGAGGACCTGCATTTTCACGGCGGTCGCTATGGAATCCTGACGCGCAAACCTTCGCCGGCATGGCAGTTCACACTGATCGACTCGACGTTCGACGGCCAGAGAGAGGCGGCCATTCGCGAAAACGAGGCGGGCCTGACGCTGGTGCACGACGAGTTCCGGAACGTTCCCACCGCGATCGCCATCGATCCGCGCTATTCCGACCAACTGTGGGTCAAAAATGCGCGATTCGAGAACATCAGCGGGCCGGCGGTTGTGATCTCGAACGAGAAGAACCGCATGACCGAAGTCAACATGGAGAACGTGGTGTGCGACCACGTACCCGTGTTTGCGCGGTTCCGGGAAAGCGGCCGTGAGTTGGCCGGACCGGGCGCGATTTACGAGGTGAAGGTTTTTGGTCACGGGCTGACGCTGCCGGCGTTGGGCGGGGTTGGCGAGATCAAGACCCGCTATGACGCGGCGCCGCTGCCGGCAGTGCCCGCTCCGCTTCCGAACGCGATCCGCGCACTGCCCGCGCAATCGACATGGGTAAACCTGAAGTCGCTGGGCATCAAGGGCGACGGGGTCACCGACGAGACCGCGGCCATTCAAAAAGCGATTGCGGAACACCCGGTGCTGTATATTCCTTCGGGCGCGTACATCATCAGCGACACGCTGAAACTGCGGCCGGATAGCGTGCTGATCGGTCTGCATTCGGACCAGACGCAGTTCGACATCCTCGATTCCACCCCGGGGTTCCAGGGACCGGGCGCGCCGCGTCCGCTGCTAGAAGCGCCGCGCGGCGGGCACAACATTGTGACGGGAATCGGCCTCTATACCAACGGCATCAACAGCCGGGCGGTGGGCGCGCTGTGGATGGCGGGCGAGGACTCGCTGATGGACGACGTGCGATTCCTGGGTGGGCACGGAACGAACGGCCCCGACGGCAAACGCGTCAGCCCCTATAGCGCCAACCTGTCTTCCGATCCGGATCCGCGCCGCCGTTGGGATGCACAATATCCGAGCCTGTGGATCACACATGGCGGAGGCGGCACGTTCGCCAACATCTGGACCCCGAGCACCTTCGCGCAGGCCGGACTCTACATCTCCGATACTTCGACGCCGGGCCGCGTATACGAACTATCCGCCGAGCACCACGTGCGCACGGAGATCAAGCTCGACCAGGCGGCGAACTGGGAGCTCTACGCCCTCCAGACCGAGGGTGAACGGGAGGAGAGCGCGTCGGCGTATTCGCTGGATATCAGCCGGTCGCACAACATCACGATTGCCAATTACCACGGCTACCGCGTGGTCCGGAGCTACCATCCGTTCCCCTACGCGGTACGGTTGTACGATTCCCACGACATCCGCTTCCGCAATATCCATGTGGACAACAACAGCGCGGCCGCGCAATGCGATCAGGAGGGCTGCCGCCAGTACACGAGGTCGGGCAAGGTTTCGTTCGAGGATGCCATCGTCGACGAGACGCTGCACGCATCCGTGAGAGACCGCGAATTCGCGTGGCTGGACGCCACCGGCACGGCCGCTCCGGCGGCTCAGCACGGACCGTCAGCGGTCCTGGAACCGGGAGCCGCTGTGGACAAGCTGGCGGATGGCTTTTACAACATCTCGGGCGGCGCCGTGGACGCCGCGGGCCGGCTCTACTTTGTAGACTCCCATTGGAGCCGGATCTATCGGTGGACGCCGGAAACGAAGGACCTGCGGATGATCCGCGACAATCCGCTCGAGCCGGTGAATCTGGCGTTTGACCAGGCGGGAAACTTGATCGTGGTTTCTTCAGGCGGCAGGGGCATGACGGTTTACTCGATCCGTCCGGACGGACCGGAGGACGAAGTGACCGTGCTTCCGCCCGAGCCCTCCGCCGACCGCGCGGGCATGACGGCCGTCTTGCCGGTGAACTATTGGGTGAACGGAGACTTCAGCAACACCATCTCGACTGAGACTTACGAATACGTGTCGCTGGACCAGTTATTCACTAAGATGATCACCACGCGGAAACCATACCAGTATGTGTCGCCGGACCATACTTTGTTTATTCCCGCGGATGCGGCCTATGTGCAGGGCGATCCTTCTTTCGGATATAAGTTCGCCTATATCCTGCAGGCATATGGGCTGGTGAAGGCGACCCCTGGAAAACCCTTCTACGTCACCAACGAATCGGAGCAGCGGACTTACACCGGCAGCGTCAATCCCGATGGAAGCCTGAGTGAGCTGAAGTTGTTCGCGGAGCAGGGTGGCGAGAGCCTGGCGCAAGACCGCGAGGGCAACGTCTACCTGGCGGCCGGACAGATCTTCGTATACAACCCGGCGGGGAAACCGGTTGATATGATTCCGGTTCCGGAGCGCCCGATCGACCTGGTGTTCGGCGGCAAGGACCGGCGGACGCTTTTCATTCTCACGCCCTCCGCGCTCTACTCAGTGCGCACGCGGATTCCGGGCCTGTGATTTTCCGGCGCCGGGCCGGAGAATGTGAAACCGCGGCGGTCGGAAGCCGGCGGGTTCGTCCCGGCGCGCGGCGTGCGATCTTAGGATTGATGTCGAACCGCCGCACATTTCTGGGTCGTGCCATTGCCGGGCTGGCCGCAGCGTACACCGCGTGCCGCAAGCCGGCGCCCGTTACGAGCGCCGAACAACCCGGCGCTCCGCCGGCGTTCGGCGTGGCGCCGGAGGTGGGACCGCCGGTTTCGCCCACCACTTTCGCCGAAGCTGAAAAACTGGTGCAGTTCCCCTTACAGCCGGCTGAGCGCCATATGGCCGCCGCCAACTGGCGCAGCATGATGGCGCCCCTTTACGTGCGCCGCGCCGGGCCGCGCAAGTTCGCCCCGCCGCCGGATCTCGCGCCGGCCACCGTATGGAATCCGGTATTGCCTGGGCTGAAGGCCGGCCCGGAACGGGACCGCTTCATCCGCACGCCGCTCACACAGGACACGATTCCCGCCAA
>DATJMP010000318.1:0-3463 GCA_035508655.1 Bryobacteraceae bacterium
CAGACGGAATTTCAAGTCGCCGCGCTCCAGTTGCGGCGCCGCCGGCATCTCGCCCACCAGTTCGAACGCCCCGCGGTCCCACAGCATTACGCTGCCCGCGCCGTAATTCCCCTCCGGAATATTGCCTTCGAACCCGCCGTATTCAAGCGGATGGTCTTCCACCTTCGCCGCAAAGTGCTTCACCGCCGGGTCGAGCGTCGGCCCTTTTGGTACCGCCCATGACACCAGCACACCGTTAATTTCCAGGCGGAAATCGTAATGCAGCCGCGTGGCATCGTGCCGCTGCACACAAAAGTAATTGGCAGGCGTCTTGCTGCCCCGTTTGGAGGGGGGTGGCTCCGGCGTATTCTCGAATCGGCGCTTGGCGGCGTATTGTTCGAGCGGCATAAGATATTGGCCTGCTTCCGTTTACATCATATCCGGTTTCCGCGCCGGCAAATCCAAAACGTTTGCTGGGCACCCCGTTTTGCGGTATTGTAAAACCATCGTCTGCAGAGCCGGATCGGTCCGGCCCAAGCGGTTCTCGGAGAGTTGATTTATGGCATCGAGCGTCTGGAAAGGCCACCTCACTTTCGGGCTGGTTTCGTTCCCCGTCCGGCTCTTCAGCGCCGCCCGGGCGGAAACCGTCAGCTTTAACCTGCTGCACAAAGAAGACCATTCCCGCATCAAGCAGGTCACTTTCTGCCAGGCCGAAGACAAACCCATCCCGCGCACCGAGCTGGTCAAAGGCTACGAGTACGAAAAAGATCGCTACGTGGTGATCGACGACGAGGATATTAAAAAGGTAGCGCCCAAAACTGCCAAGGTGATGGAAATCCTGGAATTCGTCAAGGCGGATCAGGTCGATCCCATCTACCTCGAAAGCTCTTATTACGTGGCGCCCGATGAGGGCGGCGAAAAGCCGTACGCGCTGCTCTTCCAGGCTCTCCGCGAATCGAAATATTACGCGCTCGCCAAGGTGGCCATGCACAATCGCGAGCACATCATCGTGCTGCGCCCCGGCGCCAAGGGCATTCTCTCCCACACCATGTACTACCAGGATGAAATTCGCCAGGTGGACGAATTTCGCACCGATACCAACCTGGTGAAGGACAAAGAGCTGGAGATGGCCAAGATGCTGATCTCCTCCCTCGAGGCCGAATTCGAGCCTCAGAAATACCACGACGAATACCGCGCCAATCTCCAACGCATGATCGAAGACAAGATCGAGGGCAAGAAAGTCGTGGCCGCGCCGTCGGAGCACGTCGCCCCGGTCATCGACATCATGGAAGCCCTCAAGCGCAGCCTCGCCGAGAAGCGCAAGCCCGCCCAGGCCGCCACCGCCGTGACCGCCGGGCAGCCCGCCCAGGAAGAAGCCGCCCCCAAAAAGCGCACCCGCAAAACGAAAGTCGGCTGAGAACGTCGGCTTAAGCCATCGAGGACGTCTATTTCAGCGGCAGCAATCTCAAGCGCGGGCGATTCGACCAGTCCAGCGAGAGCAGCGCTCCCGCTGCCAACATCTCCGAATAGTTGGCAAGGACAAGCAGCAGGCTTGTACCTCGCTCCTGCGGCGTGAGGGGATGCCCCCTCAACAGGATGATGCTGGGGCCGCTCGCTCCCGTGCAGGCCAGTATCTGTGGAAAATCCAGGTCGTTCGTGATGACGATCAGCCCGTTTCCCCGGGCATAGGCGCAGATCTCGTCATCCGACGCATCCATGCATCCGACTTCAGACCAGTGTGCGGCTACATGACCCGCCGCGGCAAGATATGAAACCCAACGTGGCGTCAGGTTCATATCGATCAGAAACCTCATCTATGTCGCGAGAGACACCTCATGCCCTTGCGCCAATTCTGCGCCATAGGCCAGCGCTTCCCGAATGTCCGCCTCTTCCAGATACGGGAAATCCGCGAGCAGCTCCTCTACCTTGCGCCCGGCGGCCAGTTCGCCCAAAATCATCCCAACCGTCACCCGCATGCCGCGGATGCACGGTTTGCCGCCCATGATCTTTGGGTTCATCGTGATCCGCTCGAACTGCCTCATCCCTCAATCGTAGCGTAGTTGCCGCTTGACAGAATCAAGGCCGCAGATGCAGTTCAAGCCCCATATTCTCTACACCCCTCAACCAACGCCGGCCATCCGCAGCACCTTCTCCGCGTTCATCGCCCCTTCCGGCGTCTCTTCGTGCTTGAACATTAGATAAAGGTCGCGCCCGCTCGCCAGAAGCTGCTGCGACCGTGCCGCGAAGCTCTCGATATCCGCCTCCGTATAATCCGGCTTCCGCAGCCGGTAATACACGAAGTCCGCCGTGATCACCTCCGGCACTTCCAGCCGCTCCGATTCCGCTACGCATAGCGACACATTCCGCTCCCGCAACGCGGCGTACGTCTCCTCCGCCAGCCACGATGCGTGCCGGAATTCGAACGCGTAGCGTCCGCCGGGCGGCAGCAGCTCCAGGTAAGCCCGCAGCAGGCCCACGTCGGATTTCATCGCGGGCGGAAACTGGAACAGCACCGGCCCCAACCGCCGCGACGTGCGCAGCGGGTCGATCTTCTGGAAGAACAGCTCCGTCGCCTGCTCCGCGTTCTTCAGCCGCAGAATGTGCGTGATCCGCATATTCGCCTTGACGGCGAACACGAAGCCCGCCGGCGTCGCCTCTACCCAGCTTTCCAGAGTTGCCGCGGCGGGCAGCCGTCGAAATGTATAGTTGATCTCCACGCAGTTCAACCGCCCGGCGTAATGCCGCAGAAAATCCTTGGCCGGCAGTTTGGCCGGATAGAACGCCGGCTTCCAGGAGGCGTAGGCGAACCCGGAAGTTCCCGCATAAAGAGTTGCCATGGCTTATGATTATCTAAGATCTTTAGGTACCGGAGAACCTTTTGTTGAGCTGAGATCTTTATGTTGCTGCACGCTATTGCGAGTTGGTTTCTAAGCGCTCTCGCGCTCTGGCTGGTCGCCCGCATCATTCCCGGTATAGAGGTGCGCGATTTCGGCGCCGCGCTCATCGCCACCATCGTCATCGGCATCGTGAACGCGATCGTCGGTCCCATCCTCAAGTTTTTCGGCCTGCCCCTGATCATCCTGACGCTGGGCCTCTTTCTGCTCGTGATCGACGCATTCCTTCTCAAGCTGGCGTCGTTATTTACGCCCGGATTCCGCGTGCACGGCTTCCTCCCCGCCGTGTTCGGCTCGATCGTGCTCACGATCCTCACCTACATCCTGCGCCGGGTGGTGTTCGCATAGTGGACACAGCCCAGACTCCTCGCACGCCGCAGGAACTGGCCGAAGCCCTGCACTCCGCCGCCTCCGCCGGCCGCACCATTCAGCTCGAAGGCGCCGGCAGCAAGCGCCTCATGGCCGGACCCGCCGAATCCGCCGCGGCTCTCATCTCCACCACCGCTCTCACCCGCGTTCTCGACTACGAACCTGCCGACCTCACCATCAGCGTCGAGGCCGGCCTCCCCTGGTGCGAGTTCACGCGCCTT
>DATJMP010000319.1:0-4362 GCA_035508655.1 Bryobacteraceae bacterium
AGGACCGCGCGTAATCCTTCGCCGATGGTTGCGAGCCCGATCGCCCCAATCCCCAATCCCCAATCCCCAGAAGTGCGCTACAGTAGGCGGCATGAAAGGAATCGCACGCATTCCCCTCTTCCTGGCGCTCGGGGTGAGCGCGTGGCTGCTGGCGCAAACGCCGGCCGGGTCGTTCGACGACCGGACGGACGTGGGCAACCCCGCCCTCAAGGGTTCGGCCGAGTATAACCCTGCCACCGGCGAGTACCGGCTGACCGGCGCCGGGGCGAATATCTGGGCCAACAGCGACCAGTTTTGCTTTCTCTGGCGCAAGCTCTCGGGAAACGTGCGGATGCAGGCAACGGTGCGGTTCATCGGGACAGGAAAGATCGCGCACCGGAAGGCCGGTTTGATGCTTCGGAAGAGCCTGGAAGGCGGGTCGCCCTACGTGGACGTGGTGGTGCATGGCAGCGGGCTGACCTCGTTACAATTCCGCGAGAAGCAGGACGAGATCACGCGCGAATTCCAGTTTCCGGTGAATGCGGCCGCGCGGCTGGCGATTGAGCACCGGGGCAACCTGTACACGGTTTGGCTGGCGAACGAGGGCGCACCGTTCGAGAAAGCCGGGTCGATCGAAGGACGGATCGACGGCGACGTCTACGCCGGACTGTTCATCTGCTCGCACGATGCCGAAACTCTGGAGACGGCGGTGTTTTCCGATGTGCTGATTGAGCCTTTGGGGGAAGCCCGAGGGGCGAAGAAGTGATCTTGCCCCATTTGAGCGGTTTCTGACACCAGGCCCCAAGCCGGGCAAGTTTCCGGCCCTTGCATTCACGCCTACAGTTCGGTTAATATAGGAGAGTTTCGCGAGAGCAAAGCTGCCTCTGCGCTACCACCCGTCTATGGCGGGTCCGGCAAGAGGTGAGGCCCCGCTGACGCGCCGGTCGCGCCGGTAGTCGTTCATGGGCCTGTCTGAAGCATAATCCTCGCAGTTGCGACCTGGTTTTCCCGGACCTTAATTTTGAAACGGTTCGGTGTGCGACGGGTTGCGCCACGTTGATGGATCCGATGCCGCGGCCGGGCGGAGTTGCCGAGCCGGGAGCGGCTGTTTTGCCACGAGAGGAAATTCGTGCCGACTTTTAACCAACTTGTGCGCAGCGGGCGAAGACCGCCACGCTGGAAGACATCGAGCCCGGCGCTCAATAGCTGCCCGCAGAAGCGCGGCGTGTGTACGCGCGTGTACACGTCCACGCCGAAGAAGCCGAACTCGGCGCTGCGGAAAGTGGCGCGCGTGCGGCTCACCAACGGAATCGAAGTGACCACGTACATCCCGGGCGTCGGGCACAACCTGCAGGAACACTCCATCGTATTGATCCGCGGGGGACGCGTGAAGGACTTGCCGGGCGTGCGGTATCACGTGATTCGCGGCGCGCTGGACACCGCCGGGGTGGCCAACCGCCGCCAGGGACGGTCGAAATATGGGGCCAAGAGGCCGAAGTCGTAAATCCTATGCCACGTAGACGAAGAGCGGTTGTCCGCGAAGTATTGCCGGATCCGGTTTACAACTCCACGCTGGTGGAAAAGTTTGTGAATTCCATGATGTGGGAGGGGAAGAAGAACACCGCCCAAGGCATCTTTTATGACGCCATGGATAAGCTGCGGGAGCGGACGAGCGACGACCCGCTGAAGGCGTTCAAGAAGGCCGTGGAGAATGCCAAGCCGCTGCTCGAAGTGAAAACGCGGCGCGTGGGCGGCGCCAATTACCAGGTGCCGATCGAGGTGCCGCAGAACCGGCGCACATCGCTGGCGATGCGGTGGATCATCACCAATGCCCGCACGCGTCCGGAAAAGGGGATGGCGGAAAAGCTGGCGAACGAATTGAATGACGCCGCCAATCTGCGCGGCGGGGCGATCAAGAAACGGGACGATGTCCACCGGATGGCGGAGGCCAATAAGGCGTTCGCGCATTACCGGTGGTGAGGGTTTGATGAATCGCCGAGACGCGGAGGCGCCGAGGACCCAAAATGTGTTTCCGGCGCCGCGGCGGCTCAGCGGTGAACAGGGATTGTAAAGTTTTCTATGCCAAGAACGGTACCGCTTGAGAGGATGCGCAATATCGGCATTGCAGCGCACATTGATGCCGGTAAAACCACCACGACTGAGCGGATTTTGTATTACACGGGAAGGACGCACAAGCTCGGCGAGGTCCATGAGGGAACGGCCACCATGGACTGGATGGAGCAGGAGCAGGAGCGCGGAATCACGATTACGTCCGCCGCCACGACATGCGAGTGGCGCGACATGCAGATCAATATCATCGATACCCCGGGGCACGTTGATTTCACGGCGGAAGTGGAGCGCAGCCTGCGCGTGCTGGACGGTGCGGTAGCGGTGTTCGACGCCGTGGCCGGGGTGCAGCCGCAATCGGAAACGGTATGGCGGCAGGCGGATAAATATAATGTTCCGCGCATCTGCTTCATCAACAAGATGGATCGGGTGGGCGCGGACTTTTACCACTCCGTGGATACCATTGTGGAGCGGCTGAAGTGCCGGCCGGTTCCGATCCAGCTTCCGATCGGAGCGGAAGACCAGTTCAAGGGCATTGTCGACCTGGTCGAGATGAAGGCAGTGATCTGGCACGACGAGACGCTGGGCGCGAAGTACGACGTGCTCGACATTCCGGCAGACCTGGTGGAAAAGGCCAAGGAATACCGGGAGAAGATGATCGAGGCCATTTCCGAGTTCGACGATCAGCTTTTCGAGAAATTCATCGAAGGCCACGGCGTGACGAACGAGGAAATCCGGGCGGGCATCCGTAAGGCAACCATCGGGCTCAAGATTTTCCCGGTGATCTGCGGCACGGCGTTCAAGAACAAGGGTGTCCAGACGATGCTGGACGCGATTGTCGATTACCTGCCCTCGCCGGTGGACATTCCGCCGGTGGAAGGGGCGGACATCGACGATCCGGAAAAGGTCTTGACGCGCAAGGCCTCCGACAACGAGCCGTTTTCAGCGCTCGTGTTCAAAATTATGACCGACCCGTACGTCGGGCAACTGGCGTTCTTCCGGGTGTATTCGGGGACGCTGAAATCCGGCGATTCGGTCTACAACGTAGCCAAAGGGCGCAAGGAGCGGATCGGGCGCCTGCTGCGCATGCACGCCAACAAGCGGGAAGAGATTCAGGAGATCGTGGCGGGCGATATCTGCGCGGCGGTGGGCCTGAAGACGGTGGCCACGGGCGATACGATCTGCGACGATGAGCACCCCATCGTGCTGGAATCGATCGAGTTCCCGACGCCGGTGATCCAGCTGGCGGTGGAACCGAAGACCAAGGCCGACCAGGAAAAGCTGGGGATGGCCATCCAGAAGCTGGCGCAGGAGGATCCCACATTCCGGGTGAATACGGACCCCGAGACCGGGCAGACGATTCTGTCGGGGATGGGCGAGCTGCACCTGGAGATCATCGTCGACCGCATGATGCGGGAGTTCGGCGTGGGCGCCAACGTGGGCAAGCCCCAGGTGGCATACCGTGAAACGATCCGCAGGAACGCGGAGGGCGAAGGGCGGCACGTGCGGCAGACAGGCGGCCGCGGGCAGTACGGGCACGTAAAGATTCGGGTAGAGCCGCTGCCCCAGGGCACGGGCTTCGAATTCGTCAACGACGTGTTCGGCGGCACTGTGCCGAAGGAATACATCAATCCGACCGAAGCCGGGATCAAGGAAGCGCTGGAAGGCGGCATCCTGGCCGGTTATCCGATGTCGGACATCAAGGTGACGCTGTACGACGGCAGCTACCACGAGGTGGACTCGTCGGAAATGGCGTTCAAGATTGCGGGGTCGCTCGCGATCAAGGATGCGGCGCGCAAGGCCAAGCCGGCGCTGCTGGAACCGATCATGGCCGTGGAAGTGGTGGTGCCCGAGCAGTACATGGGGGATGTGATCGGCGACCTGAATTCGCGACGCGGGCGTATCGAGGGCATGCAACTGCGCGGGACGACGCAGATTATCAAGTCGATGGTGCCGCTATCGGAAATGTTCGGCTACGCGACCGAGTTGCGGTCGCGAACGCAGGGACGCGGCAGCTTCACCATGCATTTCGGCCGGTACGAGGAGACACCGGCCAGTCTCGCCGAGGAAATCGTAAATAAGGTCCAGGGCAAGATCACGAGGTAGCAAGGGAAATGAATTCTCACCACAGAGACACGGAGGCCCAGAGAAAGCCAATGGCGTTTTTCTCCGTGACGCTGTGTCTCGTTGGTGAATAAGAGGATTGCACTTATGGCGAAAGAAAAATTCGACCGCAGCAAGCCGCACGTAAATATCGGCACGATCGGCCATATCGATCACGGTAAGACCACGCTGACGGCGGCCATCACCAAGGTG
>DATJMP010000320.1:0-3169 GCA_035508655.1 Bryobacteraceae bacterium
CCTATTAAGCTCGCTTCTGCCGCCGCCGGCGACGGATGGTAAAGTAAGACTCATGTCGCGAAAGTTACTTCTGACCGCTCTCCTGCTGCTCTCGCCGCTCTATGCGGCCAAGAAAGTGATCGTACCGCCGGAACTGGCGCCGGCCGCCGGCGCGCCCGCGCCGAATTTCAGCCCGGGAATCCTGGTGGACGGCACCCTGTACATTTCCGGCACGACCGGCGAAGACCTGAAGACGAACCAGATTCCTTCCTCGTTCGAAGCGGAAGTGAAAAACGCCCTGGACCGCCTCGGCCTGGTGCTGAAAGCCGCCGGGATGACCTACGGCGATGTGGTGGCGGTGAACGTATTTCTGACGGACATGGACCTGTTCGGCCGGATGAACACGGTGTACCGGACGGTGCTGAACTCGCCGCGGCCGGCCCGCACCACGGTCGGGGTGACTAAGTTGGCCGCGCCGACCGCGCATATCGAAATCAACATGATCGCGCACAAGTAGCGTGCCGCCGTAGCACAGCCCTTCCGGGATGTCGCGACCGGCTTCCGCCGGTCGCATGCCAGGCGGAAGTCCCGCATGGCATGCCGAAGAGCTGTCTTACGGTATGCATTGTTCGCGCGCGTGGCGTTTTACCGCAATCCCGGTGCGCCGGCAAAGCCGAGGAGCGCCTGTACGCGCTCGGGTGATCCCGTAAAGGGGTGCGAAGAGAGGCGGCGGGAGGCGAGCATCTCGCGGTAGATGGGGTCGGCCAGATTGGAGTTGATGCCCCAGCCGCCCAGGTACTGGAGGCGGAGGTCGCGGTCGAGGTTGATATCGGCGCCCTTCACCCAGGTGGCGAAATCGGCGTTCGAGCCCATGTAAGTAGAGAAGAGGTCCACGGCTGAGTTCACGCCGATGTCGCGGAGCGATTCCAGGACCGGCGCGAATTCGGCTTTCCGCAGCCGCGCCTCGGTTTCATCGACGTCGATGCGCGGGGGGCTGAGGTGGCCCATAAACACCATGTCGTAGCCTTGGCCGTCCAGGGTATTGGCCCAGATGGTGGAGTCGGGGAAGGCTTCGAAGAAAGTGGCGAGTTCGCTCTTTACCGTTCGGACGTCGCTTTCGTAGAGCGGGACGTAGAGGGTGAAGGCGCCACCGGGGTTGAGGTGCGCTTTGACGGCCTGGAAATATTCCTTCGAATAAAGCGCCGCTGTGCCTTTGACGAAAACGTCGAGAGGATCGGAGGCGATGATGTCGTATTTCTCCGAAGTGGTTAGTAGGTAATGGCGGGCATCGTCATACACGATGCGCGTGCGGGGATCGTGCAGGACGTTGTAATCCTCGCGGCCGAAGAACCGGGTGGAGATAGGCGGGATAACGGGCTCGATTTCGCACACGGTGATGCTGCGGATGCCGGGGTAGCGGGTGAAGGTACCGGCGGAGACGCCCGCGCCGAAGCCGATGCCGAGCACCTTGTGCGGATTGGGATGGGTGAGCGCGGCGAGGTGGCCGACCATGCGCTGGAGCTTCATGTCGAACGGCTCGTTGGTGGCTTCCACGTGGCCGTTGACGTCTATCTGGGTGGCGCCGTCTTCCCAGCGGGAGATCACCACGGAGGAATTCCGGCCCTCGGCAACGTGCAGGATTTGCGCTTTGCCGGCATTGGTGGCGATGCGGCGGCCGAAGGCGATCACCTCCGGCGGAATCGGGTGGATGCGCGGGGCGGCGAGCGCGGCCAGTACAAGCGATGCGGCCAGCGCAGCCGCGACCTGCTTTTCGCGCCAGCGCGGGACGAGCAGCACCCAGCCACCGGCGGCGGAGAGAACGAGCAGGAGACGCTGGGTGTCCTGCGAGCCGATCCAGGGTACCAGCGCGAGACTGACAGCCAGCGCGCCGGCGATGGCGCCGACGGTATTGGCGGCGTAGATGCCGCCCACCAGATGCGCGGGATCTTCACCAGGCTGCGCGGCTGCCGCCAGGGCGAGCGGAAAGCTGGCGCCCCAGAGGAGGGTCGGCGGCAGGATTGCCCACAGGCAGCGCGCCATATCGAGCTGGAAGATGAACCAGTTGCTCGGGCTGAGCGTGGGGTCGATGGGCCAGTAGGGGAGGGAATCGGAGATCATGATCGCCGTCCAGGCGACGCCGGCGGCTACCAGAATCTGGCACCAGCCAAGGGCCAGGCGGACGCGGCGCGGGTCGGAGAGCGAGCGCGCCAGCGAAGCGCCGGCCGCGCTCCCGGCGGCAAGGCCGATCAGGAAAACGGCCAGGATAATAGAGAAGACGTAAACCGTGGAGCCGAGCAGCATGCCCATGAGGCGCGTCCAGACGACCTCCGCGCCGAGAGCTCCGGCGCCGGAAAGGGCGATGGCGACGTAGACGGCTGGGGCACGAGAACCGGCCGAAGTTTGCGGCTTAGAGAGAGGGACAGCGTCCTCGAAAGCCGGTGCTTCGCGCGTGATCCACCAGCTGACCGCGGCGACAGCGAGATTCAGGGCGGCGGCGGCGAAACTGGCGGTGTAGACATTGTAGAGGCGAAGGAGATAGAAACCGGCGGCGAGGCAGCCGAGCACGGCGCCGCCAGTATTGGCGCCGTAGAGCCACCCCAGCCGGGCCGTGCCTTCCGGAGTGGTCTCCAGCCAGCGCGAGATGGCGGGCAGAGACGCGCCCATGAGGATGGTGGGCGGCAGCATGCAGATGGCCGCGAGCAGGCCCCGCAGCAACATGTTCTCGATGCCGTGTTCGGCCACGGCAAGATAGGCGCCGCCGACCAGCGGCATGAGCACGAGCACCAGCAGGCCGCAGGCGGCGATGCCGGCTTCGAGTACCGCATAAAGTCGGAGGGGATGCACGCTGAGGCGCAGACGCGGCAGGCCGATGCTGCCGAGACACAGGCCGCCCATGAACGTGGCCAGCAGGACGCCGATCGAGACGGCGGTGGAACCGATTTCGAGCTGGAGCAGGTGGTACCAGACGATTTCGTAGATAAGGGCGGAACAACCGCTGGCCGCGAATAGCAGCAGCAGTAAAGGAAAACGGCGGTGGAGATGGCTCATGGCGCTCCCGGTGGTGAGGTACATCATACCAGGAGTGAAGAAGGGCGTGGCCGAAAGCGCCGCGACTGTCGCAGCAACATGAGAAGTTCCGGTATGAGCAAAGTAGAAAGTTCCTGTTGAGGTCGGCGACCCTGGGGGGTGG
>DATJMP010000321.1:0-6308 GCA_035508655.1 Bryobacteraceae bacterium
ACCCTACAGCCAAGGTCCCCAGCCACTCAAGCTGTCTTTAGTTATTTGGAGGCCGTTAACCCTGACCCCTCCGAGCCTATTGGGTAATTATAAAGTGTGCGAAATTAAACGCCATCACCAATGGGTACTACTATTTGGTCCTGGTACCCGCAAACCCACAAAAGGGGGAGGTGGAATGCCCCCCACAAGATAGTCATTCAGATAAATGGACAAACAGGTCTGAAAGAGTTATTATCGAATCAACACAGACAGCATCCCAAGGCGGTGAGTCCCCTCCCACCGCCACTCTCTGAGTGCAGGCCCCGAGAAAATCTTCTCGGGGCCTTTAATTTTTTCTGGCAACAGTGCTTCTGAAGTGGTCGACGCAGGCTGGGCATGGCTTGCGGCCGGCGATGATCATTCAGGAGTAGCGATTTCGATACGGTGCGCCCATCCCCGCGAGGGCGGGTAGTGTGGACTGCCCTTCAAAAAAGTTTCCGAAATTAATGGACATACAGATCTGAAACTGTTACTATCGAATCAACACAGACAGCATCCCAAGGCGGTGAGTCCCCTCCCACCGCCACTCTCTGAGTGCAAGGCCCCGAGAAACCCAGCTCGGGGCCTTTAATTTTTTCCGGGCACCAAAAACTCCCAAAAGTCCGTGAGCCGTGGTCTGGTGCTCTGCTCCCCTCAAAGTGGGGGTGCTCCGCAATCCCCGCAAGATAGTTCTCAAAAATTAATGGACATACAGATCCGAAATTGTTACTATCGAATCAACACAGACAGCATCCCAAGGCGGTGAGTCCCCTCCCACCGCCACTCTCTGAGTGCATGGCCCCGAGAAACCCAGCTCGGGGCCTTAATTTTTTGGCCCATGCTATTCTCGACTTTTATGCGTCCAACCGCTCTCCTGTTCCTCCTGTTCGCCATGACTCATTCGGCATTCCCGTGGGGAGGCGAAGGGCATGAACTGATCGCGCGAATCGCGGACGCTCAGCTTACGCCGGCGGCGCGGGAGCACGTGCTGGAAGTTCTCGGCTCGGGAAGCACCATGGAATCGGTTGCGAGCTGGGCGGATGAGATCCGCCGCTCGCGTCCGGCTACGGGGCCGTGGCATTACATCGACATCCCAATCGATCAGCCGCACATGGACCTGGCGCGCGATTGCCCGAAGGGCGACTGCGTGGTGATGAAGATCGGGGAACTGCGGGCGGAGGTGCGCAATCCGGCCACGCCGCCAGAGCAGCGGCGGGAAGCGCTCATGTTTCTCATCCATTTCATCGAGGACCTGCATCAGCCGCTGCACTGCTCCGACAATCATGATCAGGGCGGGAACGGCGTGCAGGTGCGATTTTTGGATCGCCCGACGAACCTGCACAGCGTGTGGGACACCGGGCTGCTGAGGCGGATGGGAACGGAGGACCAGTTGTTTGCGGAGCTATCGCCGGAATCCGCGCGGAAGGCGCGGAAATTTTCGAAGGGCGGCGTAGAGGAATGGGCGGAGCAATCGCATAAGGCGGCGCAGAAAATTGTCTATGGGAAGCTGCCGAAGAGCACGGCGGGAACTCCGGTGATGCTGAATGCGGCGTACGAGAAGGCTGCCGACAGACTCATCCGGCGTCAGATCGAAGAGGCGGGAGCGCGGCTGGCGGTGGTACTGAACCAGGATCTGCAGTAGGCCGCCGCGCGACGCGACGGGTCAAATAGTCACTACTTCGGAGCGCGGCTAAGGCTTGGCCGTTTCTTCCAATTTGAGGTTGGCGGGCGGGCCGGAGACGCGCATCTCGCGGGCGCCGTTGCTGAGCAGGATGACGAGCCGGCCGTCTTCCTGGATGGTGCCGCGGCCGGTGTAGGTCTCGTCCTCGGCGGTCTTGACGCTAAGGTCGGTGAGGCGCAGGCGGGGCGACCATGCCAGGTTGCAACTTCCGGTGAGGCGGCGCCACGGCCCCGAAGCGCCGAAATCCAAGGCCGAGCCGCTAAAGGTCGCCTCCGATCTCAAGTTGGCGAGCAATTGGGAACCTACGCCCGAGGTTTCGAGCGTGCCCTCCGCGTCCAGCTTACCGGACTGCCAATTCAGACCCTTGACGCTTCCTGTCAGCTTGTAAACCGGTTGAGCAGCGCGGAGACCGATGGAGAGCTTGCCGGCTATGGCGGCGCGGCCGAGCATGGCCTGGAGGTTGTCCAACTCCACGCGCGGACCGTCCCAGCGGAGGCGGGCACGCATGCCGGTGAAATGGGAGCCGTCGAGGGCGAGATCGTCGATCTGAACCGTGCCCTCAGCGGACAACGTTTTCAGCCAGTCGGGGATGCTGCTGCGGCCGAAGGCGCGGGCCAGCAGGCCGCGGCCGCGGCGCAAGACCGGCGACAGCTCCGCTTCCAGGTCGGAGGCATCCACGGCGCGGGCGCGGATTCGCATCCGGTTGGGGCGCGTGGTGGACGGCTCATAGCGGTAATCGCCGGTGAACGCCAGTTTGCCAGCCTGAGCGTCGATCTGGTCCAGGACAACGTGCGCGCCATCGATCTGGAGACGCGCGGAACGGAATTGAACCGGATCGGCCAGGCCGGGGACCGCGATGCGGGCATCGTGAATGGCCAGCCGGCCGGTCCAAAGAGCCTTGTCCGGTTCGCGGTGGTGGTGCAGATCGCCGGTCCAAGACCCTTCGCTAACCTGCTCCAGCCAAGGCACGGAGGCCAGAGCCGACTGGGCGCGCAGAGCAGGAATCGGCATGGAATCGGCGTGGATGGTGAGATCGAAGATGTTGCCGTCGAGGTTGTAATCGGCTTCGACTTCGGCCTTGTCGGCGGGAGCGGCGGGGGCCGACGGATCGCCCACAAACACGACGGCCGGCGAGAGCCGGGCGTGCCCGCCATCCAGGACTACATAGGCGCGGTCGAAGCGGACGGGGGGCGAACCGGGTGCGGCGACGGCCGTCTCGTGGAAGCCCAATTCGCCCTGCACGCGGCCCTCCTGGGTGAAGACCATGGCGCCCTCCATCGTGCCGTTCAGCTTGAGGCCGGGCGGAAGGGGCACGCCCATATGCATGGCAAGACCCATGAGCGGCGCGAGGGGGAAGCGATTCCAGTCGATTTCGACGGCCCAATGTGGCTGGGTAAGGTAATCCGTGGCGCGGAGGCGAAGCAACAGCGGCAGGGTTTCCCGGCCGGCCGAGTTGGATTCGAGTTCCAGGCGCTGGCCGCTGAGATCGAGACGGCCGCGCACATCAAGCGGCCAGACGTCGCCGGAAGCCGGCAGGAGATCCCAGCGGTGCACGTCGCCGACCGTGACTCTTCCGGCGATGCCAATGTTGGAGATGGGCCCGCCGAGGTGCAGGCGCGAGTCAAGAGTGCCCTGGACGGCGCCGGCTTCACCGCGCAGCAGGGCCGTCCATTCTCCCAGCCAGCCGCGATCGAGCGTCAGGTCCATATCGACGCGCTCGGGGGCGATGAACCAACGGCCCTGCAAGGTGAATGAGCCAAGGCCGTGGCCGTAGCGATCGGTGCGTGCGGGCTGGCCGGAACAATAGACGCTCCATCCGCCGTGGCGCGCGCCGGGCGGGGAGATATCCAGGTCGGTTCCCGTGAGGTAGAAAACGGACTTGGTATCGCCGAATTTGAAATTGATGCGGCCGTTGCGGACGTGAATCGCGGGGACGCTGCTCATGACCGAGCGATCGACGAAGGAAGCGAAATTCCAGCGGCCGGGGCCGACGGCCGGTCCCGACTTGGTGAGATTGATGCTGGCGTCTTCCAGGCGGATGGAGGCGATGCGGAACCGGCCCGAGAGTAAAGGCCAAAAAGCGGGCCGGACCCGCATGGTTTCGACGTAGGCTACAGGTTCGACGCCGATCGCGGGATCTTCGTGGATGACAACGCCGGGGCCGTTGCGGTCGCGTTCGACGGAGAAGCCGGGACTGGGGAAGAGGCTGAAACGGACCTGGCCGATATCGACACGGCGGCCGAGCGTACGTTCCAGGGATGATTTCAGGCGCTGGCCGTAACTATCGGCGCTGATATAGGGAGTCGCGATGCCGGCCGCGAGGACGAGGGCGATGAGGATGCCGGAGATTTTGAGCAGCCGCTTTTTCATCGCACGGCTCCGGTGAGGGCGCGATAGGCGGCCGGATCGTCGATGTCGGCCAGAATGCCAGGGTCATCGAGATCGAAGAATTCGGTTTCGGCGGCGTGGGCGCGGACTACGTCGCGGGCGGCCCCGGTGGTGGGGAGGGCCAGGAATTCGGGAATCAGTTCGGCGGAGAACCAGATGGGATGGCCGCGGCGGCCGCCGCAGCGGGGAATGCGAAGGACGGGCGCGGCCGAGCCGTGCGCGTTGGGCCTGCCGGGCAGGAGCGCATCGATGGTTTCCTGGGCGACAGCGGGATGATCGACCAGTGTGAACAGCACGCCATCCACGGCTGGAGGCAGCGCGCGGAGACCGCATTGCATCGAGCTGGTCTGGCCGCTGAGGTAATCGGGATTCCAGACGAGCTTGCAGCCGGAAGGGGCGTGCTCGCGAATCTGATCCGCGGACGCTCCCAGTACCACCACGACCGGAGCGCAGCGGGTGGCCATCAGGCGGACGAGCCGGCCAAGGAACGTTTCGCTACGGTATTGGAGCAGCGCCTTGGGAGATCCCATCCGCCGCGATTCGCCGGCAGCAAGAATGAGAGCTGCAGTCACTTCGCCAAGCTGGGATCCCCGGCAAACCGGGTTGTGGTTTGCTGGGCCGGGAGGTCGGCCTGCGGCTGCCCGCCGGCTTCGACGGCCTTGCCGAACGCCGACATGGAGATCGAGCGCCAGTTGGAAGCGGCCTGGCGGCGCACCGCAATCATTTCGGCGGTCACGGAGATGGCAATCTCTTCGGGTGAAATGGCGCCGATATCCAAGCCCATAGGAGCGCGGAGCCGCTCGAAGACGGTGCGCGGGATACCCTCTTTTTCCAGCTCGCGAATTACATTCAGAACCTTCCGCTTGCTGCCGATCATGGCGATGTACCGGGCGGGCGTGGCGACGGCGAGCTTAAGCACGCGCATATCGTCGCGATGGCCGCGCGTGACGATGATGATGTAGCCGGTTTCGTTAATACCGAGTTTGGGGAAGATCTCTTCATACTCGGCGGCGTATACTTCCTGCGCCTCGGGGAAGCGCTCGCGGTTGGCGAAGCTCTCACGGTCATCCACCACGACTGTGGCGAAACCGGCGAGCGTAGCCGCCTTGGAAAGGCTCTTGGAAATGTGGCCGGCGCCGAAGATGTAGGCGTGCGGGATGGGGAGCACAGGCTCGACGAAGACCTGGAGCTGCCCGCCGCAAATCAGGCCGTTATCATAGGCTGCGTCCTGGCCCAGGCTGAACGTCAGGTGCTTGGGTTTTTCCGTTTCCATCACCTCCCGGGCGGCATTCCAGACTTCGGCCTCCACGCACCCGCCGCCAATGGTTCCGGCCATGGAGCCGTCCTCACGGACCAGGAGCTTGGCGCTTTCGTAGCTGGGGATGGAACCGCGCACCTCGACGATGGTAGCCAGGGCGCATTTCTGCCCGAGCCGACGGAGGCGCACGAGCTCCTCGTAAACATCCACGAATGCGATTATAACGTGGCGGCGGAGAGGGGAGTGGGGGTGCTGGTGAATCCGCGGCCCCGTTCCGACTCGCCAGGAAGCGGCATATAATGCAGCCATGATCGGATCTCCACGACAAGCCGCATGGACGACACTTAGCCTTTTGGCGGCGGCGCTCGCGGCCGCACAACAGGGTCCGACTTCTAACCAGGGCAGCGTACCCGTTTTTGGCACGGTCACGGCAGTCTCCGGCAATGTAATCTCGGTACAAACGGGGCGAGGTGTGGAGAATGTGACGACAAACGGCCAGACCGAGGTCTGGAAAGGCAAGTATTACCGCGATCTCTCTCCCGTCCAGGTTGGCGACCGCTCGTGGGCGTTCTGTGACCGTGAGGCCAACGGAACCCTCGTGGCGCGGCAGGTTTGGCTGAACATCGTGAATTTTTCCGGTGTGATCACAAAGTTGGACAATGGTGGTTTCGAGATGCTGACGAACCCCAATGCCGATCCACAATCGTCCTATGTCAAAAAGGAACTGAGGGTTTCTTTGAGTCCGGACACGGTTTTCGATGCCAGCGCCCGGGAAGACCTTCGCGTGGGCCGAGGCGTTCAGATGGTCGGGGTGGAGCTGACAGACGGGACGGTCCGCGCGACCAGACTAACTGTCTATGAGGGCGGCAATCCTGTCCGCGTGAAGCCCGGAGCAAAAGTGCTTTTGCCCAACGGAACCGTACGGCCCAGCCGTTGAGAGCGTTTGCGATCGCGTAGGTTTCT
>DATJMP010000322.1:0-14253 GCA_035508655.1 Bryobacteraceae bacterium
GCCGGCGGCAAGCACCAGGTCGTCGGTGGCGCGTTCCCCTTCCTTGACGATCTGCCGCCATGCAAACCACGCCAGCGGGTTCCACCAGGCCAGGCTGAAGGCGAGGCGCGCCAGCAGGTGCGTGGCCACGTCGCCGCGCAAGACGTGCGCCAGTTCATGCAGCAGGACCACGCGCAGGCGCTCCGCGCTCCAACCGGCGGAGCCGGCCGGCAGCAGAACGGCCGGACGGAAAATGCCGCACGTCATCGGCATGCTGCCCTGTGCCGTCTCCAGAATCCGCACCGGATGGCGGATGCCTAGCGACTTGGCGAGGGCGGCGCCCGGTGCGGCGGCAGGAGAGGGCCGGGCCGTGCGGCGAAGCCGCCAGATCATCAGCCAGGCAGCCATAAGCCGGCAGATGGCAAGCAGCGAACCGGCCGCCCAAATCGCGGCAAGCCAGGGCAGCCCGGAGGTCGGCCGCCTCACGGTGGCCGGTTGTTGACCGGCGTGCCTCGTAAGATCCGTGGCCCCTGCCGTCGCGATTCCGGAATCGCCGGCCCTGGCCTGCGCCAAAACGCGGAAGACCGCTGGGCTGCCGCTCGCCACCGGGACCCGCAGCGCTGGGAGGAGCCAGGTGAGCAGCGGCAGGACCACCAGGGCTGCGGCAGCGGATGTCCAGACCAGGTGGCGAATCGCGGCTGAGCGCCGCCGGCACACTACCGCCAACAGCGCGGCCGCCAACAGAATGACGGTCGACTTCAAGGCATATGCGTACAACATTTATTTACCCTCTCGCCTCGCTTTTTCAATCATTTCGGCCATTCGCTCCAACTCCTCGCGCGTCAGGCGCGTGGCGGAGACGTCCAGCAGTGCGGCCACCGCCTGTTCGGGCGATCCGCCGAAGAATGTTTCGAGCAGGTGCTTGACAGCCGAGCGCTTGGCCTTCTCCCGCGCCACCACCGGTGCATACACGTATTTCAGCCCCTCTTCATGGTGGCGCGCGTGCCCCTTCTCTTCCAGCACGCGCAGCATGGCGCGCACCGCCGAATAGCTGGGCGCCTCAGGCATCAACTCCCGCACCTCCGCGGCCGAAGCTTTGCCGCGCTGGTAAAGGATTTCCATGATCTGCCGCTCGCGGCGGCTCAGCCCGCTCAGTGCGCTCATCGCCTTGCCTTCTGCTGTTTTTCTAGCATCATGCTAAAAAAATAGCACTGGCCGCCGCTCCTGTCAAGAGGTTCGGAAAGTTTCGCTATGATGAAACGCAGGCCTACATGACTACCGCCAGCGACGCCAAAAGCGTCCCGTTTCGCTATAACCGTTTGCTCCAGAGCCTCTGCGTAGTTTTTTTCATCGTCTTCGCGATCTCCGCGTATCGCCCCGTCATGGCCGAGGATTGGTGGCTGGAGAACGGACTGGTCTTCGGATTCGTCGCATTGCTCATCGCGACTTACCGCTGGATGCCGCTCTCGGATCTATCCTATCTGCTGATCTGCTTCTATCTCAGCCTGCACGAATGGGGCGCGCATCATGTGTATGCCAACGTGCCGGCGGGCGAGTGGATCAAGGAGGTGTTTCACACCATGCGCAACGATTACGACCGCGTGGTGCACTTCGCCTTCGGCCTGCTGCTGGGATATCCGCAACGCGAAATCCTCATCCGCAGGCTGCGCATCAGCCCCGGCTGGGCGGCGTATCTGACCATCTGGCTGATTTTAGGCTATAGCGCAATGTACGAGGAGATCGAAGCCGTGGCGGCCGTAACCTTGAGCCCGGATGCCGGCAGCGCCTTTCTCGGTCTGCAGGGAGATCCGTGGGATACCCACAAGGACATGTTCATGGGCTTCCTCGGCGCGGTCGTCGCCATGGCCATCACCACGTACCTCTCGCGCCGGAAGTAGGCTCCGCCGGACGGATGCCGGCCGGCTTCACCCGATTCCCAGGTCGTCGATTCGTTCCAGCGGCGTGCCGCAAACGCGGCAGATGAGCGCGTGGCAATCGCCGCAAACCAGCGGGTCGGCGACCGGACGGGCGCAGGTGGGGCAATAGAATTCTGGGGCTGGATTCTCTTCGGGCACTAGCGTGCGGCTTCGATTTTTTCCACGTGGATGGTCTTGGTTTGCGCGTCGAGCGTGCCGGTCACCGTCACCTTCTTATCGGCGAAGCGTGCGGGCGCTTTCTGGTCGCTCAGAACGTAAACCTCGTGGCCGTCGTAGAGGGCGTACTTGGCATTCATATGAGTAACGCAATCGGCGATGCATTGGGCGTCGTGCTTCTTGGCGCCGCACATATCGTCCGTGATCGTCCCCGTAAATTTCTGCGAAGCGGGAGCCGCGCCGGCGACGGCCACGAAAACGGCGGTGATGAGGATGCGATTCATGAATCCCAGTATACGGCTGGTACACTGGTCGAGTGCCGGGAATTTTGAGCCGCGCGCAAGTGGCGGCGCAACGGGAACGATGGCGGCGCGAGGGTAAGCGCGTGGTGTTTACCAACGGCTGCTACGACCTGCTCCATCCGGGACACATCCGGCTGCTGGAAGGTGCGCGGTCGTTGGGTGACGTGCTCATCGTGGCCTTGAATTCGGATGCCAGTGTGAAGCGGGCGAAAGGCGAGGCTCGGCCGCTCATCGGCGAACGTGAGCGGGCTGAACTGGCACTGGCGCTGGAAGCCGTGGATGCCGTGAGCATTTTCGACGAGGACACGCCGCGCGAACTCATAGCCACGATTCTGCCCGACGTGCTGGTGAAGGGCGCCGATTGGACGCACTTCGTGGCCGGGCGCGAGGAAGTCGAAGCCGCCGGGGGCCAGGTGGTGAATCTGCCGCTGGAACCCGGCTATTCCACTACTGGCATTGTCGATCTCATGCTGAAGCCGCAACCTTGATCCATCCTGCCGTTCGCGACCTTTTTTCAGACCTGGGCAAGCATCCTGCGTTTCAGGAGGCGCTGCGCCGGATTGCCGCTGGCGCGAACGCGTCGATCTCCGGCCTGACCACTACCGCCAAGGCCTTGTATTCGGTCCTCCTCTGGCAGCTCTCGGGAAAATCGGTTGTTGTCGTAGTGGATGGAAACAAGGAAGCGGAGGCGCTTTCTGAAGCGGTCCAGACGTTTTTCCAACTGTTGGCCTCCGAGGGCGGTCCGGGAGCTTCGGGGCGCGGCGGGCCGCTCCTCTTGCCCGCCCTGGACGTGCTGCCGCTGCAGAACCTGTCGCCGCACGCCGAGATCCTGGAGCAGAGAGCGACCGGGCTCTGGCGCCTGGCTACGCAACGGGTGCCGGTCACGGTAGTGCCGCTGGCCGCGGCGCTGCAAAAGATCGAAACCGGGGACTATTACCGTCAACTGGCGCTACGCCTGAGGGTGGGTGAAGAACTCCCGCTCGAAGAAGTGGTCGCGCACCTGGAGAGCATCGGCTACGAACGCCGCGAGCCGGTGGAGATGGTCGGGGAGTATTCGGTGCGTGGCGGAATCCTGGATGTGTTTTCGCCGGAAGCGCCTAAACCGGTGCGGGTCGACCTGTTCGGAGACCTGGTGGAATCGATCCGGCGGTTCGAGGTGGAATCGCAGCGGTCGGTATTGAAGATCGAGGAATGTTTACTGCTTCCGCTAACGGAATTCCAAAAATCGCGGCAGTTTCTACTACGATTGGCGGAGTTGGTGCGCGAGGCGGACATTCCTGGACGGGACCTTCCGCCGCCGGGCGAACCTTTTCCCGGGTGGGAATTGGTCGCGCCCATGCTGAAACCGAAGGAGGCATCGATCTTCTCGCTGCTCGAAAAGCCGGTGGTGGTTTGGGACGAGCCGGAGCAGGTGAAAGCAGCGGCCGAGCGGTTCTGGAAACGGCTGGGGCAGATCGAAAGGTCGCCCGCCTACGATCCAGGTAGGATTTACTTCACGCTGGAAGAGCTCCAGGCCCGCACCTCCGACTCCCCAAGATTGGATCTCAAAGAGCTCGATATCGGGCTCCCGGATGAAGCGGCTCTGCACATCCCGACCCGCCCGTCGCTGACTTTCCACGGCAACATGCAGGTGGCGATCGCCGAGGCGCGAACCCTGGTCGAGAGCGGGAACCGGGTTGCTTTTTTCGCATCTTCTACAGGTGAAGTAGAACGAGTCGCAGATATTCTGAACGAGTACGGCATCCCCTATCAGCTCGGCCTGGAGCGGTTCGACAACACCCCGGCCTACCTGGCGGAGCGGGCCTATATGGCCGGAGACGTGGCCAGCATCTACCTGATCAAGGGGCTTATCCGGCACGGCACGGCATTTCAAAATTCTAACCTTGTCGTATTTGGATCGGAAGACCTGTTCGAGACCTCCGAGATGGTCGCCCGCGCGCCGGCATCGAAATCTGCCCTCCAGGTTTTTTCGGCGGATTTGGTCGACCTGAAGCCGGGCGATCACGTCGTTCATGCCGAGCACGGGGTAGCTCAATACCTGGGATTACGCGAGATCACGCAGGGCGAGGCGCAGGGCGACTACATGCTGCTGGAGTACGCCGGCGGTGCCAAGCTCTACGTGCCGCTGACACGCATGGACCTGATCCAGCGGTTCCGCGGTGCGGGAGATTCGAAGCCCGCCCTGGACCGCATGGGGGGAACTACCTGGACCCGCACGAAAACGCGGATCAAAGCCAAAATGCGTGACATGGCCGATGAGTTGCTTAAACTCTACGCCTCGCGCAAACTGGCCGAGGGTTTTCCGTATTCACGCGACAGCAACTGGCAGAGGGAGTTCGAAGACGCATTTGAATTCACCGAGACCAAGGACCAGTTGAGCGCAATCCAGGAGATCAAACGCGACATGGAGCAGCCGCACCCCATGGACCGGCTCCTCTGCGGCGATGTGGGATTCGGCAAGACCGAAGTGGTCATGCGAGCGGCTTTCAAGGCCTTGGGGGACGGCAAGCAGATCGTGGTCCTAGCTCCTACTACAGTATTAGCATTTCAGCATTTCGAAACCTTCAAACGCCGATTCCAGCCATTTCCGGTGCGCATTGAGATGTTCAGCCGGTTTCGGGCGCCCAAAGAGTTGAAGGCTGCTGTGGGAGATCTGGCGGAAGGCAAGGTGGACATCGCCATCGGCACCCACCGGCTGCTTTCCAAAGATGTGGCCTTCCGCGATCTGGGCTTGGTCATCGTTGATGAAGAGCAACGCTTCGGAGTCAAACATAAGGAAGCCCTGAAACAGCTAAAGAAATCGGTGGATCACGTGAGCATGAGCGCCACGCCCATTCCTCGTACACTACATATGTCGTTGTTAGGGCTACGGGATATGTCGGTGATCGAGACTCCTCCCAAGGACCGGCTGGCGATTCATACCGTGGTGGCGCCGTTTCAGTCTGAGTTGATCCGGTCCGCGATTGAGCTGGAGTTGGGGCGGGGCGGGCAGGTCTATTTTCTGCACAACCGCGTGGATTCCATCTGGGCCCGGGCGGCAGACCTCCAGCAATTGTCACCGCAGGCCCGCATCGGAGTGGGACACGGACAGATGGCGGAGGCGGAGCTGGAGCGGACGATGCTGCAGTTCATGCGGCACGAGTTCGATATCCTCGTCTGTACGACAATTATAGAAAATGGTCTGGATATCCCACTGGCAAATACCATTGTCGTAGAAAATGCGGAGCGGTATGGCCTCTCCGAACTCTACCAGCTTCGCGGGCGGGTGGGGCGATCGAACCGGCGCGCCTATGCCTACCTCCTGGTCCCGCCGGATTCGGAGCTCACGGAGATCGCCCGCAAGCGGTTGGCGGCGCTCAAGGAATTCAGCGATCTGGGCGCCGGATTCAAAATCGCGGCGCTCGACCTGGAATTGCGCGGCGCCGGAAACCTCTTGGGCGGGGAACAACACGGCCATATCAACGCCGTCGGCTTCGATACGTATGTGCGGTTATTGGATGAGACCGTGCGCGAACTGAAGGGCGAGGAGATCGTACCGGAGATTCACTCGGCCTTGAACCTCGGGCTGGACCTGCGCATTCCGCCGGACTACATCACCGACGAAAACCAGCGGCTGCGGGCGTACCGGCAGATCGCCAACGCGTCCGATGCGGAAGCGCGAGACCGTGCCGAAAAGGAACTGGAGGATCGATATGGCCCAGTGCCGGATGCGGTGCGCAACCTGTTGGACTACTCGGCGCTGAAGACCCTGTCGGAGCGGATCGGGGTCGAGGTCATCGATCGCCGCCATAACCTGTTGAATATAAAGTTCCACCAGGAGACGCGCGTGGATCCGGCGCGGCTCATGCAAATGGTTGCGAAAACCAGGGGCGCGCAGTTCACTCCGGCAGGCGTCTTGCTAATGCCTTTGGACGGCATAGCCGGGGCGGGAGAGGTGTTGGCCTTTCTGCGCGACAGGTTGGGGCAACTGGCGGCTTAGTACGGGCGAGCCGGAGGACTGGGTTGGAGTGGAACGCTAGTGGGTCGGCGGATGCCAGAACGATCGTCGATTCTTCTCGCAGCGGGAGAAGAAGAGGGAAGGTTCTGTCCGGCAACCTGCCGGTTCGCACGGCGGGTCGACGGGTCGCGCTGTTAAAATAGAGGACGCAGAATTATGCTTTTCAGGCACGTGTTACTCATGGCGGCAACGCTTCCGTTGGCCGTGGCGGCGGATGTGCGGGTGGTCGAAGAGATCGCTGCCAAGGTCAATGGCGACATTATTACGCGCGGCGAGCTCGAGCAGACGCACAAGGAGATCGAGGCCGAACTGCGTTCCGAGGGCATGACCGGATCCAAGCTGCAGGATGCGGTGAAGCAGGCATCGTCCAACGCGCTGCGCGACCAGATCGATCAGCTCCTGCTCGTGCAGAAGGGCAAAGACCTGAACATCAACGTGGACTCGGATGTGACGCGGCAGTTGGCCGACATCCAGGTGCAGGCGCGCGACAAGGACGGCAACCGCATTATCGATCCCGACAAGTTCCACCAGTACATCCAGGAACAGACGGGGATGACGTTCGAGGATTACCGCGACAGGTTGAAGCGCCAGATTCTCTCTCAGCGCGTGATCGGGCAGGAAGTGGGATATCGCATGACAATCCCCGAAACTGACCTGCACAAGTATTACGACGCGCACAAAGGGGACTTCGTGCGCAAGGAGCAGGTGTTCCTCAGCCAGATCGTGCTGTCAACCGAAGGCAAGACGCCCGAGCAGGTGACCGCGGCCGAGAAGAAGGCCAAGGACATTGTGGCGCGGGCGCGCAAGGGCGAGAAGTTCGGCGAGTTGGCGCGCGAATTTTCCGACGACATTGAGACCGCGCGCAACGGCGGATCGCTCCCGCCCTACCAGCGCGGAATCATGCCGAAGGACATGGAAGACGTGGTCTTCGACTCCAAGAATCCCAAGGGTTATGTGACCGATCCCTTCAAGCGGCCGCAGGGATTCGTCATTTTGCGCATCGACGAGCGGTATGAAGCCGGACAGGCCAGCTTCGACGAAGTCAAGGATCAGATCAACGAGATCATGGTCCGGCCCAAGATGGAGCCGAAAATCCGCGATTTTCTGACCGAGCTGCGCCGGGAAGCGTTCCTCGAAATTAAGGATGGCTACGTGGACAGCGGGGCGGCGGCCGGCAAGGACACGCGCTGGCACGATGTGGCGCAGTTGAAGCCGCAGACCACGACCAAGGAAGAAGTGGCGGCGCGGGTGCACCGGCACAAGAAGTTCCTCGGCGTTCCGATCCCGGGTACCACGGTGAAGGCGACGGCCAAAGAGACTTCGCCGGATAACATCCCACAACCCCCGCCCTCCAATAATGGGGCCCCGACCGTGGCGCAGCCCATCAAACAATGAAGTCGCCTTATGTGAACGAGCTCGAAACAAACCGGGTGATCACGACCAGTTTTCTGGTGCACTCGAAGGAGATCCGGCAGAAAAAGACCGGCGAGCTTTACTTATCCCTCCTCCTGGGGGACAGGACGGGCGAAATCGACGCCAAGATGTGGGACAACGTGCAGGAGGCGATCGATACGTTTGACCGCGACGATTTTGTCAAGGTCAAGGGCCTGATCCAGGTTTTCCATAACCGGCCGCAGCTCACGATTCACAAGGTGCGCCGGATGCAGTCGAGCGAAGTCGATTTCGGCGACTATTTCCCGTGCTCGAAGCGGGACAGCGGTGAGATGTGGCAGGCGCTGCGAAGCGTGGTGGCGGAGATGCAGAATCCGCACCTGAAAGCGCTGCTGGAGGCGATGCTGGACGATCCGGAAATTGCGGGCCGTTTCCGGCGCGCGCCGGCCGCCAAGCAGATTCACCACGCCTACCTCGGCGGGTTGCTGGAACACGTGCTTTCGCTTTGTGCCCTGGCCCGGCTCACGGCCGCGCATTACCCCAACGTGGATTACGACCTGCTGCTTACGGGCGTAGTCCTGCATGATATCGGCAAGATTCACGAGCTGAGTTACGAGCGCGGATTTTCATACTCGAGCGAAGGCCAGTTGCTCGGCCACATTCAGATCGGGCTGCGGATGGTAGCGGAGAAGCTGCGCGGCCTGCCGGAATTTCCGCCGGAGCTGCGGATGCTGGTCGACCACATGATTCTCAGCCATCACGGGCAACTGGAGTTTGGTTCGCCGAAGCTCCCCCAGTTTCCCGAGGCGCTGTTGCTGCACTACCTGGACGACATGGACTCCAAGATGGAGTGCATGCGGGCGCTCATCGAAAATGACCGCCAGGTGGAAGGATGCTTCACCGGTTATAACGCGGCGCTGGCGCGAGTGGCGCTGAAAAAGGACCGGTTTCTGGAGGCGCGGCCCGCGCCGCTGCCGCCATCCGCCGCAGTCGACGCAAACGGGACGGCTGAACCGGCCGGTCCGCCGGCGGTGGCCGCATCCCCGGCGCTGGCTGCCCACCCGCTGTTCGCTGCCAGACCCCAAGCCCAGCCGCCCAACGGCGACCCCGGTGCTCCACTCCAACCGGCCGGCAGCCATCTGGCCGTGAGTCCGGGTACGACGCCCCCGGTTCCGGTTAAACTGGAGGAATCCGGCGATACCGCCGATCCCGGCAGACGACAGGAACACTGATGAAGAAAACCGCCCGAGACGTTCCTCCACCCCTGGAGTTGCTGTGCCTGAAAGCGCTTTGGAAGCTCGAGGAAGGGAACGTGAAGGCGGTGCAGGGTGTGGTGGGCGAAACCCGGCCGCTAGCCTACACCACGATCATGACGGTCCTGGAGCGGCTGCTGCGCAAAGGCAAGCTGGCGCGCCGCAAAGTCGGGCGGTCATTCGTCTATAAGCCGCTGGCCTCGCAGGAGGAAATGCGCCGGGTCGCGGTGCGCGAACTCCTGGACGCATTTTTCGGCGGCTCGGAGGACGACCTGCTGCTGTTTTTGGGACGCGCGGATACCAAGGCGGCTGCCGCGGCGGCCGGCGAGGGCGACGCCGGCATCGATACGGTGCTGCTTTAGGGGCTAGGGGCCGGAACCTGGGGCCGGGGAAGTGAGCGGAGCCGGTCGAGCGCCCGTTGCAGTCTAGTAGGGCGTCTCTGTCATCTCGTTACCGCTCCCTGACGGTCGCGGCTCCGTTTGCTGCTTATTCCCGACGCAGAGCCGCGACCGTCAGGGAGCGGTTTGTTGGTAACGAAGTCGCCGGGACAGTTTACTAGTCACAATCCACTGGTAAACGAAACCAGGACGCGCGATCTCCGCGCCTTCGTCCCCGGCCCCTCGCCCCTAACCCCCAGTTTTTTGTTGCGGCATCACGACCGGATGGGCCATAGTGGGAGTGGTGTCACAACCGGCCAGCATTCCCCATGGCGGAAAACCTGCTGTACTTTACAGAACTGGTTTCAATGCCGGTCTTCGACCTGAAAGGCCGGCGCATCGGGCGCGTCAAGGACGCCGCCGTGGTGCCTCTGGTCGATTCTCGTCGTATTGACCGCCTGCTGGTTGGCGGCGCTGACGCCTGGCTGACAATCCGCTACGATCAGGTCCGCTCCATCGAGCTCGGCAAAGGGATTTCGCTGAGCGACGAGCAGCTTGTCCCGTATCACGACGACGAGTACATGCTGCGCATTGCGCGGGATCTTCTCGACCAGCAGATCATTGACGTGAACGGGCGCAAGGTGGTGCGTGTCAACGATGTCACCATGGAAATCCGCAAGGACCACGGGCGGGACACGGTGGCGGTGTTGGAAGTGGACATTGGGATCCGCAGTATTTTCCGCCGCCTGTTGCAAGGCGTACTGCCGCCGCGCTGGATCCGGCGGCTGCAAGCGCGCATTCCACCCAATTCCATCCCGTGGGATTTCGCCAATGTGGTGGAGCCTGATCCGCTGCGGCGGCTGCGGCTCAATATTTCGTACCAGGCTCTGGAGAAACTGCATCCGGCGGACCTGGCCGATATCGTCGAGGAATTGAGCCGGGCGGAGCGGGAAGCGATTTTCGAGACCATCGACAGCGAGGTTGCCGCGGAAGCGCTGACGGAAATCGATCCCAAGATGCAGGCGAGCATTCTCGAAGCGCTGGAGCCGGAAAAAGCCGCCGATATCGTCGAGGAGATGGCGCCGGACGAAGCGGCCGACCTGCTATCCGAACTGACCGAAGAGACCTCGGCGGAGATCCTCGGCGAAATGGACTCGGAGCCGAAGACCGAGGTGCGGGAACTGCTGGAATTCGAAGAAGACACGGCCGGCGGGATGATGAACACCGAATACGTGGTCCTGCACGAGAATGCCGGCGTGATCGATGCCATGGGAGCCCTGCGCGGCAACGAGGACCTTCTGGAGCAGCTCAACACGGTGTTTCTGGTGGACGCGGAGGAGAGACTCGCGGGCGCCATTCCGCTGGCGCGCCTGTTCGTCGCGCCGGGCGGCGCCAAGCTGCAGGAGCTGAAGTCGGAGCCGCTGATACAGGTGACGGTAGACGAGAAGCAGGACCGGATCACCGAGCTTTTCGATAAATACAACCTGCTGACCCTTCCGGTGGTGGACGAGGACGGCAAACTGGCGGGCGTAATCACCGCCGACGATATTATTTCGGTGCTGAGGCAAAAGTGACGGATGCGGAAAATCCTGAGCCGGTACCGCTATTACATAGCGCTGTTCTTAGCTGTCCTCGGCCCCGGCTTCATCACCGCCAACGTCGATAACGACGCCGGTGGCATTCTCACCTATTCCCAGGCGGGAGCCAGGTTCGGCTACCTGCCGCTGTGGTCGCTCATTCCCATCACCGTGCTGCTGATCGTGACCCAGGAGATGTGCTCGCGAATGGGTGTGGTAACGGGCAAGGGGCTGTCCGACCTGATCCGCGAGAATTTCGGGCTCCGCATCACTTTCTTGATCATGGCGCTTCTGGTGTTGGTGAACCTGACGAACGTGATGTCGGAATTCGCCGGGGTGGCGAGCTCGCTCGAACTCTTTCACGTCAGCCGCTACATCAGCGTGCCGCTTTCGGCTGTGGCCGTGTGGTTCCTGGTGGTGAAGGGCGATTACAAGAGCGTCGAGAAGATCTTTCTCTTTGCCTGCCTGCTCTACGTCACCTACATCATCTCCGCTTTTCTGGTGCGGCCGGACTGGAAGGAAGCGGCCATCTATAGCGTCAAGCCCGTGATGGTGTTCGAGCCATCTTATATATACATGTTGATCGGACTGATCGGGACCACCATCGCCCCCTGGATGCAGTTCTATCTGCAATCGGCCGTGGTCGAAAAGGGGATCACCCCCGGCGAATATAAAGCTTCGCGTCTGGAGGTGGTGGTGGGCTGCGTCATGACGGACGTGGTGGCATTTTTCATCGTCGTAGCCTGCGCCGGGGCGATCTGGAGTGTGCGTCCGCGCGATATCGAGACCGCGGCGGAGGCGGCGCTGGGGCTCAAGCCGTTCGGAAAATACGCGTTCATTCTGTTTAGCGCGGGGCTCTTCAATGCCTCGATTTTCGCCGCCAGCATTTTGCCGCTCTCCACCGCATTCACCGTGTGCGAAGGCCTGGGATTCGAAGCCGGGGTGAACCGGCGGCTGCGCGAGGCGCCGATCTTCTATGCGCTATACACGCTGCTGATCGTGGTGGGGGCCGGGGTGGTTCTGATCCCGCAGTTTCCGCTCATCCGCATGATCCTGTGGTCGCAGGTGCTGAACGGGATGCTGCTGCCGTTCATCCTGATTTTCATGATCCTGCTGATCAACCAGACGGATCTCATGGGCGAATGGGTGAACCCACGCTGGTTCAACGTCGTGGCCTGGATCTCGATCGTGCTGATCATCGGCCTCACGCTGGCCTACGTGGGGATTTTGGTGCGGGGAGGGTAGGGCGGTCTCCGGCCGGACGGTTGGTTTGCCGGGGTTTGGGTACCGGGAAGACTGCTATTTCTGCTGTTGCCGGTTGCGCTGGTGGCGGTAGAGGAGAACATCGGAATTCTCGCGCCTGTTATGGAAAAGGCCGGATCCGATTTAACCTGCATCTTTTGTCAAACGTGTTTTGGCGAGCTTGGCTTTCACAAGATCATCGATCGCTTGGATCTCGCGCCTCAATGAGGCCAGCTCATTGCTTAGGAACTCGCGTGTCCCCGGGTTACCCGAGGACTGTTCGATGAGCCTCAAGAGAAGGGCAGCGCGATCCCGAAGAGTTCGGATGGCGACTGCCAAACCCGTCTCAAACCGTGCGGCCCGACGAACCAGCAGCTCCAGAGCGGGGGCGATCTCCGCCAGGTTCAAGCAAAAAGTCACGGGCAGTCCTTCCATGGCGTTGGTGGGCATCTCCGGGTATTCCGCTTCCCGAGGATCTTGCACCATGGTCAAGCCACCCGCTTCGTGCACCGCACGAAGTCCTCCGGTTCCGTCTCTCAAGAGTCCCGTCAAAACTACCCCGATTACGCGCTCGCTGTAATTCTGGGCGGCCGATGTGAAGAGGCGATTGATTGTGCTCACAGGCCGGTCCGGAATTTCGTTCTCTACAGTGATCGTCCCCCGACCGAAAAAGGCCGACCTGCCCGGTGGAAGAACGAAAATGAACCCTTGCCGCAAGAGTTCCCGATTTTCGACCTCAATGATGGGAAGGCGGCTGAACCGCCTGAAAGACTCCTTGAGAAAGGCAGGGCTCCCCAAGGCCGCGTGCAGAAGGATCACGATTGCCGCCGGCATATCGGCGGAAAGGTTCTTGAGGATGTCCACAACTGCCCGATGGCCGCCCGCCGAGGCGCCGATGACGATCAGGTTCGCGATGCAGGTCGGGCTCGTCTGTCCCTGGCGCTGGAGTCGTTCTCCTGAGGTCAATGGGGCTTTCCGCAAGTGCAATTTCCTTTAAGGTCTCAGTGTACTCGACGACGCGCGGGGAGGCATTTAGGGCCTCTCCAAAGCTCAAGCCTGGATCTACATCCATGCCGGCGATGATCTTCGCGTCGCCCAAATGCCCCGGTTTGCCGACTAAACTGAATACGTGCCTTCGGAGAAGCTTTTCATCAACGGCCGGTGGATGGAATGCGCCTGTAACCGGTGGGTGGACGTGAACAATCCGGCCACGGGCGAACTGCTGGCCACAGTGCCGGATGCGCCCGCGGAGGCCGTGGACGCGGCCGTGGCGGCGGCGCGCACGAGCTTCGAGCGGAAAACCTGGCGGGGGATGAAGGCATCCGAGCGAGAGCGCATCCTGTGGGAGATCGGAGAGCGGGTCGAAAAGCGGCGCGAGGAACTGGCGCGGCTGATCACCATCCAGAACGGCAAGACGCTGCGCGAGTCGGCGGGCGGGGACGTCGCGCCGGCGGCGGATTGCTTCCGCTATTACGCGGGCTGGACGCGAAAGATCTACGGCACCACCATTCCGGTGAACGGGCCGTTTCTGAACTACACGCTGCGGGAGCCGGCCGGAGTGGTGGGAGCCATCGTGCCCTGGAATTTTCCGCTGCAGACGGCGGCGTGGAAGGTCGCCCCCGCGCTGGCGTGCGGATGCTCGGTGGTCCTGAAGCCATCGGAGCTGACGCCGCTGGATGCGCTCAAGCTGGCGGAAATCGCCATGGAGGCCGGGCTGCCGGAAGGCGTGCTGAACGTGGTCACGGGATACGGCGAGACCACCGGAGAGGCGCTGGCTCTGCACGAGGACGTGGACAAGATCAGCTTCACCGGGAGCATCGAAACCGCTCGGCGGCTGCTGGAAAATGCCGGCGTTTCGAATCTGAAACGGTTGAGCCTGGAATTGGGCGGGAAATCGGCGAACATCGTTTTTCCGGACGCCGACCAGGAGGCGGCGCGCAAGAGCGCGCTCTGGGCGGTGTTCGGGAACAAGGGCGAGATGTGCACGGCAGGGTCACGGCTGCTGGTGCACGAGCAGATCTACGACGATTTTGTCGAGGAC
>DATJMP010000323.1:0-8373 GCA_035508655.1 Bryobacteraceae bacterium
CACCACGCCGATGGAACGGACGTCGGAGGGCAGTTTGTGGAAAAGTACGGCGGCGGCGGCGGCCGCACCGCTGGGCTCGACCAGAATTTTCAGGTTCAGCAGCAAGAATTTCACCGTGGCGCGGAGTTCCACGTCGGTGACGAGGAGAATTTTCTCGGCCAGGCGCTGGATGACCGGAAAGGTGAGCTCGCCCGGCTTCTGGGTGCGGAGACCGTCGGCGATGGTGTCGGGCATGGGAATGGCGACGCGCTGGCCCTTTTCGAGGGAAAGGAAGAAATCGTTGCCCGCTTCGGGCTCGGCGCCGAAGATGCGGATGCCGGGATGGAGCGCGCGGGCCATGATGGCGCAGCCGGACAGGAGGCCGCCACCGCCCACGGGCGTGATCAGGGCGTCGAGGGGGCCGGATTCTTTCAATAGTTCGAGCGCGGCGGTGCCCTGGCCGGCCATGATTTTAGGGTGGTCGAAGGGCGGAACGAGCGTAGCGCCGGTTTCGCGCAGGATGGCGGCGGCGATCGGCTCGCGGTCTTCGGTGAAGCGGTTATAGGTGACGATGCGGGCGCCGCGGCTGCGCGTGGCTTCCATTTTGGAGCGCGGGGCATCTTCCGGCATGACGATGGTGGCGGGCACCCCCTTGTACTGGGCCGCGATAGCGGCCGCCTGGGCATGGTTGCCGGAGGAATAGGCGACGATGCCGCGGGCCAGAGTTTCGGCGGGAAGGGAGAGCACGAGGTTGGAAGCGCCGCGGATTTTGAAGGCGCCGCCGGTCTGTAGGTTTTCGCACTTGAAGAGAGCGCGGGTACAGGCCTCGTGGTCGAAGAGGGGCGAGGTCAGAACCGGCGTTTTGCGCGCCAGGGGCTGAATGCGCCCTGCGGCGGCGCAGACATCATCGGCATGAATTGGGAGGAGCATAGGTGAAATTTTATGGTAAACCGGAAAGGATACGGTCCGGCTTCGGTTACAAACGCTGAAACGGTCCGCCATCGGGATTCACCAAACGATATCAGCCATCGGAAGCGCCGTACCGCATAGGGTGAATGCGACGAGCGCGGTCGATCGCGGATTTCAAAACGATCTCAGATCTCACTATTTAGGGAGGACAGGAATGCCAACAAAGCGAAGGACACATGTATCAGCCAGAAGGACGGGGCGCGAGACGGGGGCCTCCGATCCATTATCGAGCCTGACGCTGCGCCGGGCTTCGGCACACGGCGGCTACGGCTGGGTGCGCGATCTGCCCGATGGGCGCGATTTCTTCTATGCAGCGCCGCTTATCCGGTTTCCGCAGGGGCTGCCGACCTCGGTCGACCTGCGCTCGGAATGCCCTCCGGTTTACGACCAGGGCCAGCTAGGAAGCTGTACGGCCAATGGAATCGGCGGGGCCATCGAGTTCGACCAGCAGAAACAGAAGACCAAGGAATTCGTGCCCTCGCGCCTCTTCATCTATTACAACGAGCGCGTGATCGAAGGCACGGTGAGCGAAGACAGCGGGGCGCAGATTCGCGACGGCGTCAAATCCGTAGCCACGCTGGGCGCGCCGCCGGAGACGGACTGGCCGTACGACATTCAGAAATTCTCGGAAAAACCGCCCGCCAAAGCCTACACGGACGCCAAGAAGGACCTGGTTTCCGCCTACTCCCGGGTGGTGCAGAACCTGGCGCAAATGCAGGGCTGCCTGGCCGAGGGTTACCCGTTCGTTTTCGGCTTCACGGTTTACGAGAGCTTCGAAAGCGACGAGGTGGCGCAAACGGGGATCGTCCCCATGCCGGCGCCGGGAGAGAAGGTGCTGGGAGGGCATTGCGTGGTGGCGGTGGGGTACGACGACACCAAGCGGATGTTCATCATTCGGAATTCGTGGGGCGCGGGCTGGGGCCTGAAAGGCTACTGCATGATGCCCTACGAATACCTGCTGGGCCAGCTCGCAAGCGATTTCTGGACGATCCGCACGGTCACAGGCTGAGAGGGTGCGGCAACAGAGATTGACACGTGGCGCCGATGAAAATCGGCGCCAATAAGACCTTATTGGTAAGGTAATCCGGCGAATTTTGCGGCGGGATCGCGTTCCGGCTGAACGGTTGCGATTCGCGTATCTACTTGGAACTCAGCTTCCGCGGTTGGCGTAAGAACGAGGGGAGGACCGATGCCGTTTGACCTCGTTTACGCTTTCCGCGGCATGCGGAAGGCCCCCGGATTCACCGCCGTCGCCGCCGTTTCGATGGCGCTGGGAATCGCGGCCAGCACCACCATTTTCAGTATGGTGAACGCCACCATGCTGGGTGCCTTGCCGGTGCGGGACCCGCGCGGGCTGTATACCATTTCGGGAGGGGAGACGTTCTCGCTGCCCGAATACCGCGACTTCCGCGACCAATGTGCGGGAGTCTTCGACAGTCTGGCGGGCGACTTCCCCTTAGCCCCCGCCAACCTCGCCGGCGGACGCGTGCCGGAGCGGGTCTGGGGCGCCCTGGTGACGGGCAACTATTTCCAGGTGGTGGGTCCTCCAATGGCGTTGGGGCGTGGTCTGACTCCGGCGGACGACAGCGTACCCGGGCGCGATGCCGTGGTGGTGCTAAGCGATTCGCTTTGGCGCCGCCGCTTTGGCGCAGACCCGGCAGCAATCGGCTCCTCCGTCCTCCTCAACGGCCGCCGCTATGCCGTGGTGGGGGTGACAGCTCCCGCCTTCCACGGCACCAATCGCGGTATCCCTTCCGATTTCTGGGCTCCGCTTGCACAGCGCGGCGATTTCGTGGCAGACATCGCCAAGGACTCGGAGAGCCGCAACGCACACTGGATCGTCATCTCGGGGAGGCTGAAACCAGGCGTGAGCCGGCAAAGCGCCATCGCCGCCGTGAACGTGGTCGCGCGGCGTTCCCAGAAATTGGCCAAGCCGAACGATGCGTCCTTTACAACCGGTTCGGCATTCAAGTCCGTGACTCTCGAAGCGGCGGGCGGGATTCCCGGAGGTCGCCGATTCCTCCCCGGCTTCATGGCGATGCTGATGGCCGTGGCCGCGCTCGTTGTGCTGGTGGCCTGCGCCAACGTGGCCAACCTGCTGCTGGCGCGGGCCGTCGAGCGGCGGCGCGAAATCGGCATCCGCCTCGCTGTTGGGGCGGGGCGCGGACGTCTGATCCGGCAATTGTTGAGCGAGAGCCTCGCGCTTGCCGTGCTGGGAGCAGCGGGCGGTTTCGCCATGGCCTATGCGGCCGCGCATGTGCTCTCGGGATTCCGGCTTCCCTTGCCAATGCCATTCGCGTTGGATTTCACGCCGGATTTGCGCGTACTGGCATTCACCGCGGCAACGGCCGGGCTGGCCAGCGTGCTGGCGGGCCTCGCTCCCGCGTTGGCCGCTACGCGGCTGGACCTGGTCTCTGCTTTGAAGAGTGCCGCCGCCGGCCCCGGATTGCTCCGCCATTTCGGCATGCGCAATTTTCTGGTCGCTCTGCAGGTAACGCTCTCGACCGTCCTGCTGATCGCGGGCGCGCTCTTTCTGCGCAGCCTGGGCAGCGCCGCCTCGATCGATCTCGGCATCCGCCCGGAAAACGTCCTGACCCTGGCGGTGGATCCCAAAACGGCCGGCTACTCCGATGAACGTCTGCGCCTGTTTCTGCACCAACTCGAAAGCCGCGCCGAGACGATGCCAGGGGTTCGTTCGATAGCCGTTTCGAATATCCTGCCACTGAGTTTCGCGCAAAACGATGAAAGTTTTCAGGAAGCCGGCGCCGCCGCGGCCAAGTCCGTAGAGGCCGACATCTTTTCGGTGACGCCGGGTTATTTCGACACGCTCGGCATCCGCCTTCTGCGCGGCCGGAATTTCCAGCCGCGGACAGACCTTGCCCAGCCGGCCGCCATCATCAGCCAGATCATGGCGCGCCGCCTCTTCGGCGAGCGCGACCCGATCGGCCGCACGATCCGCGCCGGCGACAAGTCTTACGAGGTGATCGGAGTGGCAGGCGATTCCAAATCCGTCACGCTAGGTGAAGCGGTCAAAGCCTGCGCCTACACATACCTTCCGCGAAAGGCGACTGAGGACGTGTTGAGCCTGCTCGGCATGACCATCCTGGTGCGGACGGCGGGCAACCCGCTGGCCATGCGCCGGCCCATGGAAGAGGAGATCGGCAAGCTCGATCCCGCTCTGGCGGTGTTCAATGTGGATACGCTGGAAAGCCATGTGGGCAAGGCGTTTCTGATCCCACGCCTGTGCGCCGCCCTCTTCGGCACCTTCGGCCTGCTGGGGCTGGGACTGGCTGCCGCCGGGCTTTACGGCGTGGCCGCATATTCGGTGCGCAGCCGCACCCAGGAGATCGGGATTCGGATGGCGCTGGGCGCCCGGCCGGCGGCAGTGCTAAAGCTGGTGACAGGTCAGGGATTACGGATCGTACTCCTCGGCCTGGTGTTCGGTCTGGCAGCAGCTTGGGGTTTGAGCCGGTTCGCCGCCAGCCTGCTCTATGGAATCAGCCCAACCGACGTCATCACTTTCGTGGCCGTGCCGGGGGCACTGCTGGTGACCGCTATGGCCGCGGTTGTGATTCCCGGCCTCCGCGCTGCCGCCCTGGACCCGATGACAGCGCTGCGGGCGGAGTAACCGGCCGATTTCGCGATCGGCATCGGGGAAGTCCGGCGGCGATCACTCTTCGTCGCTCGCGGCGCGGCCGGACCAGCTGGCCCTAAGATAGTCGCCGTTCATGCGGGCGATCACTTCCAGTTTGATCTCTTTGGGGCAGACGGCTTCGCATTCGCCGATGTTCGTGCAGCTTCCGAACAGTTCTTTGTTCGCCTGGGCTACCATCGAGAGGGCGCGGCGCTGGCGCTCGGGCTGGCCTTGCGGCAGCAGGCCCAGGTGGGCGATTTTGGCGCCCATGAAGAGCGAGGCAGAGGCGTTCGGGCACATGGCAACACAGGCGCCGCAGCCGATGCAGGCAGCGGCATCCATGGAGCGGTCGGCGCTTTCCTTGGACACGAGGACGGCATTGCCGTCGGGCGCGCTGCCGGTGGAGACGGAGATGAAGCCGCCGGCGGCGATGATGCGGTCGAAGGCGCTGCGGTTAACAACGAGATCTTTGACCACTGGGAATGCGCGGGCGCGCCAGGGCTCGAGATAAAGCTCGTCGCCGTCCTTGAAGTGGCGCATGTGGAGCTGGCAGAGAGTAGTGCCGGGAAGCGGTCCGTGGGCGACGCCGTTGACCATGCAGCCGCACATGCCGCAAATGCCCTCGCGGCAATCGTGATCGAAGGCGACGGGATCTTCGTTGCGCGAGATGAGGTCCTCGTTGAGAACGTCCAGCATCTCCAGGAACGACATGTGCTCGTTGACGTTGGGGACTTCGTAGCGCACCATGCGTCCCTTGGCTTCGGCGTTCGGCTGCCGCCAGACGTGGAGAATGATTCGCATTATTTGTAGCTCCGTTGCGCCGGATGCACGTATTCGAATTCGAGCGGCTCCTTGACCAGCTCGGGCGGGTTGCCCACGCCGCGGAAGGCCCAGGCGGCAACGTAGGAGTAGTCAGCGTCGTCGCGCAGCGCCTCGCCATCGGGGGTCTGATATTCCTCGCGGAAGTGGCCGCCGCAGCTCTCGTTGCGGTCCAGAGCGTCCAGGCACATCAACTCGGAGAGCTCAAAGAAATCGGCTACGCGACCGGCCTTTTCGAGCGACTGGTTGAGCTCCTCGCCGCCGCCGAGGACGCGCACGTCGCGCCAGAATTGCTCGCGCATCTCGGGGATCCTGCCGAGGGCGTGTTTGAGGCCTTCGGCGGTACGGGACATGCCGCAGTACTCCCACATCAGCTTGCCGAGCTCGCGGTGGAAGGAATCCACCGACCGCGTACCCTTGATCTCGAGCAGCCGCTTGGTGACGCAGGTCACTTGCGACTCGGCCTCGCGCACGGCGGGATGGGTATTATCGACCTTTTCCAGCTTGGCGGAGGCGATGTAATCGTTGATGGTATTGGGAAGGACGAAGTAACCGTCCGCCAGCCCTTGCATGAGCGCGCTGGCGCCGAGGCGGTTGGCGCCGTGATCGGAGAAGTTCGCTTCGCCGATCACGTACAGGCCGGGGATGGTGGACATGAGGTTGTAATCCACCCAGAGGCCGCCCATTGTGTAGTGGATGGCGGGGAAGATGCGCATCGGCTCCTGGTAGGGATCGTCGCCGGTGATGCGCTCATACATGTCGAAGAGGTTGCCGTAGCGCTCCTTGATGACGTGCTTGCCCAGGCGCTCGATGGCATCGCGGAAATCGAGATAAACGGCGAGGCCGGTTTCGCCCACGCCGCGGCCTTCATCGCAGACAACCTTGGCGTTGCGGGAAGCGACGTCGCGGGGAACCAGGTTGCCGAAGCTGGGATAGCGGCGCTCGAGGTAATAATCGCGCTCCGCTTCGGGGATGCTGCTGGGCGGGCGCTGATCGCCTTTCTTGAGCGGCACCCAGACGCGGCCGTCGTTGCGCAGCGATTCCGACATGAGCGTGAGCTTGGACTGGTAATCGCCGGAGACCGGAATACAGGTGGGATGGATCTGGGTGAAGCAGGGATTGGCAAAGAGCGCGCCGCGCTTATGGGCGCGCCAGATGGCGGTGGCGTTGGAGCCCTTGGCGTTGGTGGAGAGATAATAGACGTTGCCGTAGCCGCCGGTGCCGAGCGCGACGGCGTCGGCGAGGTGCGATTCGATCTGGCCGGTGATGAGGTTGCGAGCGACAATGCCGCGCGCTTTGCCGTTGATGACGATGAGGTCCAGCATCTCCGTGCGCGGGTACATCTCCACCTGGCCGGCACCTATCTGGCGTTCGAGCGCCTGGTAAGCGCCAAGGAGAAGCTGCTGGCCGGTCTGGCCGCGGGCATAGAAGGTGCGGGAGACCTGGGCGCCGCCGAAGGAGCGGTTGTCGAGATAGCCGGAATATTCGCGCGCGAACGGCACGCCCTGGGCCACGCACTGATCGATGATGTTCAGGCTGATCTGCGCCAGGCGGTAGACGTTAGACTCGCGGGCGCGGAAATCGCCGCCCTTGACGGTGTCGTAGAAGAGGCGGTAGACGCTGTCTCCATCGTTGTGATAATTCTTGGCCGCGTTGATGCCGCCCTGGGCCGCGATGGAGTGCGCGCGCCGGGGCGAATCCTGGAAGCAGAAACACTTCACCTTGTAGCCGAGTTCGGCGAGCGAGGCCGCCGCAGAGCCGCCCGCGAGTCCCGTGCCGACCACGATGATGGTGTGCTTGCGCTTATTGGCGGGATTCACCAGCTTGAGGCCGAACCGGTGGCGGTCCCATCGGGTTTCAATCGGGCCGGCCGGGCTTTTCGAATCGAGTTCCATGCTCTTATCCTTCGGGCCGGCTGCAGCCGGCCCCTACCTTGATCAGTGCAACACTCCGGTCATCACCGAGACCGGAATGGAGATGTAGCCCGCGGCGAGCAGAATCGCAATCACGGCCGCCGCGCGCTTCAGCCCGGGCGTATATTTCGGATGATTGATGCCGATTGACTGGAACATGCTCCAGACGCCGTGATAGAGATGCGTGCAAAGCAGTGCAATGGCCAGAATGTAGAAGCCGGACACCCACGGGTTCTGGAAGCCCTGAATGAGATTGGCGCGGACGTCGGGCTCGTTGGCGGCGATATCGTGCACAGGCAGGCCGGGGATGGAGCCGGTGGTGAGGTGCAGGATGTGGAACGCGACGAAGGCCGCAATAATAATGCCGCTCACTTTCATCGTCCGCGCTGCGTACGATGTGGGAACGTCCGCCTTCTTGCGATAGGCGACCGGCCGCGCCGCCCGGTTTTGCAGCCATAGCTGCGTGGCGGCCAGGATGTGCAGCCCGACGCATGCGAGCAGAATGGCACGCGCGACCCACAGCGCGGCGGCATTAGCCGGGTTGTGGAGGAAGGCGGCGTACCGGTTGATCTGGTTCGGATCTGACGAGAACACCTGCAGGTTACCCAGCAGGTGGGCTACGACGTAGCCGAACAAGACGAGGCCGGTGACGGCCATGACAGCTTTTTTTCCGATGGGCGCTTCATAGAAGCGCACCGCCCGGTGAATGGGTTGAATTGCGACTGTGCTCATGCGCAGGTCCTGATTGGAGTGGCGGCGAACTGGCGTCGCCGGAGAAATGTTTGAACGCCCGTCCGCCGGGGCTGATCAAGCGGGGCTAACGATCTCAAACTTTCAGTATAAACGGATTAGGGATTAGGGGTCAGGGATTGGGGATCAGGGCGATGAGGATGGCTCTTCAACCGGACGCTTCCGTGCGGTCCGGCTGGCGTCCGTAAGTATTTCCGCGCCGCATGACGCCATCATTGCGGCACCGTGATCTTGATCGCCCCAACCCCTGATCCCCGATCCCGGCTCCCCATCCTGATATGCTCTTTACTTGACCAACAACCTCTGTGG
>DATJMP010000324.1:0-20001 GCA_035508655.1 Bryobacteraceae bacterium
CTGGTGGACCGCGAGGCATTCATCGTCTCGTCGGCGATGCTAAAGACGCATAATGCCGTGGTGGCGACCATGTCGGTGAAGAACATGGTGATCGGCACGCCGCTGCACAGCGCGCCCAACGACACTCCGGCCTGGCACGACAAGCGGAAGTACCATGCGGGCCCGCACCAGATGAACTACAACATGGCGATTTCAGCCATGCGCGAGCGGCCGGCGTGGGGCGTGGGGCTCATCGACGGTTTCGAGGGCATGGAAGGCAACGGCCCATCGGATGGGACACCGGTGCCCTCGCGCGTCGCCCTGGCCTCCACCGATCTTCTGGCCGCCGACCGTATCGGCCTCGAGTGCATGGGACTCCCGCCGCACGCCGTCGGCTATCTGCAGTACGCCGCACAGTTCGGCATCGGCCAGTTCGACATCGAGAAGATCGACGTGCTCGGTCCCAAACCCGAAACAGTGAAACGCACGTACCGCCTCCACGACACGGTGCAGCAGCAATTGGAGTGGCTGCACGATCTGCCGAAAGCAGGCTAGTTCGTTTCCGGACGGACCGCTCCCTTGCGGTCGCGGCTCGGATCGGGGCCGCGCACCCCGTCCGCCCCGCTATTCTGTCGGTTGCTCCGCGTGGTGCTTCGGCCATCGGGTCAGCAGCATGTGCAGAGCGAAGGGAATCTCGTCGTGATGCGCGGCGCACCACGCGATGATCCGTTCCAGCTTCAGCGTGTCGTCGGCAAGGGCGCTGATCTCGATCAGCTCGCCTTCGATGATTTCCGGGTCTCGCATAATCTGCCGCTAACCGGCCGCTTCGGCGGTCCACACACCCTTGCCGCGCATGGCGAGGTTGGCGATATGGCCGGCCCGTGCCGCCGCCACGCCTACCTCCACCGGGGCCGTGGGCGTGTTGCGCGAGCGTACGCACTCGATGAAGTTCTTCATGTGGTCGAGCCCGCCGTCCCGCGGCGAAACTTCCTTCAGAATCGGCGGCGGCGTGGTGAAGGCCTCGGTATAGCGCGGCACTTCCGCGTAGACTTCGAAGCCGCTGCGGTGCAAACGCATGGCTGCCTTGGTGCCGCGCAGCATCAGCCCGCCGCCTTCGAGATATCCCAAAAGCGCACTGTCAAACTCCACCAGCGCCTTGCCGTAGGACAGTGCGGCGCTCATCGTATCCGGCGTCTGCCTCTGCTGCAGCAGGGCCTTCACGCCGGTCGCTGTGGCGCGGGCCGGCATGTCCTCGTCCATGTACCAGTGAGCCACATCCACCCAATGCACGAACAGGTCGGTCATGGCGCCGCCGCCGAAATCCCAGTACCAGCGCCAGTGCGCGTATTGATCGGCGTCGAAAGGCCGGTCCGCGGCCGAGCCTAGAAACCGCTTCCAATCGAGCTTGGCGAGGTCGATCTCGGGCCCCGCCTGCTGGTTGGCGATGTGGTTCTGATACCAGTAGGTGTGGATGAGCGTCACCTGGCCGAGCGTGCCGTTCGCCACCACTTCCTTGGCATGGATGAAGTGTTCCCAGCTCCGCTGCTGCGTCCCGGTCTGCACCACCCGGCGGGAGTCCCGCACCGCCGCAATGAGCGGATCGCCTTCGGCCGGCGTGTGCGTCACCGGCTTCTCGCAGTACACGTCCTTGCCGGCGCGCACGGCATCGATGGTGATGGGCACATGCCAATGGTCGGGCGTAGCGATGATCACCGCATCCACTTCCTTCAAATCGAGCAGCGCGCGGTGGTCCACGAAATCCTTCGCCGCAGGTCCGAAGCGGTTGCGGGCCGCGAGACGATGCGGCTCGTAGACATCGCAGACGGCCACCAGCTCGTTGTTCTCCAGTTGAGCGACGTTGCTCAACAGGTACTGTCCGCGCTCTCCCGTGCCGATGGCGCCGAAGCGCAGCCGGTCATTGGCGCCCAGCACGCGGTTGTACGACGCGGCGGTGGCAAGCGCGGCTCCCAGAAAACGGCGGCGGTTGGTCTGTTGCATGAGCGTGCTCCTGCCCTAGCATAGAACCTGGCACCGGCCGGCACAACCGGGCGCGCGGTAGTCCCCGCGGTATCCGGGCGGGTATACTCAAGCGGAGGAGAGTTCCATGGCAAATACTTTGTGGGGATTTCACCGGCGGGATCTTTTCCGCCGCGGCAGCCTGCTGGCGGCCGCACAGGCGCTGGGAGGGACGGTACGGCGCGCGGTGGCTGCGCCGCTCGAGGTGAGCGCGAATTTGTATCGTTCCATCGGCGTGCGGCCCCTCATCAATGCACACGGAACCTACACCATCATCACCGGCTCGCAGACGTTGCCGGAGGTGAAGCGGGCCATGGAACTGGCCTCGCACAGCTTCGTGCACATGGACGAGCTGATGGATGCCGTGGGCGCGCGCCTGGCCGAGCTGAGCGGCGCCGAATGGGGCATCATCACGGCCGGCTGCTGCGCCGCCACCACCCACTGCACCGCCGCGTCCATCACCGGCGGCAATCCCGAGCGCATGCAGCGCGTCCCCAACCTGGAAGGGCTGAAGAGCGAAGTCATCGTGCCCGCCTATTCCCACAATGTCTATGACCACGCCGCCCGCATGCTGGGCGTGAAGCTGATCATCGTCCACGATAAGGACGAGCTGGAGCGCGCCTTCAACGAACGCACCGCCATGATTTACATTCTGGCCGGCCCTGGCGACGACGGCCCGCTGGGAACGCGCGCGGTGGCCGAGGCGGCGCGCAAGCGCAACGTGCCCGTGCTGGTGGATGCGGCGGCGGAAGTCCTAACCCTGAAGCCCAACGTGCACCTGGCGCGCGGCGCCACGGCCGTGGCTTACAGCGGCGGCAAGTGCATCCGCGGTCCGCAGGCGGCGGGCCTGCTGCTCGGCGAGAAGAGTTTTCTGCAGGCGGCGTGGATCAACAGCGCACCGCACCATGCCTTCGGCCGCTCGCTGAAAGTCGGCAAGGAAGAGATCATGGGCATGCTCGAAGCCGTGGAGATGTGGGTGAAGCGCGACCACAAGGCCGAGTGGGCCATGTGGGAATCGTGGCTGAACCACATTTCGGATTCGGTGAAGCAGGTGGACTCCGTGAAAACGGAAATGCGCCAGCCCGGACCGGATCTCTCCAACCGCTCTCCCGAACTCATCATTCAGTGGGATCCGGCCAAAGTCGGAATCACCGGCACGGAGCTGAGCAAGATCGCCAACGACACCGAACCGCGCATCGTGCTGGACCGCGCCACCCAGAATTCCATCGCCATCGTGCCTTACCAGATGCAGCCAGGCGACGACAAGACCGTAGCCGACCGCTTGTACGCGCTGCTTTCCAAGCCGCCTAAAGTCGAGCCTCCGGCGCCGCCACCCTCGGGCGAGCCCGTAAGCGTGGCGGGAATGTGGGAGGTCAAACTGCAATTCGTGGGCGGCTCCGCCAGCCACAAGGTGATGTTTGAGCAGAACGGCGGACGCCTGCAGGGCACGCACGAAGGCGAATTCGCTTCCGGCGACCTGAGCGGCATGGTGGCCGGCAACCGCGTGCAGTTCCGGAGCTCGCTGCCGACGGATGGCGTGCGCGTTTCCTTCCAGTTCGACGGCACGGAGCAGAACGGCAAGCTCGCGGGCAAGGTGCTGCTGGGCGAATACGGGTCCGCTACCTGGACGGCGGAACGGCATCAGTTCCGTACGGGAGGAAGAAGAGGGTAGCGCAAAATGGGGCGTGTATTTGGCGCAGAGACGCAGAGGCACAGAGAAACCGCAGAGATTCGTTTGATTTCTCTGCGCTTGCTCGGCGACTCCGTGTCTCTGCGTCAACAAACCACTCCCTGACGGTCGCGGCTCTGCGTCGGGAATAAGCACCGAACGGAGCCGCGACCGTCAGGGAGCGGTAACGAGATGACAGGGACGCCCTACTAGTGGTTCTCTTCCGCTGCCGGAGCGGCCGTTCCGCCACGGCCACCGTTGCCGCCGCGACCGCGACCGCCACGTCCGCTGCGGGCGGGAGTGATCGCATCCCAGGCGGCGTCGCCAGTCTGCAGGTAGTTCGGGGGGAGAGTGGTCCATACCGGACGGGTGATGCCGTTCAGATCGTAGACCACCCGGCCGTCGCGCAGGGTCAGCTCGCAGACCAGCTTCTGCGTGCCGTCCATACGGGCGCCGTACATATCCGTGAAGCCGAAGTGGCCGTTCTCCACCCGCAGCACCGCGACGTCGGCGGGCGCCCCGACTGAAAGATTGCCCAGTTCCTCGTGGTGGATTTCCTTGGCCGGAGCCCACGTGGACTTGGCGATCACCTCATCCAGCGGCATGCCGAGGGCGAGGAACTTCGACATCAGGTTGTCCATGTCCTTCATGCCCGAGTTCATGCTGCCGATGTGGATGTCGGTCGAGATGGAATCCGGCCAAAAACCCTGCTGGATCATGGGAACCGCAATGCGCCAGGCAAAGCTGCCGCCGCCGTGGCCCACGTCAAAAATCACACCGCGCTTGCGGCCGGCGATCATGCCGGGATTGACTTTGCCGTCGAGCAACTCGCGGCGCAGGCCAGAGTAGCAGTGGGTGTAAATATCGCCGGGGCGGAGGTGCTCGGTGAGCAGGGCTTCAATCGGGCGCTGCGGAAAATCGTCGCCGAAATCCACCATCACGGGAACGTTGGCCATTTTGCCGGCTTGGACCGCATGATCCACCGAAGTCCAGTCCGGCTTGGCGTAGTGGGCGGTCTTGAAGCCGACAACGATGTTTCTGTACTTTTCCGCCATCAGCGCCGCCGGCACAGGATCCATGTCCTCGGTGTTGTTCTCGAAGTGGGGTCCGCGCATACCCGCGCCCACGATATTGATGAATGCGAGCACTCGCGTTTTGGAGCGATCAATGACGCGCTGCTTGAAATCTTCGAAGTTGCGGTATCCGGCGCAGCCGGCGTCGGCCACCGTGGTCACTCCCACGCGCAGCATGAATCCGTCGGGATACAGGCTGTTATCGCCGGCGTAGGAACCACGCTCGCCGGTGCCGGTATAGACGTGGACGTGCATATCGACCAGGCCGGGCGAAACGTAAAGGCCGGAAACGTCAACTGTCTTCAGAGCGTCGGCGGCATCCAGGTGCTCGGCGACGGCGGCGATTTTGCCGTCCTTGATACCGACGTCGCGAATGGCGCTGATGCCGTTCTTGGCATCGATTACGTGGCCGTGCTGGAGCAGCAGGTCATAGCGGTGTTGGGTTGGATTTTGCGCCGAAGCGATCATGGTTAACGCAAGAATTATAAAGCAGCGGATTTGTTTCATAAGTCTTTCATCGTGAAAGATCAATTACAGCAAAGGTTTTCAGTTCGGGCAAGGTGAACTCGGTTGCCTGGTCGTCGAGGGAGTAGTCGTCGATCTGCGCGGCACCGCCGGCCACGGCTCCGGTGTGCTTCGGAAACCGGCCTAACGCGCGGACATGCAGGCCATCCACCTTGCGGCGGGCACCGTCGTAATTGAGCAGCGCCAACCTGAGGCGGCCCCCGCCCGCCGTGACGCGGGCCAGAACTACCTGCGTGCCATAGATGCGAATCGAGCGATGATCGTCCCCCAGGGCGGAGCGCACCAGGTGCGCCATGGCGGCCGGGTCCTGTGCCGTTTCGAGCGGGAACTGCGCGCTGCCGAGTCGGACATTGAGCTTGGCTTTGGGATCGGGCGCGGCGGCGGCGCGCACCAGCAGATTGTTGCGCAGCATCAGGTTGAGAACCTCGCCGGCGGTATCGCCGCCATCATCCTGGAATGCGATGTCGGCCAAGGGCGGCAGATCGAGCCGCTCGATTCCGCGCAGAAAGGCGAGCATCTCGGCAAAGTACTGGAGGCCCGCGGCGTCGGTGTGAATGAGCGCGTCCGCCCCGTAGGAGAAAGCTTCGGCGGCCGCGAGGCCCGCGGCCTTGCCGGGGGCATCGTAGTAGAAATGCGCACCGGGAGCGCGCACGAACTCCCAGCCGTTGGATTGGATCCACGGCGCGCGGCTGGCGCTGGCCTGGTCGGGCCGGTATTCCACGGAGGGAACGGCGAGCTTGCGCAGTCGTCCGACATCCGCCGCCTGCACCACGATACCTGCTACCCCCTTCCACGCCGCTTCCTGCGCGGCGGGAACGGCGATGCGCTCAATGTGCGCGTCGCGGAGGGCGGGAGCGGTGGACGGACCGGCATCCCAGAACAAAAGCGGAAGAGCGGCAGCGACGAGCAGCATCAGAGCTCGATCTCCCGCAGATGAATTTTGGAGCTGTCGTAAATGCCCAGGCCGAGGCGGGACGCATACTCGATATGGCCAGGCTCGCGGATAAAATGATTCATATTCGGATCGCGGTTGTCGCCGAGATGGGAGCGAGAGCGGTCCCACAGGCTGACGGCACCTTCGGCCTTGCGCTTGGCCTCGATCAGGTCAAGCTCCGTGTGGTCGATCGCCACCGGATCGGTGCCGATCAGCAGTTGCTTGGGATAGAAGCGGAAACGCGGATCGCGGTTGAACGGGCCCTGGTGCCAGACGCCGCGCAGCGCATCCATGATGTTCAGCACCACACGCGAGCGCACCGGCTCTACCGAGGCGAGTGTGCCGATAAACGAATAAGTGTTGGTCTTTTCGTATTGGTGAGACCGGGCCACGTTGGAGAAGTCGCCGTAGGCGATATTCTTGAGGCAGCCCGTAACGCCGGCGGCCTGGTGCTCCTTGGCGTTGGGGACATTAATGATCTTGGTGAGCTTGTCCGCCACCAGCCGCACCAGGTTGGAGCGCGTATCCTCTTCGCCGAAGAAGTTGCACTCCACGTAGGTGTGGGGATCGTAGCCGAGGATGGTGCCGCGGGACTCTTCTGCCGCCCAGATGGTGACACCGGGCGGAACGAACTTGGCGTAAGGAACCGTCTGCAACTGGTTGGCGAAACGTTCGTAGATATAGATCTGGTTGGCAGGGACGCCGATGGCGGTCAGATTCTCGACGATTGCACCCACCACTTCGGGCGCGGAGCAGATGCGCGGCGCGCCGGAACAGTTGACCTTGATGCCGACCACGTCATGCGGTGCGATGAAGCGGGTCCACGCATCGTGGTCGCTGCCGGCGCCGGTGAGGGATTTCATGCCGGCCGAAACCATCCGCCGCACCGATTCCATGTTGGCTTGATCGCGCTCGGTATCGAGGCAGCTTTCCGAGTGGACGCGCACTACGACGCCGGGATAAGGTCCCGGCATCCCCGGGTGCGCGGAAGGCTCGAAATGGGAAACGATTTTATACGCCGGAAGGGCCTGATCGGCAGCTGAAGCGAGCAGAGGAGTAGCCGCCGCGATATGCAGGAACGATCTTCTATCCACTGGGCGAGTGTATAAAACAGAAGGCGGCCCCGTCAACCGCGGGCCGGCCCCGCCAAAAAGCAAAAAGGCCCGAAGGGCGAACCCTCCGGGCCGGAATCGCATGGGTTTCGCGCTATGCGCGGAAGCCCTTGCGGCGCAGATAGAACGCCAGTCCGAGCAGAGAAGAACCGGTGAGAACCATGGTGACCGGCTCGGGCACCGAACTCGCCGGCTCCGCCACATCCATCTCCGCAGCCGAGACGTGCGTAACGCCTGGCGAACTCATCGACAGGTTGAGCGTTTCGGTCAAGGTCAGCGGCGTACCAGCAGCAATCGCGGACGTGAAAGTGGCGCTTGCCGATCCGATGGTGAGCAGGTTCAGCGGATCGTTCCCGGGCGGAATGGTGGAGATGTCGGAACCGCCGTTCAACACTTCCAACTGCGCCTCGGAGAGATTCTGGCCGGTGTACGATCCATATGCCCCCAGGATCGGCTGCAAGGCAGATTGCGCGATAAATGAAATCGTGACCGTTTCATTGATCGGGGTTCCCGTGTAAATCCCGGTCACGACCGGAACCATGTAAAATCCGATCAGGCCATTCGTGTTGTCTTCGCCGACGGTCACCTGGGATGCGTTGTCGACAAGCTGCGCATTTCCGCTCGTTTGATAGCTGGCTCCAGTGAACGTAAACAGTACGTCACCGATGCTGCAGGAGCCTGCCGAGATCAATTGGCCCAGGTTGGTGCCCACATTGGTGCACAACTGCGAGGCATGCGCCGAACCGGCTGACCCCACGAGGAAAATCACCGCCAGGCCAAACAACTGGAGCAGCTTTCTGGACCGCCGCGCCAGAAAAAGCAGACCAAGCGCTCCTCCCGTCAGTACGAAAGGACCGGGTTCAGGAACCGCCGTAAAGGTGAACGTCTCCTCCAGAGAATTGACCGTGGTTGTCGAGGAGCCGTCGAGTGCGCCTAGAAAGATATCCTTGGAAAGCGTAAAACTCTGACCGTAAACACTCGCCGTTCCGTTGAGCGCCGTGCCGGAGGCATAGGACTCGGATTGGGCATCGTTGTTGCCGTATATGGTCAGATTGATTTCCCCGCCGCCGGAGCCGCCCAGCGTCTCGTCGGCAATGACAAAATCACCCAATCCGTCAGGCTGTGAAAGATTCACGCCCATGGCCAGGGTGCCGCTATTGATGTAATTCAGACCGGCGATACTCACATCAAAACTGATGTTGAGATCGGAATAGCCCCCGTTGGCGGGATCTGCCACCCAACTGCTCGTGAACAGAAAGCCCGTCGGTGACGAAGGGCTGAGGCCGTTCCCAACAATGGTTACGGTCACGTCGCTGGCGGGAACGGGGCTGGTATAACTCGAGCCGCCCGATGGGAAGGTAAAGAGGTAATTGCCGACGCTGCAGGAAGTGCCGATGAATTGATCGAGCGTCGCCCCCACGCTGGTGCACAAGGGAGATGCAGACAGCGAGCCCGCCGCAAAGAGCACGAGTGCCCCGACCAGCAATCTCGGGCTCAACACTCGAATCGGTCTGTTCATTCATGTCCTCCGGACCTGCTCGCTTCTCCGCGGGGTGGCCGTACGAAAACTCCTGCTTTTCGCTCTTTTGTATCGTACGATGCGCCCCGGTCATGGTCAAGGACAGGACCGGAGGTAACCAGATCAGTCGTACTAGTACGAATACCGCACAGTATGACAATTAAATCTAGTTAATTCAATTATTTAACAAACGAGATCTTCACGACCAATCCGAAAGTCTTCTAGACTTCCCAGAACCGTCAGGGCTATATGGCGGGCATCGAAAAACGTCTGCGCGATGCGCTGCACATCGGCCGCAGTCACAGACTCGATACTCTCGACCAGCTCGTCCAGGGTGAAGAACCGGCCGAAGTACATTTCCTGCCGGGCCAGGTTCGACATGCGGCTGGCCGTCGATTCCAGACTTAGCATCAGCGAGCCCTTCAGGTGGTCTTTGGCCCGCCGCAGCTCCTCCTCTCCGACCGACTCCTCTTTCAACTCGCGGAATTCCTTTATGATGGACTGCACCACCTTGCGGGCGGATTCGAGGGACGTGCCGGCATAGATCGAGAGGCAGCCGGTGTCACGGTATGGGTTCAGCTCGGAGAAAACGGCATAGGCCAAGCCTTGCCGCTCGCGGATGTTCTGGAAGAGCCGTGAACTCATCCCGCCACCCAGAACCGTGTTCAGGACGTAGCAGGCAAACCGCTCCTGGTGCGGCAGGGGGTAGGAGGGAACGCCCAGGCAGAGATGCACCTGCTCGAGCGATTTCTTGCTCCGCAGCGCGATGCGGGCATGAGTGATGGGAACCTGGTCGGACGGCACCGGGGCCGCAGGAGGCAGGCCGGCCAAATGCTCCTGCGCGAGGGCAACCAAGCCCTCGTGGGTAAGGTTCCCGGCGGCGGTCACGATCAGATTAGCGGGCGTGTAAACCGAGGAGTAGAACTCCCGTACCATATCGTGGCCGAAGCGTTTGACCGTCTGCGGCGTGCCGAGAATCGGCTTGCCCAGCGGATGATCCTTCCAGAAATTGGACGAGAAAATCTCGTGGACCAGGTAATCGGGGCTGTCCGCCTCCATCTTGATCTCTTCGAGGATGACGCCCTTTTCCTTGTCGATGTCGTCCTCCCGGAAGAGCGGGTGAAGGACGAGGTCGGTGAGCACGTCAAAGGCAAGCGAAAGGTGCTGGTCGAGAACCTTGGTGTTGAAGCAGACCAGCTCCTTGGCGGTAAACGCGTCGAGGTTCCCGCCGATGGAATCGACCGAACGGGCGATATCCTCAGCCGAGCGCCGCGTGGTGCCCTTGAAAAGCATGTGCTCTATGAAATGCGAAATGCCGTTCTGTTCGGGAGTTTCGCTGCGGGATCCGCTGCCGACCCAGATGCCGACGGAGACGGAGCGGACGTGCGGCATCGCTTCGGTAATGATGCGAATGCCGTTCGGCAAAGTGGTGGTTTCAATTTCGCGGACGGGGGTTGTTGTTACAGTCATTCGAGGGTAAGCCTGGATCTCTTTCCGGCAACACGGATTAGCCGTGTTGCGCGTCCCCCGACCAGGGCTGCTGCGCCGGAGAGGCACACGGTCCTGCCAGGGGCTCTACGATAAAATGGTAACAGAAATGCCGCAATCGATTCTCGGCATGGACGTTGCGGAGATGCACCAACTGTTGGGCGAGGGGCAGCCCGAGTTCCGCGCCAGGCAGCTCTACCACGCAATTTACCGCAACGGCGCCAGCCAATTGGTGGAAATCACAACGCTTCCAGTCGCCTTACGGCAGCAGCTCGAAGAGCAGCACACCCTCGGGCTGCCGGAGATCGCGCGAGTCTACCAGTCGGCGGATGGAACGCGCCGGTATCTCCTGCGGCTCGAAGACGGCAAGACGGTGGAAACCGTCTGGATGCCCGAGGGCGAGCGGGACACGATTTGCATTTCCAGCCAGGTGGGCTGTCCGGTGGACTGCAAATTCTGTATGACGGCGCTGCTCGGCCTGGAGCGCAGCCTGACCGCCGGTGAAATCGTCGGACAGGTGCTGGTGGCAGCACGCGAAAACGGCATCCGCCGAGCCGGAGCCGATCGCCTCAACATCGTCATGATGGGGCAGGGCGAGCCGCTGCTGAACCTGGCGAACGTCGTCAAAGCCACGCGGATTCTGCTGGATGCGGATGGCTTCGGGCTCTCGCCGCGGCGCGTCACCGTCTCCACTGCGGGCATCGTTCCGAAGATCGAGGAGCTCGGCCGCGAGCCGGTGCGGCCGAAACTCGCCATTTCGCTGAACGCCTCTACTGAGGAGATGCGGCGCGAGCTGATGCCGATCACGCGGAAATATCATCTGAAGGATCTTCTCGAAGCCTGCCGCGCCTATCCGCTGCGCCCGTGGGAAAAGCTGACATTCGAATACGTGCTGCTGGCGGGCGTTAACGACACGGATGCGGATGCCCGCCGTGTGGCGCGCCTGCTCGCCAATCTGAACTCGAAGGTGAACCTGATCGCACTCAACGCCGGTCCGGAAATTCCCTATCGCACGCCCGATGCGGAGCGGGTAGCGAGCTTCCAGGCAACTGTCCGGCGTTCGGTGCCGTGCTTTGTGCGTAAGCCGCGTGGGCTGGACATTTTCGCGGCATGCGGGCAGCTCAAGCGCGCGGAAACGGCCGGCATCACCACCATCGCCGGCATTCCTCCGGCTCCTGCTTCACGGCCGCCAGCATAACCGTCCGCGCATCATTCGAGTCCGCACATGGCTGCTAAAATCACCCGTTCCATGAGGTATGACGCGATCATTGTCGGCGGGGGCCACAACGGGCTGGTCACGGCCGCCTATCTGGCGCGCGCCGGGCGCAAAGTGCTGGTGCTGGAGCGTCGCGAACTGGTGGGCGGCTGCGCCGTCACCGAAGCAATCTGGCCGGGATACCGCGTCTCCACGGCGGCGTATCTCGCCAGCTTGATGCAGGAGCGCATCGTCAACGAACTGGAGCTGGCGCGCTACGGCTACCGGGTGGATGCCAAAGATCCCGCCTTCTTCTCCGCTTTTCCCGACGGCCGCCATTTTTTCATGTGGCAGGACCCCGCGAAGACGCTGGCCGAAATCGCCCGATTCTCACCGCGCGATGCGGGATCATACCCAGGCTACGAGGAGCAACTCGAACGCATTTCCCGGGTGGTGGAAGACCTGCTGCTCACCACCCCGCCGCAGTTCCCGCCGCGAGGCATCGGCGACTGGATTGATTACCTGAAGCTGGCCGGCCGCCTGCGCGGGCTCGGCGCGCGCGATACGGTCGCTCTGGTCAAAATCTTTACGCAAAGCGCCGCCGACTTTCTGGACGAGTGGTTCGAATCGCCCCAGCTCAAGGTCACGCTGGCCACTGATGCCGTGATCGGGGCCAACGGCGGTCCGCGCTCGCCCGGCACGGCCTACATCCTGCTCCACCACTGCATGGGCGGCTTGGGTGGCCATCGCGGCCTGTGGGGCTTCGTGCGCGGCGGCATGGGCGCGGTATCGGAGTCGATAGCGGCCTCGGCCCGGGCTAAAGGCGTGGAGATCCGCACCGGGGCCGCAGTGGCCAAGGTGCTGGTGCGCGACGGGCGGGCGCAAGGCGTCGTTCTCGAGACCGGCGAGGAAATCGCAGCCGCTGTGGTCGCCTCCAATCTCGACCCGAAGCTGACCTTCCTGCGGCTGGTAGAAGAGCGCGACCTGCCGGCCGAATTCGTCGCGGCGATACGCAATTTCCGCATCGAGGGAACCAGCTGCAAGATCAACCTGGCGCTTTCCGGGCTGCCCGAATTCAACGCTTACCCCGGTTCACCCGGCCCCCAGCACCGCGCCACCATGCACATCTGTCCCGATGTCGATTACATCGAGCGCGCCTGGGACGATGCCAAGTACGGCCGCCCCTCGGAGCGGCCTCTGCTGGAGTTGACGATCCCCACCATGTACGATCCCACGCTCGCGCCCGCGGGGAAGCACATCATGGGCATTTTTCTCCAGTACGCGCCCTACACGCTGCGCGAAAGCACGTGGGACGAGTTGCGCGAACCGTTCGCAGATCGGGTGATGGCGCTGATTGCCGAGTACGCTCCTAACATCGGCTCCCTGGTGGAGCACCGCCAGGTGCTGACACCGCTTGACCTCGAGCGGCAGTTCGGCATTACGGGCGGCAATATCTTCCACGGCGAAATGAGCCTGGACCAGATGTTCGTCATGCGTCCCGCGGCCGGCTGGGCACGCTACCGGACGCCCGTGAAGGGCCTGTATTTATGCGGCTCCGGCGCGCATCCCGGCGGCGGTGTTATGGGCGCTCCCGGATACAATTGCGCCCGGGCGATACTACAATCGTAACCAGCCATCCCAAACCTGGCCATCTACTTGCAATCACTCATTAGGGAGGGTATAGGAATGAACTGGAATGCTACACAGGAACGGTGGCACATGATCATCGGCGCCGCCAAGGAGCGCTGGAATCGGTTCTCCGAGCAGGAGTTGCACGCCATCGCCGGGAAGCGCGACGCCTTGATTCAAAAGCTGAAAGAGAAATATGGCATGTCGCAGCAGCAGGCCGAAAAAGAAGCCGACGAGTTCCACGAAAGCCAAAACCAGAGCGAGGCCGGCAAACCGCAGACACGAACTTCGGGCGGCCAATAAGAACGTCGCGGCTGGCCGGCGGCTAGCTTGCGGTGTAGCGCGACGCCAGCAGGCCGGTGGCCGTGGAGAGGTCGAGATCGGCAAGGAGCAATCCTTCCTGGCCGTAGGGTTGATAGCAGAGGAGTGTACCATCCGGCCTGACCACGGCCGAAGTGGTCGGCGAGCCGGCGCTGGCGACGTTCACCGAAGCGAACCAGCAGGTGTTTTCCGCGGCGCGGCAGAGAAGAGCCTTTTCATGAAACGAGTTTGCCGGATCGGCGAAGGCCGAAGGTGCATAGCCGCCGGGTTCGGCCTCGTGGAAATGAGGATGAAACACCACCTGCGCCCCGCGGCGCGCGGACCAGCGGACCGTTTCCGGATACCGCCAGCCCTCGTGGCAGATGGCAATGCCGAAGGTCAGCGGTCCGGTCCGGAAAATGCGTCTTCCGGAACCGCATGAATAGGTCCGCTCTTCGGAAGGATCGATCTGCACTTTGTCCTGGAAACCGTCGATCGTTCCATCTGGAAGGACGACCAGCGCCGTTGCGAGCAGCGCTCTGTTCACCATGCGCTCCGTGCCCAGAACGACCGCGATTCTCCCTTTACGCGCAGCTTCGGCAACCGCCGCCCAGGCCGAATCGAGGAACTTCGGATCGGGCGGCGGGATCGGCCTGCCCATGGCTCGATAGCCGGGCACGTAACACTCCGGAAAGCAGATGATGCCTGCCCCCGCGGCCGAAGCTCGGCCGATGGCCTCTTCGGCCAGCGCTACCGATTCCTCCGGCGTTGCGGGAAAACGCAAATTCGCGAGAGCAATTCGAAACAGTTCCACGTTGGAACTGTAGCATTGAAATCGGGCAAGACCGATTCAGCGCAGAGACACCGAGGCGCGGAGAAAACCCAACACAGGAGTCAGGAGACGGAATGCGGAAGTCAGCCTTCTGTCTTCTGACTCCTGTCTACCTCACTCGTGGGTTTTTCTCGGCGTCTCTGCGCCTCCGCGGCGAATGATAAAGTTTACAGGCCTTTCTTGGCCAGGAACGCGATCAGGTCCACCACGCGGTTCGAGTAGCCCCACTCGTTGTCGTACCAAGCGATCACTTTCACGAGGTTGCCGTCCAGGACCTTGGTCATGCCGGAATCGACAATCGAGCTGTTGGGGTTGTGCATCATGTCGCTCGAAACCACCGGGTCCTCGGTGTAGCCGAGAATCCCCTTCAGTCCGTTTTCGGAAGCGGCCTTCAGCGCGGCATTGACTTCCTTATCGCTGGTGTTCTTTTCGGTGAGCGCGACAAAGTCCACCGCCGAAACGTTGGGAGTCGGCACGCGCATGGAGTAGCCGTCCAGCTTGCCCTTGAGCTGCGGCAGCACCAGGCCGATGGCCTTGGCGGCGCCGGTGGTGGTGGGGATCATGTTCAAAGCGGCGGCACGGGCGCGGCGCAGATCCTTGTGCGGAAAGTCGAGCACGTTCTGGTCGTTGGTGTAGCTGTGGATCGTGGTCATCGAGCCCTTCTGGATGCCGAAATTGTCGTTCAGCACTTTGACCACGGGCGCGAGGCAGTTGGTGGTGCAAGAGGCGTTGGAGATGATGTTGTGCTTCTTCGGGTCGTACATGTCATCGTTCACGCCCAGCACCAGAGTGACGTCCTCGTTCTTCGCGGGCGCGGAAATGATGACCTTCTTCACGGTACCGTGAAGGTGCTTGGAGGCATCCTTGGCATCGGTGAAACGGCCGGTGGATTCGACCACGATCTCGGCGCCGACGGAAGACCAGTCCAGTTCAGCCGGATCCTTGGAGGCAAAAACCTTGAGCTTCGTTCCGCCCACCGTGATGGTGTTGTCGCCGGCCTTAACCTCTTCGTGCAGGGGGCCGAGCACGGAATCGTACTTGAGCAAATGGGCCAGAGTCTTCGTGTCGGTCAGATCGTTGACCGCCACGAATTCGACGTCGGTGCGGCCGAGTCCCGCGCGCACGACATTCCGGCCGATGCGGCCGAAGCCATTGATACCTACTTTGACTGCCATGTTTTCTCCTGTATTTATGCGGGGTTAACTCTAAAGGATATCAGGACGCGGCTATCCGCGGCAAGCGTCGAAACAGAGTGCAAACTCTGAAATCGGAACGTCATAAACTCACCGCGAGACGCGGAGAAGGAAAACAGAATTCAGAAGACAGTAGCCAGAATACAGAATGGCTCAGCGGTGAAAAAGGGGTAGTGCTATCCCAGCATGTCCAGCGCGGCCTGCATTTCGTTGCGGGCGTGCTGGTTGCCCTGCCGCGACGCCACTTCCACCCCCTGCTGGTAGACTTCCCGAGCCTCTTCCGGGCGGCCCATCATCTCGAGCGTCTGGCCGCCGTGGAAATAAGCGGCAGCGTAGTTCGGGTCGGCCTGCATAAGGGCGCGGAATTCGTTCACGGCCGCTTCAATCTCGCCCAGGTTGCGGTATTCCATGGCGAGGCCGTAGCGGAGAAAACTGTTGCCGGGATCCTGCTCCACCAGGCTCTTCAACTGTTCCAAGCGGCTCATACTTACCCTTGTGCTACTATACCTCCGAAGTGGCCTGCCCCTACTTTTATCCGCTCGAGTGGGAGGGCGGAAGGACGCCGCAAACCTCCTCCGGCACTTCGGCTCACCTGGACGCCATGCTGCCCTTGGGGGGCCGTTGGCGCGGGATGTGCCGCGCGGACGCGACGATGGCCGCCGAACCCGACGATGGTGTCCGCAAAACCTGCAACCTGGGCTACGCGCGCGGCGTGTGCGCCCGGTTCCCGGCGGGCGACGGGCCGGACGCGGTGCGGTTCACGGTCACGCGAGATGAGGGCGACAGGCTGCTCCTTTATTACGTGATCGAACGCGATCATCACCCCTTCGCCCACGGACCGCTCGAATATGTGCGGGCGACCGGCGCACTCGCCTCCCCCGCCGGCGATACGCTGGCCCGGCAGGCGCAGGCCTATGCCGAAAGCTATCTCCGCCGGAAAGACATCTAGAAAGCACCCTCATGATTGGTAAGCCGGTACGCGACTCCCTCTCGGAATATTCGGAAATCGCTCTCCCCAACGACGCCAATCACTTTGGCAATGTGCTGGGTGGCAAAGTGATGCACCTGGTGGACCTCGCCGCGGCAATGGCGGGCATCCGTCACGCGCGCTGCCCCATTGTCACCGCGGCGGTGGACAGCCTTCGCTTCCTCCATCCGGTAAGGATCGGACAACTGATCGTGCTGCGGTCTTCCGTGAACCGCGTCTTCCGAACTTCCATGGAGATCGGCGTTAAGGTCGAGACGGAGACCCTCATGACGGGGGAGAAGCTGCACACCTGCTCCGCCTACCTGACATTCGTCGCGCTGGATAAGGAAGGGAAACCCGCGCCTATTCCACCGGTAATTCCGGAAACCGCCGAAGAGCAGCGGCGCTACCGCGAAGCCGGCGAACGGCGGGAGGCACGCCTGGAGTTGCGCAGCCGGCTGGGATCCTGAGCCAGACTACTCCTTGTACATGTACTTGATGCTCGGTTTGTACAGCAGGATATTCGGCTCGCCGTTACGATTCACCTTCAAACAGCACTTGTCATACCACTCGATCACGCCGTGGAGCGTCTCGCCATCGCGGAGGACGAAAACCATGGGCGTCTTGGCTTGCATTTGCTTCACGTAGTAGAAATTTTCAGCATTGGTCTGTTCCGGCGGAACAGGCTTTTTCTGCTGCGGAGGCCGCCGCGCAGGCGTGATCTGGTCTTTGATCTCGTTCAAAGACGGACGAATAAGTTTACGGTTGACAGCTTCCACGGGATGCCATCCTTTTGAAGACAGTATATGATGACCGTCGCTACGCTCAGCGGGGCGGCTTGTCGTTGGATTCGTACTTTCCGACTTGAACCCATAAATATCACAATAGATGGACCGCTGCAACGTGTAGAGGAGCGCCGATCTCCGGCAGGCCGGCCGCCCCGGGGGTACGCGCGTTTCGCTATGATGAACTCAAATGTTTGAGCGGGAAGCCAGGGCCGCCCTGGACGATTGGCGGAGGGCGCGCAATGCGGCCTGAGGCGGCAGCGCAGGCGGGTGAGACGTCAACGGCGCTGGCCGGCCTGGAAGCTGCCCTGGCGGCAGCCCTGCGGGGCAAACCGGAGGTGGTCCGGCTATCCCTGGTCTGCCTGCTGGCGCGCGGGCACCTGCTCATCGAAGACGTGCCCGGCGTAGGAAAAACTACACTCGCCCAAGCCCTGGCGAGGTCCATATCGTGCCGGTTCCACCGGCTCCAGTTCACCAGCGACATGCTGCCCAGCGACGTTCTCGGCGTGACCATTTACAACGCCCACGCAGAGGCGTTCGAGTTCAAGCCGGGGCCCATTTTCAGCAATTTTCTGCTGGCCGACGAGATCAACCGCACCACTCCGAAGACCCAGTCGGCGCTGCTCGAAGCCATGAACGAGGGCCAGGTGACCATCGACGGCCGCTCCCATGCGCTGCCGCGTCCGTTCATGGTGATCGCGACGCAAAATCCGGTGGAGCACCACGGCACCTACCCGCTGCCCGAATCCCAGCTTGATCGCTTCCTGATGCGGCTCCGCATCGGCTATCCCGATGCCGCGAGCGAGCGCCAGGTGATGCGCAACGGGGAGCGCCCGGCGGTGTCGGAGCCGGCTTCCGGGCTGACCGCGCAGGATGTAGTGGATCTGCAGGCTGCCGTGCCGCAGGTCCGGGTGGAGGATTCGCTGGTGGATTACATGCTGACGATTGTGGAGCAGACTCGCCGCCACGAATCCCTTACGCTCGGCGTGAGCCCGCGAGGATCGCAGGCGCTGTACCGCGCCGTGCAGGCGCGGGCGCTGGTGGAAGGGCGGGAATACGCTATTCCCGACGACATCAAGCGGCTGGCCGTCCCGCTGTTTGCGCATCGCGTGGTCATCAATACCCGAACGACGCTGGTGCCGCGCCGCGCCGATGCCGGCGAGCGGATCATCGAAGAGATCCTGAGCCAGGTGGACGTGCCGCTCTGACCATCTCCGAGGCCCGATTCGCCGGGGCTTGCAATCGGCCGCTGTGCAACCGCACACTGGAAACATCCCATGAAGACTGCGATCATTGGTTTGCCCATGGTGGGCAAAACCTCCCTATTTGCGATTCTGACCGGCGTGCACCAGGAGACACGAATCGGCTCGACGGCCGCGCGCACGGGCGTGGCCCGGGTGCCGGACACGCGGCTGGAGGCGCTGGCGCGGCTGTTCGAGCCGGCTAAGGTCACCCACGCAACGGTCGAATACGTAGACATGCCGTCGATTTCCAAAGAGAATCTCCGCGACCCCGGCTATGTGGCCAGCCTGCGCGTGGTGGACGCGTTCGCGCAGGTGCTGCGGCTGTTTGCCGATGAGACTATTCCCCACGAAAAGGGCTCCATCGACCCCGTGCGCGACCTGGAAGACGTCGAGACCGAGTTGATCCTGAGCGACCTGGTGGTGGTAGAGAAACGGCTGGAGCGGCTGGATAAAGACCGGAAGAAGATCAAGAATCCGGAGCTGGACCTGGAATTCGATCTGCTCCAGCGCTGCAAGAGCGCGCTCGAAGAGAATCGACCGCTGCGGCAGTTGGAGTTCGATGCGGCCGACGAAAAGCGCATCCGCGGTTTTCAGTTCCTATCCCAGAAGCCGATGCTGTACGTGTTGAACCTGGGCGAGGAGGAAGCCGGCAGGCTGCACGAGCGCGAGCGCGAATTCGGCGAAGGCCCGCTGGCGGGACGCGCGCACACGGCGGTCACCGCGGTCTGCGGCAAAATCGAAGCGGAGCTGGCGGAACTGCCGGCCGCGGACCAGCAGGATTATCTGGCCAGCTACGGCCTGAAGGAATCCGGCCTGGAGCGGCTGATCTCGGCGACGTACGCCCTACTCGGCCTTATGAGCTTCCTCACCGCCGGTGAAGACGAATGTCGCGCCTGGACGATCCCCATGCACAGCAGCGCGGTGAAGGCGGCGGGCGCGATCCACTCGGATTTCGAAAAGAAATTCATCCGCGCCGAGGTGCTCAATTGGAAAACCCTCATCGACCTGGGCGGCTACAGCGGCGCGCGGGACAAGGGGCAGTTACGCCTCGAGGGCAAGGATTACGTCGTACAGGACGGCGATGTCCTGGTAATCCGGCACAGCTAGGCGGAACCTGCCCGGGCGCCGGCGGGGCGGCTTTCTTCCGCGCCCATTCCGGACGGATTTTGCTAAAATAGGCTTGTTCCGGTGGGACGTCGTCTAACGGTAAGACTGCAGACTCTGGATCTGCGTATCGGGGTTCGAATCCCTGCGTCCCAGCCAAACATTCTGAAGGACTTCCTGAAAATTCTCAAACTCCCGATTTAAGCTCTGTTGCGCGGGTGTTGCGGATTGTTGCGCCATTATTGGGGCCTCGGGTCCGTCCAGCCGGTCTACGAAAGCGATATTGGCGCCAGGGACGAGGTGCCCGTAAATATCGACCGTGACTTGAATCGAGCTGTGGCCCATCTGGTCCCGTACGTAGGTGAGCGAGGCCCCAGCCTGGATCAGGAGACTCCCGAACGTGTGGCGGAGGTCATGAAAGCGGATCTTGCGCAGGC
>DATJMP010000325.1:0-40077 GCA_035508655.1 Bryobacteraceae bacterium
CGAGAGCTTTGCCGGCGAGGAGCCGTTCCTGGTGGCCCTGGGCGATTCCATTCTCGGCCTGAACGCCGTTTCCCGCGCCGTCAGCCGCATGGCCGAGGTCTACGAGTCCCGTCGCGCCAGTTGCGTCATCGCGGTGGAAGAAGTCCCCCGGGAAGAGACCCGTCATTACGGCATCGTCCAGCCGGAAGAGAATGGAGACGTCTTCCGCATCGTCAACCTGGTGGAAAAACCCCGGCCCGAGAATGCTCCCAGCAACCTGGCCATCGCCGGCCGTTATATTTTCTCGCCCGTGATCTTCGATATGATCCGTCGTGTCCAGCCCGATTCCCGCGGCGAAATCCAGCTCACCAACGCCATCCAACTCCTCTGCGAGCAGGGCCGGCGTGTCATCGGCGTCAAGCTCGCCCGCGGCGAGAAGCGTTACGACATCGGCAATTTCCCCAGCTACTTCGAGAGCTTCGTGGAATTCGCGCTGGCTGACCCGGTCTACGGCGAGGAATTCCGCCGTGCGCTAGAGCGGCTGCTCGCCCAGTCTACCGCGGCCGCCGCCAAGGCGTAGCGGGGCGGCTGCGCCGTGCTTGCCGACAGACGCGCCCGCCTGATGTTCGGCCTTCTGGCCGTGCTGCTGGTCGCTACCCGCCTCTGTCACACCGGTATCCTCTGGGAAGGCGATGCCCTCCCCATGGCAGCGGCCGATCAGATGCTGCACGGCAAGGCACTCTATCGCGGCATCTGGTTCGATAAGCCGCCGCTCGTTCCCGCCTTTTATCTCCTCAGCGATGCCCGCCCCGGCTGGCCGGTGCGGCTCGAAGATGCGCTCTACGCTTTGCTCGCCTGTTGGATCGCGTACCGCTTCGCCCGCGATCTCTGGTCCGAGCGCGAGGGTCTTTGGGCGGCCGGCCTGCTCGGCTTCTTCCTGGTTTTCGATTTTCCCTCCGCCGTGATTCCGGTCGCTTCCGACCTCCTCATGCTCGCGCCGCATCTGGCCGCCATGTGGATGGCATGGCGCCGCCGTGCCTTCTGGAGCGGCGCACTCGCCGGCGTCGCCTTCTGGATCAGTCCCAAGGGCCTGTTTGTCGCCGCCGTCTGCGCGGCCTGGTATCCGGCCGGCATCGCTTCTATGGCCGCCGGCTTCGCCACAGTCAGCGGACTAGCCGCCACCTGGCTCGCCGGCACCGGCTCGCTTGCAGCCTGGTGGCAGGAAGTCTGGGTCTGGGGCCGTCTATATGCGGGAAGCCCGTTCGCCGAGGCGCCGCTTCAAAACGGCTTCGTCCGCACGCTGAATTGGCTCGGCTTCCATGCCGCAATCCTCATCGCTGCCGCGCGCTTTCTCTCAGAACGCGGCCGCTTCCGGTGGCTCGTCTGGCTGGCTGTCTCCGCAGCCGGCGTCGTGCTCGGCCTCCGTTTTTTCCCGCGCTATTATTTCCAACTTCTGCCCGTAATCGTCCTGATGGCCGCCCGCGGCTTTTCTCTGCTCGGCCGTGCCCGGGAAATCGTCGCCCTGCTACTCCTCATCCCGGCGACGCGCTTCGGCCCGGACTACCTTTACGCCATCACCAATCCAGCCTGGCGCGATGTTGCCATGGATCGCGACAGCCGCACCGCCGCCGCCTTCCTGCGCGCCCACGCCCAACCCGGCCAGACTCTCTTTATCTGGGGCTACCGCCCTGAAATCTACGTTTACACCCGCCTGCCCGCCGCGACCATGTGGCTCGATTCCCAGCCGCTCACGGGCGTTCCGGCCGACCGGCATCTCACCAACTCCACTCCGGTCGAAACTATCGAAGCGGCCCGCCGCCGCGCCGAATTGGCCCAGACCCGCCCCGATTGGGTGCTCGACGGGCTCGGCCTCTATAATCCCCGTCTCGCCGTCACGCGTTATCCGGATCTGCGCATGTGGCTCTCGCAGTACCGTGAGATTGCCATGGTTGGCGAGACCGTCATCTACAGGCGCATCGGCCCCTAAACCCTCCAGGCCCCATGGATGGAATCGCGGGAACCGCAGGCCCTTCGCCGGGTTCTAATGTTCTGAATTTTAAGTGTAAGAGATCCGTAATTATGGTTATGAGACGTTTTGCCATCGCCGCTGTGGTCGCAGCTCTCTATGCGGCCTGGGGCCAGCCCTCGTCGTCGCTTTCGTTCGAAGTAGCTTCCGTCAAGCCCGCGGCGCCCTGCTGCGACCCCGGTCAAAGGCGTGAGAATAAAGTCGGGATCGGTCGCATCGATTTCCCGAACGCGACGCTCTGGTATTGCATCAGCTTCGCCTATGGCCGGAGGAGCTACCAGATGTCCGGGCCGGACTGGCTTCGGAGTGTCCGCTATGCCATCGAAGCCAAGGCACCCGCCGGGACACCCAACACCCAGCTTCCCGAAATGATGCGCAGCCTGCTGGCGGAACGATTCAAGCTACAACTCCACCACGAAACCAGAGAGGCATCTGCGCTTGCCCTGACCGTGGGGAAGGATGGGCCGAAGGTCAAGCAGGCAACCGCCGAGTCCGGTGACGGCCAGAGTGGTGCACGCGTGGGGATCAGCGCCGGGGCCGAGGGAGTGATGCGTTTGGAGGTCAGTATCGCGTCAATGGGCACGTTCGCCAACACCCTGACGGCGCTTCTTGGCCGCCCGGTGGTGGACAGGACCGGCCTCACGGCGCGATATGACTTTATTCTGGAATTCTCTGGAAGCGAGCTGGGAGGGCCGAGGGCAACCGGAGGCTACAATGAGCCGCCCCCGATCCCGCCAGCCCCGGCTGGCGGCGAGCCCAGCCTTTCCATCTTCAGCGCGATTCAGCGTCTCGGACTCAAGCTCGACGCGCAGAAGCTTCCGATAGATGTGATCGTCGTCGACAGCGCGGAACGAGTACCCGTCGAAAACTGACCCGGAATCCTCACCCGCTCCGCTCCCGCGATCACTTGCAAAATCCGCTACCCATTGCTGGAAATGTCGGCCGGGCACCGGTTTGACATGCTGGTCTAATTGCAATACCATCCGGATCTGTGCCCCGCCGGGAGGCCGATGCGCTCCGGTGCCGTCACAGCCGCGAAACATCCTAATTTTGTGAGCCGGAGTATATAACGTGCCCAAATTTGCCGCAAATCTAAGCATGATGTTCAACGAAGTTCCGTTCCTCGATCGTTTTGCCGCTGCCCGCGACGCCGGATTCAAGGCCGTCGAATTTCTGTCCCCGTACGACCATCCGGTGGACGCCGTCGCCGGCCGGCTGCACGAAGCAGGCCTGGAAATCGCGTTGTTCAATCTCCCGCCCGGCGATTGGGCCGCAGGCGAGCGCGGGATTACCTCCATACCGGGACGCGAGGCCGAATTTCGCGCCAGTGTCGAAAAGGCCTTGCTCTATGCCGAGGCCATGGGCGCCACGCGTCTTCATGCCATGGCCGGCATCCCTCCCGCCAGTGCCGATAGCGGCTCCTGCCGCGCCACCATCATCGCCAACCTTCGGCACGCCGCGGAAAAGCTGGCCGGCCACGGCATCACCCTCCTTCTCGAAGCCATCAACACGCGCGACATGCCGGGATTCTTCGTCTCCACGCAGGCCGATTCGTTCGCCATCTGCCAGGCGGTGGGCGCACCCAACATCCGCATGCAGATGGACCTCTACCATATGCAGATGACGGAAGGCGATCTTGCCAGCAAGCTGCGCCAATACGCGCCCCATTGCGGCCACGTTCAGATTGCCGGTGTGCCGGGACGCCATGAACCCGACACCGGCGAGATTCGCTACGAGTACCTGTTCCGCCTGCTCGACGAACTCGGATACGATGGATGGGTTGGCTGCGAATACCGTCCTGCCGGCAACACGGTGGATGGCTTGGGCTGGTTACGGACGATGTCTGCCACCGCGGCGTGAGGCGATATCGTAGCGCCGTCTCTGAGGCATTCGGTATTCGTGCCGGTTTCCGCTGGTCAGGTGCTGCCGGCGAGGACGCCGGCATGGCAAGCCGGAGGCTTGCGCTACGGGGCTGGGATTTAGAGCCGCAAAGTTAAGGAAGGCAGTGCAAGAGCGAGTTTTAGCGAAAGGAACCTTATGACGAAAATCGGATTCGTAGGGCTTGGAATTATGGGCCGGCCTATGGCCCGCAATCTTATGAAGGGCGGCCACGAAGTGATTGCCTATGACATCGTGCCGCGTCTGGTTGATAATGCCGTGTCCGATGGCGCCGCGCGCGCCGGCTCGGCCAGCGAGGTTGCCGCTGCGGTGGATTTCCTCATCACCATGCTTCCCGATGGTCCGCAGGTGGAAGACGCCGTACTCGGCAGCGGCGGAATTCTGGATGCCGCCAAACCCGGCAGCCTGATCGTCGACATGAGTTCCATCAACCCGATGGTTTCACAGAAAATCGGTGCGGCATGCGCCGCCAAGGGTGTCGAGTTCCTGGATGCTCCAGTCAGTGGCGGCGAGCCCAAAGCCATCGACGGAACCCTCGCCATCATGGTCGGCGGCAAGCAGGAAGCCTTCGACCGCGCTGTACCGGTACTCAAGCTGATGGGCGCGTCCGTCACCCTCACCGGGCCCGTGGGCGCCGGCAACGTCACCAAGCTCGCCAATCAGATTATGGTGGCCTGCAACATCGCCGCGATGGGCGAAGCGTTGGTGCTCGCTACGCGCTGCGGCATCGATCCCGAACTGGTGTTTCAGGCGGTGAAGGGCGGCTTGGCCGGCAGCACGGTTCTGAATGCCAAGGCACCCATGGTGCTCGACCGCAATTTCAAGCCAGGATTTCGCATCAATCTGCACCAAAAGGATCTGCGCAACGCCCTGCTGGCGGCTGAAGCCAACAAAGTGGCGCTCCCGCTCACCAGCCTGGTGCAGCAGATGCTGATGGCACTGATGACACAGGGCAAGGGGGATTGCGACCACAGCGCCATCGTGAATTTCGTTGAGCAGTTGGCTGGGATCGAAGTGAAACGTCAAGCCGCGGCAGCGGTGTAACGCTAAATTGCAGGAGGACCGCTCCCTTCGGTCGCGGCTCGGAAGTCGTTACGGAGCCGCGACCAAAGGGAGCGGTCGGATCCTCAGTGCCTTGCTTCCATCTTCTCTTCGACAATCCTGCCGTCGAAGAGGCGGATGGTGCGGTCCGCGAATTCGGCGTAGCGCGGGTCGTGGGTCACCATGCAGATGGTCGAGCCAGCCTTGTGCAACTCCTTCAGCAGGCTCATGACTGCTTCGCCGTTCGCCGAATCCAGGTTTCCGGTGGGTTCGTCCGCCAGCAGGATCAGGGGATCGCCGCTGAGCGCACGGGCTACCGCCACGCGCTGCTGCTGGCCGCCCGAAAGCTGTGAGGGGTAGTGTTTGATGCGGTGCGACATTCCCACCCGTTCCAGCGCGTCGTGGACGCGTCGTTTGCGCTCGGCCGAAGGCATGCCGCGGTAGGTCAACGGCAGCTCTACGTTTTCGTACACGGTCAGGTCTCCAATCAGGTTGAACGCCTGAAAGATGAAGCCGATTTCGCGATTGCGAATCCGAGCCCGCTCCGAAAGCTTCAGACCGGTTACCGGCTTGCCATTCAGATAATAGGTGCCGCCGGTTGGCGTATCCAGGAGCCCGAGGATCGCCAGCAGCGTGGATTTGCCGCAGCCCGACGGGCCCGCGATGGAAAGGTATTCGCCTTTCTTCACGTCGAAATGCACACTTGAAAGTGCATGCGTCTCCACCTCGTCGGTGACGAACACCTTGCTGACGTCTTCCAGTCGAATGAGCGGTTCCGATCCATTTTCCGTGTTCATTTGTTCCTCGTTACGCAAGTCGCGTACCACTAGTTCAATTTAATTCGATCGTAACTGTCGTAGGCCGACATGTCGGACAGGATTACCCGGTCCCCCACCTTCAGCCCGTCCTTCACCTCGATCGTGTTCACTGAGCTGCGCCCGAACGTGACCTTCACCTTGCTGGCATATTTGCCATCCGGGTCGATGCGGAAAATCTGCACCGAGCTGTCCTGCTGCCCGAAGACCGGCCGGCCCACGTAGACCACATCGTCGAGCTTCTCCAATTGGATGGTGCCGTCCACGCTCAGGTCGGGCCTGAGAACTGAAGGAAGCGTCCCTTTCAGCGCCACATCCACCGTCACCGTGCCGTTCAGAACGGAAGGATCGATGCGCGACACCTGCCCATGGACCAGCCCGTCCCATCCGCCGCCGGCGAGCCTTGTATCGATGACCGCCGGCTGCCCGATTGCGATATCCTTCACCTGCGTCTCGGCGATCTTCAGCTCCGCCTTCAGGTGAGACGGCTGCGCTACCTTGCCCAGCGCCGTGCCGGCGGTCACCTTCTGCCCTTCTTCCACTTCCGTCAGCGGCGGCGGCAGAGCCTGCAACATACCGTCGAATCCCGCCCGCACCTGCAACTCATCCACCTGGCTCTTCTTCAATTGGTAATCGGCGCGCAATTGTTCCACCTTTACCCGCTGCGCGTCGAGTTGCGCCTTCTCCTGGTCCGCGTAGGTGGCCAGCCGCTTCTTTTCGATATCGACCCGCTCGCCCAGTTGTTGCGCTTTCACACGGGAGATCTGCGCGTCCACGTCCGGCAGCAGCTCTTCCTTGGCCAGCTTGGCGTCGCGATCGGCTTCCAGCCTGGCGGTGTTCGAATCGGCCTGAACCTGGGCCGCCACCGACTGCATGTCGAGGAGCGTCTTCGCCAGCGTGACCTTGAGGTTTTCGTAGTCTGCCTGCGCCGCCTTGAGCGCATAATCCGCGCTCAGCAGCGCGTTCTGCAGCTCGGGGCTGGTCATCACCATGACCACTGAATTGGCTTTCACGGGCGTGCCCGGCTTGATAAGGATGCGCTCGATCCGGCCATCTGTCTGCGCCGTGATCAGCAGCGTGTCCTCGGGGACCAGCGTCCCCATGCCGCGCACTTCCCGCAGCATCGGCCCCCGTTTCACCGTGTCCGGCCATAGGGTCGACATTTCCACGCCGGGAGCAGCCGGCTTCAGCTTGGCCAGCCCGACCGTGATGCCCACCCCAGCCGCTGCTACCACCAGAATGCCGGCGGTCCAGCGAATGGCCTTCCGTTTCCCCACACCTTTGCGTTGAATATCCATGCCAGTTCCGGACCGGAAGGGGGCACCTTGCCTGCCACTCCGCCTCTGCTCTAAGTTAATACGGAAGAAAGGCTTGTTTGGTTAGCGGGAATCTTGGGGTGTCCGCTTTTGGGACCATCCGTCCGCCCCCGGCATGCCAAGAGCGAGCTATCGCCCAAACCAGCCCGGACCCACGATCAGGTGATGGCTGATCGAATCCGGTACTACCAGGAACAACAGGAAGCCGATGGTGGCATGGGCAACACCCAGAAAAAACAGGTTTTTATGGCGCATGTAGATGCGGGCGCAGATGTAGCCCGCGGCCAGGGTCACGCCCATGAGAAACCAGTTGGGCAGGTGGGCGCCCGAAAACAGCATCGCCGAGGCGATGGTGGCGCCCCGTGGCGTCATCACCCGTCCCAGCCGGTTCAGAAAATAACCGTTGAGCAGATACTGTTGGAAGGTCCCCCACGGCAGATATCCGACCCATGCCAGCGCACCATCCCCGAACCGGATGGGCCGGGTGGTTTGCAGGAGAATCCCGGCGGCCACCAGGCTAAGCCCGATGAATCCCAGAGCCGGCAGAAATTCGTCCAGGCATTCCCGGATATTTTGCAGGTGAAAACCGATGGTCTCCATGCGCTCGCGGCGCAGGGTGTGGGAAATTGCCATGAACCCGAGGATCACGAGCCACATCTCGTGATAGCGGAAGCGCAATCCCCAGATGTAGGACATGATCAGAACGAACAGGGCCAGCGGCTCAAGGAATTCGATTCGGCGCCGCGCGGCCTTGGACATTCCATTTCGAGTGTAGTCCAGACGCCGGAGATCGCGCATTCGTCCTTCGGTTCTTTTTACACCCGATCGCGAAACCGGCCGTAATCGGGCAAACCGTTGCCTCTCAGGGCCCTACAGTTCGGTCAGGAGTTTCACCAGGAGAGCCGTGCGGTCCGCTATGCGGTCAACCAGAATGCTCTCGTTGGAGGCGTGCGCGCCTTCCCCTACGCCTCCCAGGCCATCCAGCGTCGGAGTTCCGATGGCCGCAGTGAAATTGCCGTCCGACCCGCCTCCGGTGGTCGATTCCTCAAGCTTCACCCCCAGTTCCGCCGCCAGCCCGCGTGCCTTTCGGAACAGCTTCACGATCGATGCCGAACGCTCCATGGGCGGGCGATTGAGGCCGCCCGCAATTTCCAGGCTGCATCGCCGGTCGAACGGACGAAGCGAGCGGAACCTCTTCTCCAGCAACGCGCCATCGCGCAAACGCGGCACGCGGACATCGATTTCCGCGCGCGCTTCCGCCGCCACCACGTTGCTGCGGGTCCCGCCGGAGATGACCCCTGGATTCATCGTCACGCCGCGTTCCAGGCGCGTGAAACCGGCGATCCGGTCGATCTGGCGAGCCAATTCCACCACCGCGCTGGCGCCCGCCGTAAAATCGACGCCCGCGTGCGCGGCCCGGCCCCGGACGGTGAGGTGGTAGAGGCCCACTCCTTTGCGCGCGGTCTTCAGTTTTCCTTCGAGACCAGTTCCCGGTTCCAGCACCAGAACGGTATGGCTGCGTGCCGCGTTTTTTTCCGTAAGCGCCCGCGAGCTCGTGCTACCCACCTCTTCATCGGAATTCAGTTGCAGCAGAACTTTCGAACGGGCAGGCAAATCCATTTCCCGCATGGCCTGCACTGCGAACAGGAAAAACACGATGCCGGCTTTCATATCCAGCACGCCCGGTCCCCAAAGCCGGCCTTCCTTCTCGCGGAAGGGCATGGAGGCGAGTGTGCCGAGTGGCCACACAGTGTCCGAATGCCCAAGCGCCAGAATCTGCCCCTGCTTGCGCCTGCCGGGCAGACTCATCTCGCAGACCAGGTGTTTACCGTATCTGCCGTCGGCCACCGTTCTCACCTTGCCGAACGGAGCGGCGCTATCCGCCACCAGTTCGACAAACCGGTTGACGGCTTCCGGCGCGTCGCTGGGCGATTCGCATTCCACGAATTTTCGGGTCAGGGCGACAATTTCCGGTTGACGAGCTTGAATATAAGAGAGGATGGGATCCACGATCGGACCATGATAACTCCCGGTTGCGGCTCGAATTGGCAGGCACTCGAGACTCCGCGGTGGCGTCTAAATGCGGCATGGAGGGGAAATGAGATGTTTGTTTATCGCGGTCGTCACTCCTGTAATGCTCCTGCGATCGCAGACGGCACCGTCGTTTGAAGCGGCGTCCGTGAAGGCCCACCGCGAAGGGAATCCGCGAACCGTGGTATTTCAGATTCTGCCTTCCGGCCGCGTTCACCTGGTCAACGTGCCGTTGTACATCGTCATTGCCCAGGCGTACGGTCTCCCGTTCCAATCGCTATCGGAGCGGCTCAGCGGCGGCCCGGAGTGGGTGCGATCCGAACCGTACGACATCGAAGCCACGGCGGGCGCATTGCCGCCGGAAATGACCTCCGAGAACCGCACCCGAAGAATCAAGCTGATGCTCCAGGCGCTGCTCGCCGATCGTTTCCAGTTACAACTTCGCCGTTCGGTCAAGGACCTGCCCGTTTACACGCTAACCGTGGCGAAAAACGGGCCGAAGCTGAAGCCGGGGGCGGTGCAGGAAAGCGAATGCATGACGGCTGCGATCCAGCCGCCTTGCCATGAGCTGAACGGCGGGATCGGCCGCGGCCTGCACGGGAAAGCGGTCACGATTTCGGACATAGCGCATTACGCGGAGAACTGGTCCGACCGGCCGCTGCTGGACCGGACGGGCTTGACCGGGCTTTATGAAGTCGATACCGAGGGCTGGGTTCGCATGGCGCCTCAGCCACCCGCGCCTGACGGCACACCGCCCAGCGCCGAAGCCCTTGCCATGGCCGATCCGGCCCGCCCCACGCTGTTCGTGATCATGGACCGGCTGGGGCTGAAGCTCGCACCGGGGAAGGGGCTGCTGGAAGTCTACACCATCGAGCACGTGGAAAGGCCGACGGCAAATTGAGACGGGCGGCGCGAAGTCGACCGCATCGGGGAGATCGCTCGAAAGCCGGAAAAGCCCCGGCCTTTGGCGGCTTCCGGGCCAAAAGATCAGGCGCAGCGTGCGATAATGAGCACTTCCATGGCCATCCTGGATATCAACGAGATTCGTGATATTTTGCCGCATCGTTATCCATTTCTGCTGGTGGACCGCATCATCGAAATGGACCCCGAACGTATTGTCGGGATCAAGAACGTAACCGCCAACGAGCCGTTTTTCCAGGGCCATTTCCCCGATTTTCCGGTGATGCCTGGCGTGCTCATCGTGGAAGCTATGGCGCAGACCGCCGGCGTGCTGGTGCTGAAGAGCATCGGCGACCGGCATCAGAAGCTGGTGCTTCTCGTGGCCATCGAAAACGCCCGCTTCCGCCGCCCCGTGGTTCCGGGCGATGCGCTGCGCATGGAAATGAAGGTGATCAAGCGCAAGGCCAGCGTGGCCAAAATGGCCGGCGTGGCCACGGTGGATGGTCAGGTTGTGGCCGAAGCGGAAGTCATGTGCAAGCTCGCCGATAAGGAAGAAAAGCAGGCCGCTCAAGAAGCGGGGCAGGTCCGGCCGGTTCCCGCCGAAGCCTGAGATGCTGATCCATCCTACGGCTATCGTCGATTCCGCAGCCTGCATTGCAGACACCGCCGAAATCGGCCCCTATTGCGTAATCGGTGCGGAGGTGGAGATCGGCGCGCGCACGCGCCTCATGGCCCACGTTTATCTGGAAGGCCCCACCCGGATCGGTGAAGACAACATCTTTTTCCCGTATTCCAGCATCGGGGTGGCTCCGCAGGATCTGAAATACAAGGGCGAGCGGGCGGAAACGCGCATCGGGCATCGCAATCGCATCCGCGAATTCGTCACGATCCACCGAGGCACACAGGGCGGCGGCCTCGTCACTTCCATCGGCAGCGACAACCTGCTCATGACTTACGCCCATGTGGCCCACGATGTCCGCATCGGCGACCACGTCATTCTTGGCAACAGCACCGGTCTCGCCGGCCACGTGATCATCGAGGATTGGGCGGATGTGGCGCCGTTCAGCGGCGTCCATCAGTTCTGCCGCATCGGCCGCCATGCCTTCATCGGCCCGTACAGCATCATCAAGCAGGACGTGATGCCGTTCTCGCTCACCAGCAACAAGCCGGAGCTCGAAGTTTACGGCGCCAACGCCATTGGCCTGGCCCGCCGCGGCTTCGATAAATCCGTGATCGAAGCGCTGCAAACGGCGTTTCGCCTGCTGACTCGCGCCCAGTTGAACACCACCCAGGCGATTGAACGCATCCGCGCCGAAGTCCCTCCCTGCCAGCAAATCGACGAGTTGATTGAATTTATCCGCTCTTCGGAGCGCGGCGTGCACAAATGAGGAAAGCTGTAATCCCCGCCTCCGTAGCGCCGCCTTTCCAGGCGGCCAAGCCGGCATTCGTGCCGGCGTCGCACGGGTCCGGGATGCCGGCAAGGACGCCGGCATGGCAAGCCGGAGGCTTGCGCTACGGTGGTGTGGCGTGAATCCTGGCGCGCGCTACGGCATGATCGCGGGCAACGGGCGTTTCCCGCTACTGGCGCTGGAGAGCGCCCGGCAACTCGGGCTCGACGTCACCGTAATCGCCATCCAGGAAGAGGCCGCGCGCGAACTTGAATTGACGGCTTCGCGCATCCATTGGATTTCCCTTGGCCAACTCAGCAAGCTGATCGAAATTTGCAAGCAGGAAGGTATCGGGGACGTCATGATGTGCGGACAGGTGAAGCACGCCAAGATCTTCTCCTCCATCCGCCCCGACTGGCGGCTGGTGAAGCTGCTCGCCTCGCTGCCTTCCAAAAATACCGACGGCCTGATCATGGGCGTCGTCAAGGTGCTGGCGGACGAGGGCATTCAGCTTCGTGATTCCACATTTCTTTTGAAGCCGCTGCTGGCCGCCGAAGGCGTCCTTACAGCGCGCAAGCCGGATAAGGAGGAGCTTTCCGATATTCAGTACGGCGCGCGCGTGGCCAATGCGCTGGCCGGCTTTGACGTCGGACAGAGCGCCGCCATTTGCGAGCGCGCCTGCGTCGCGCTGGAAGCCATGGAAGGGACGGACGCCATGCTCCGCCGCGCCGCCTCCCTGGCGAATGGCCGCCGGCTGACGCTGGTGAAAGCCGCGCGGCGCCGCGAACACTTGCTCTTCGATGTTCCCGTGGTCGGCCTTTCCACGATTCCCGTCATGCGCGAAACCAACACCAGCACTTTGGCCATAGAGGCCGGCCGCACGCTGATGCTCGATAAGAACCAGATGCTGGAGGCCGCCAATGATGCGGGCATTGCGATTATCGGATTGTAGTTCCCGGCGCCTCGGCGTCCCGGTGGTGAATTCTTAGCTCATGCCACACCGTCTTGCACTGATCGGCGCGGGCCAGTTCGGGCGCAATCATGCGCGGGTGATTCACGAATCGCCGCGTGCCCGGCTTGCCTACGTCGTAGATATCGACCCCGCCCGCGCGGCCGAAGTCGCCGCGCTCTACGGCGCGCAGCCCCTCTCGGATGCCCGCGACGTAATCGGCCAGGTGGATGCGGCCATCATCGCTGTTCCCACCGCCGCTCACGCCGAAGTCGCCTGTCCACTGCTTGAAGCCGGCATCGACGTTCTGGTGGAAAAGCCTATCGCGCCGGACCTGGCTACCGCTTCCCGCATCATCGAAGCGGCGGAGCGCCATGGCCGAATTCTGCAGGTCGGCCACCTGGAGCGGTTCAACCCGGCCGTGACCGAACTGGAGCGCCGCGCCCGTCTTCCCCTCTTCTTCGAGATTCACCGCCTGAACCTCTTCAGCCCGCGCAGCCTGGATGTCGATGTGGTTTTAGATTTGATGATCCATGATGTGGATATCGTCCTCTCTCTGGCGGGCGCCGAGCCGGCTGAAATCCGCGCCGCCGGGGTTCAGATCCTTTCCGAAAAAGTCGATATCGCCAACGTTCGCCTGCAGTTCCCGAACGGTTGCATCGCCAATCTTACAGCCAGCCGCATCTCCACCGAGCGCGTCCGCAAGCTGCGCTTGTTTCAGCCGCGGCAGTACCTGTCGCTCGACTACACCCGCCAGGACCTGGCGATCTTCTCCGTGGGCGCCGGCCGGCAGATCGGTTTCGAGCAGGCTTCGGTCACCCGCGCCGAACCCCTCCAGCTTCAATTGGAAGCCTTTCTTTCCAGCTCAGAAACTCGGAAATTCCCGAAATGCTCCGGTTCTGCCGCGCGTCTAACACTAGGAGTAGCTCTGTCTATTCTTGATAGAATCAGGGAGCACTCGGAATTAGTCTCGCGATCTCTGGCAGAAGCAGGATGGAAACCGTAGCTCAGCCGCCCGCAGACCCAGGGCTTCACCTGCTCACTGAATGGGCCGAACCCGGCCGGCGCGAGCGCTCGCGTAAGGCCGCCGTTCTTTCCGTTGTGCTTCACGTGTCGGCGGTGACCGTTCTTCTGCTGCTTCCAAAAGAGCCTTTCCAGCCTCCTCCTCCCGAGCCAGTACATCATGTGACGACGCTCATCGAGCCGCTCACCACGCTGACCCAGAAGGCGCCGAATACGGCCAAAATCACCAAGGAGTTCAATGCCGCCGAGGTGCAACCGCGCCCGCGGTTGCAGGCGCCGGTCACCCCGCCGCCGGTTCTGCATCCGGCTACGCCGCGTCCGATGGCTCTTCCTCCAGCGCCCGCCCCCAAAGTCGCGTCGACTCCGCTTCCCGAGCCACCCAAACTGTTGGCCTCCGCTCCGCCGCCGGTGAAGGCCGATCTGCCACCGCTGCCCGTGGCCACCCCGCCGCCTCCCCCGCCACAGATTCAAACCGAAGAAAAACCGAAGCTGACCTTTGAGAATCCGGGTTCGCAGACGCGCGTTTCCGACGGTCGCGGGAAGGTTCCCATCCCGGGTAATTCGCCCGTGGCTGACGCCATCCACCAGGCCGCCCACAACAACTCCGCCGATGGACTCACCGTCGGGGACGATACCGAATCCGCGATTGGCGGCATCGGCGGCGGAATCAACCTGCCTGCCGCGCCCGCCAGCCAGGCCAGCAACATCCAGATGCTCAGCAATCCGCTAGGTATCGATTTCCGACCGTATCTTACGCAGATTCTGGCCACTGTCCGGCGCAACTGGATGAACATCCTGCCGGAAAGCGTCACCAAGCTGGGAAGGCGCGGCAAGGTGGCCATCCAGTTCTCCATCGCCCGCGACGGCCGCGTGCCGAAACTGGTGATCGCGGCCTCTTCCGGTACCGACCCGCTTGACCGCGCCGCCGTAGCCGGCATCAGCGCCTCGGTTCCCTTCCCACCCCTGCCCGCCGAATTCAAGGGCGACCGCATCGTCCTGCAGTTTAACTTTGCCTACAACATGCCCCGCCAATGATCGATAGCAGCAATCTCAAGCAGCGCTTCCAAAGGGCGTTGGCAGCTTTCGCCGGCCTGGGCCTGCTGTCAGCGTTTACGCTCGACGGCAAGATCCGCCTCGCCACCCTGATCTTTCTTGCCGGCCTCGCCCTCCGCACCGCCATCCACTACATGGCCCGCCGCGACGCGGAATAGGCAGGTTGCGGCGCTCGTTGTCAATGGTTTGACAGCCTCTGTCAAATTGAAACGTCGGCGCGTTTCAATCTGAAACGCTGTTTCAATCTGAAACAGCCCAGGTATTCAAAATTAAGTGTTTAGGACCTTAAAACCTGTGGAACTAAGGTTGCACTCTTAGCGGGCGCAGTCCATCAAGGCTGCGAATCACCCATTGAAAAAAACGAGGTCCAGAACATGCCCGCTACCCGTGTGTCTAAACGCCATCAAATTTCGGAAGAACGGCGCGACCAGATCGTGCTGGAGAACCTGCCGCTGGTCAAAGCCATTGCCATTCGCGTCCACGAAAACCTGCCCGTGCACGTGGATTTGGACGACCTGGTGCATGCCGGCGTGCTGGGCCTCTTCGATGCCGTCGGCAAGTACGACGGCACGAAAAAGGTTGCCTTCCCAGCTTATGCCAAGCACCGCATCAAGGGCGCGATTCTCGACAGCCTGCGCCAGCTCGACTGGGCTTCCCGAGATCTGCGCCACCGGCAGAAACAGGTGGAAGCGGCCGCACGCGATCTGACCGCGCGTCTGGGCCGGGCTCCGAATGAAAACGAGATGGCGGATGCCATCGGTGTGAGCGCGGAGCGTTGGCGCCAGTTAATGGCCGAAATGCGGACGATGGGCCTGACCGCGTCCCACTCGAACCCGGTGCCCGAAACCGCGGAAGAAATTGCCGCGCGGCCGGACTATCGGCCTGACCGCATTTGCGAGCACCGACAGCTTTCCAGCACGCTCGCCCGCGCCATCGGTACTCTTCCCGAACGCTACCAGAAAGTCGTCTTCCTGTATTACACCAACGAGATGACCATGAAAGAGATCGGCGACGCCATCGGCGTAAACGAAAGCCGCGTTTCGCAAATCCATAAGCTGGCCCTGAAGAAAATGGCGGTGGTGCTGGAGGATCAGGGCATTCGGTCCGTGCGGGCCTTGTAGCCCCCGGCGAATTATGGGTGCCCGCCGCAACATCTTCCGGCTAGAACTGCCGCAGGGGCGGGGGATGCTCAAGGGGACTTATACTAAGCCTGTGCCTACCTCGCCCACTCGGCGCGCGTTTATCGGCGCCCTGTCCGCCATCGGCTGCCTGCCCGCGGCCGAAAATGGCTGGATCGAGCTCTTTGATCGCCGCTCGCTTGAGAACTGGCGTCCCAGTGAAAACAAGGCCTCCTGGAAAGTCGTAGAAGGCTGCCTGGCGGCCGACGGTCCGCGCTCGCATCTGTTCTATCACGGTCCGGTGAACGGCGCCATGTTTCGCAATTTCGAACTCGAAGTGGAAGCTCTGGCTCGCCCCGGCTGCAACTCCGGCGTCTACTTTCACACCGCTTACCAGGAGACCGGTTTCCCGGAGAAGGGCTTCGAAATTCAGATCAATAACACCGCCACCGGCGAAGGCTCCTACCGCGAGCGCAAGAAGACCGGGTCGCTCTACGGACTGCGCAACGTTTACAGGCAATTCATTGCCGACGACCAGTGGTTTCGTATCCACGCCTTGGTGCGCGGCAAGAATGTGCAGATCCGGCTGAATGGCATGCTGGTGGTGGACTACACCGAGCCGACGCCGCCCATCCTTCCCGCCGGCGGCGAGCGCGAGCGCTTCCTTGACCGCGGCACGTTCGCTCTCCAATGCCACAACAACGGCAGCCGCGCCCTGTTCCGCTCGGTCCGCGTCCGCCCGCTGCCGGATGACACACCCACCCCCACGGCCGCTCCCCAGGTGGACGAAACCTTCCGCGACATCATCAATCTGGGCCGCCACAATTACCCGATGGTGGATTACCACGTGCACCTGAAGGGCGGTCTCACGCTGGAGCAGGTGATTGCGAAATCCATGCGGGATGGCATCGAGTATGGGATCGCCGTCAACTGCGGCCAGGGCTTCCCCACCGAAAACGACGAGGCCGCGCGCCAGTTTGTCGAGAGCCTCAAGGGCCAGCCGGTGTTTATCGCCATGCAGGCTGAAGGGCGCGAATGGACGCAGATGTTCTCACGCCGCGCCGCCGCGCTGTTCGATTACATCTTCACCGATTCCATGACGTGGACCGATAACCATGGCCGCCGCATGCGAACCTGGATCCCCGAGGAGATCGGCACCATTGCCGACCAGCAGGAATTCATGGACACGCTGGTGGACCGTGCCGTCGGCATTCTCAGCCACGAGCCGATCGATATTTACGCCAACCCGACCTATCTTCCGGATCAGCTCGCCAAGGATTACGAAACCCTGTGGACCGATGCCCGCCGAAAGAAGGTGATCTCCGCGGCGGTTTCAAACGGCGTCGCCATCGAGATTAACAATCGCTACCGGCTGCCCAGCGCGTCCTTCATCAAAATGTTCAAAGCGGCCGGAGCCAAATTCACCTTCGGCAGCAACAATACCGGCCCGGAAGATCTGAAGCGTGCCGAGTACGGCATCCAGATGATCCATGAGTGCGGTCTGACGTGGCAGGATTTCTTCGTGCCTGGAGATGGGCCGAAGGCTGTGGAGCGCAAGGGCGGGGCGCTCAAGGCGTGAGCGAGGATTCCGCACAGAGACCGGAGAACGCGGAGGCACTGCGAGGTGGGGCAGGTTGGCAGCCGGTTGGCAACCTTCGGGCCGATTGGTAATCGGCGAAGGGGGCGATTGCCGATCGCCCGCAGAATGTCATTCTGCCCTCCATGCGTGATGGGTTGGCAGGCGGAAACGCCGCCCCACATTCGGCCCCCCGATGATCCGTGTTTATCTGCGTTTATCCGTGGCCTAAAATATAGATTCCGAATTTTGCACCATGACTAAGCGCTTTTATCTCTCTTTCTTTCTGCTGCTGGCTCCGGCGTGGCCGGCCGCAGACTTGAATTCGCGTCTTACGGACAAGATCACTACCGCGCTCAAGGAGAGCGGTGCGCCCAGCGTTTCGGTGGCCGTGGTGAAAGACGGCAAACTCGCCTTTGCGCAAGGGTTCGGCTTGGCCGACCTCGCGTCGCACCGGACGGCCGACGTCCATACGCGCTACGCAGTCGGCTCCGTCACCAAGCAGTTCACCGTGGCCGCGCTGCTCCTGCTCCAGGAGGAAGGGAAGCTTTCGCTCGACGATCCCGTCGCCAAATACTTTCCCAATCTCACCCGCGCCAACGAGATCACCATCCGCCAGCTGCTGTCTCACACCTCAGGCTACGAAGATTACGCGCCGCAGGATTATCTGATTCCCGATTGGACCAGACCCGTCAGCGCCTCCTTCGTGATTGACGGATGGGCAAAGAAACCGCTCAACTTCGAGCCGGGAACGAAGTGGCAGTACAGTAACACCAATTTCGTACTGGCCGGGCTGATTTTCGAAAAGGTAGCCGGCCAGCCGTTGCCGGAATTTCTCCACGATCGGATCTTCCGGCCGCTCGGTATGGAATCCGCCGCCCCATGGCCGCCTTTCCGGCCGGAAGACGCCGTCGCCTACACGCGGTTTGCGCTCGGCCCGCCGCGTCCGGTCGGCCGCGAAGCCTCGGGCTGGTATTATGCGGCCGGCAATCTGGCCATGACGCCTTCGGATCTTGCCAAGTGGGACATGGCATTTCTTGAAAAAAAGATCCTCTCGCCGCGCTCCTACGAGGAATTCACTCGCGAGACACGACTGACGAACGGCGATCTCACCCACTACGCCCTCGGGCTCGACGTCCTCGATTTCCACGGCATCCCCGAACTCGAGCATAGCGGCGAGGTCTCCGGCTTCCTCTCCTCCAACGCCATCTACCCTACGCGGCACGCCGCGGTGGTCGTGCTCTCGAATGAGGACGGCGTCAGCCTGGTGGGGCCGCTGACGCGCCAGATCGCAACCATTCTGCTGCTCCCGGAGCAGCCCGCGGCATCCGCGAAAAACACGGCACAGGTCCGGGCGATTCTGGAAGACTTGCGGAAGGGACGGATCGACCGCGCACTGTTCACCGACAACGCCAATTCGTACTTCACGCCTGCGGCGCTGCGGGATTTCGCCACCTCGCTCACATCCCTCGGAAAGCTGAAAACAGTAACCGCGGCAGGCGAGAACCTGCGCGGCGGCATGATCCACCGCTCCTATCGCGCGGAATTCGCGAAGAAGACGGTTGGATTGAATGTTTACCTTTTGCCCGACGGAAGGTTCGAGCAGTTTATGGTGGAGGAGCAGTTGTAGGGGGCTGGGATGGCTCACGCCGTTACTTGGCGCAGCCATCCCTTTCGGACCCAAAAATGGCGCTTGTCCTTCCCGGTTGCCCCCGGCAATTCTTACACAGCCCGTCTGCCGACGAACAGAGCAATCAGCCAGATGACCAGGAACAGGAAGAACAGAATCTTGGCCACCCCAACGGCCGCTCCCGCGATTCCGCCAAACCCCAGGATACCGGCGATAATCGCAATGATCAGGAAAATTAGTGTCCAGTGAAGCATGGTGTCTACCCGCCCGAAATCGGGCAACCACCCGGCCATTGTTCTAAGTGAGACACTACAAGTAAGGCCCGGTGCACGCCGGTCCGCTTCCGCGAAAATTCATGGCCAGCCTCGATCGTCTTTTGACAGAACAATCTAACCCCGCGTCGGCGTCGATTGCAGCCGTTTCGACCGAGCAAATGCTGCGGATCATCAATGCCGAGGACCAGCGCGTGGCGGACGCCGTGGAGCGCGAAATCCCGGCCATCGCCCGCGCGGTGGATACGATTGCCGCCGCACTTTCGTCTGGAGGTCGACTTTTTTACATTGGCGCCGGCACGAGTGGCCGCCTCGGGGTTCTCGACGCCTCCGAGTGCCCGCCCACTTTTGGCGTCTCGCCCGAAACGGTGCAAGGAATCATCGCCGGAGGCGAACGCGCACTCACTCGTGCCACGGAAGCTACCGAGGACGATCCGGCCGCAGGCGCCCGCGACTTGCACGCGCGCGGCTTCACCGCCTCGGACGTATTGGCGGCTCTCGCCGCCTCGGGCCGTACGCCCTACGTTCTGGGCGCGGTGGCCGAGGCCCGGCGGATGGGCGCGGTGACCATAGGTATCAGCTGCTCGCCCGATTCTGATCTTGCCCGCTCGGTGGAAATCCCGATCACGCCGCTCCCCGGCCCGGAGATCCTGACCGGTTCCACGCGATTGAAGGCCGGCACCGCCCAGAAGATGGTACTCAACATGCTGTCAACGGGTGCGTTCATCCGGCTGGGTTATGTCTACGGCAACCTTATGGTCAACGTGCAGCCGACCAACGTTAAGCTGCTTGACCGTGCCCGGCGCATTGTGGCGCAGGCGGGCGGCGTGCCGTACGCGCGAGCATCCGAGTTGCTGGAACAGGCCGGCAACAGCGTCCGCACAGCGATCGTCATGGCCAAAACGGGCGATGGGCGAACCGAAGCCGAGCGGCGGGTGGCTGCCGCGCATGGGAATATTACGAAGGCACTAAATGGATAAGTTTGTCATCACCGGCGGGGTTCCGCTAGAAGGCGAAATCCCGGTATCCGGCTCTAAGAATTCCGCCCTTCCGGCGCTGGCGGCGGCCCTGCTCACCGATGAGCCGGTGACGCTCTGCCGCATCCCAAGGGTGCGCGATATCCGCACTATGCAGCGGCTGCTGGTGGATATCGGCGCGCAAATGGAAACCGACGGCGAATCGGTCCGTCTGCACGCCCGGCAGATCGTCAGTCCCGAGGCGCCCTATGAACTGGTCAAGACCATGCGCGCTTCGAGCCTGGTGCTGGGCCCGCTGGTGGCGCGCTGCGGGCGGGCGCGTGTTTCGCTGCCCGGTGGCTGCGCGATCGGTGCGCGTCCGATCAACCTTCATATTTTCGGGCTGGAACGGCTTGGCGCGCGGGTGACGCAGGAATACGGTTACATCGAGGCGGTGGCGCCGGAAGGTCTGAAGGGCGCCAATGTCCTCTTCGACCGAATTACCGTGACTGGCACCGAAGACCTCATGATGGCCGCCGTGCTGGCACAGGGTGAAACCGTGCTCCGCAATGCCGCCCGCGAGCCGGAAGTCTCGGACCTGGCCGCGCTCCTCACCAAAATGGGCGCGCAAATCGAGGGAGCGGGCACGTCGGAAATTCGCATTCGGGGCGTCGCCCGCCTTGGCGGGGCGTCGCACACCATCATCCCCGATCGCATCGAGGCCGGAACGTTCGTGCTCGCCGCCGCCATTACCCGCGGCGACGTGGCAGTGACCGGCTGCGATCCCGGGCACCTGGCCGCGCTGGTCTCCAAACTGGAGCAGGCAGGTGTGGCCGTCAGCCGGCCGGACGCGACGACGCTGCGCGTGCGCGACGGCGGCGCTCTTCGCTCCGTGGATATGACCACTGAAGAGTATCCCGGCTTCGCCACCGATCTCCAGGCCCAGTACATGGCGCTGATGACCCAAGCCGAAGGGATCGCCATCATCGAAGAGCGCATTTTTGAAAACCGCTTCATGCACGCACTGGAATTGGCCCGGATGGGCGCCAACATCCGCGTGGACGGGCGCCAGGCGATCGTGGCCGGACGGCGCGAGCTGACTGGCGCCGGCGTGATCGCCTCCGACCTCCGCGCCAGCGCCGCCCTCGTGCTCGGCGCGCTGGTGGCCCGCGGCGACACCGTTATCGACCGCGTCTACCACATCGATCGCGGCTATGAGAAAATCGAATCCAAGCTCGCTGGCGCCGGCGCTAAGATCCGGCGTGCGGAGTAGCCTTCCTGGCTGCCGGCCGCAAGGGAGAGGAACCGGTTTGAACTTATGGCTCACCAACACAACCCTGGATTTCTGAAACTCGCCGATGACGCCAAATCCCGCGTCCGCCAGATCGATGTCGAGGGCTATAAGCGCATGCTCGAATCAGGTGAACCTCACATCCTGATCGATACCCGTGAAGAGAGCGAGTGGAACCAGGGCCGCGTCAAAGGCGCGATGCATCTGAGCAAGGGAATCATCGAACGGGACATCGAAACGAAGATTCCCGACAAAGACGCCTGCCTCGTGCTCTATTGCGGCGGCGGCTTCCGTTCCGCGCTGGTGGCGGATAACCTCCAGAAAATGGGTTATACCAACGCGATTTCGCTCGATGGTGGGTGGCGCGCCTTGCGGACCTCGGGGATCGAGCTGGAAGTGTAAGAAGACAAGTGCGCCGCGAAAGCCCTAAGGGCGGCGCTCCTAACTCGGGCAGCTTCTGAACACTCGTGCTATGATCCTCCCTTGAGAATCGTCCTCGGCATTTCCGGCGCGAGCGGCGTCATTTACGGTCTGCGTCTGCTCGGGCGCCTGCGTGCGCAGCCGCAGGTGGAAATCCACCTCATCGTGACCCGCTCCGGCGAAAAGACGCTGTACCTCGAGACCGGCAAGACGGCGGCTGAGGTTAAGGCACTGGCGCATCATTCCTATCCGCTTGAAGATATCGGCAGCCGGCTGGCCAGCGGCTCGTATCCCACCGATGCTATGGTAATCGCGCCCTGCTCCATTCACACCATGTCCGCGATTGCCGCCGGCATCAGCGACAACCTGCTGGTCCGCGCCGCCGATATCACGCTCAAAGAGCGCCGCCGCCTGATCCTGATGGTGCGCGAGACGCCGTTTCACCTCGGCCATCTGCGCAGTATGACGGCGCTGGCGGAAATGGGCGCCATCATCGCCCCGCCCATTCCCGGCTTTTACAATCATCCCCAGACCGTGATGGACGTGGTGGATCATAGCGTAGACCGTGTGCTCGACCTCCTCGGCCTGGCCGATGACAAAATCCGGCGGTGGGAGGGCAAATAACATGAAACCGAAATCCTCCAATCTGATCGCCTTCCAGGGCGCGCGGGGCGCCTTCAGCGAGGAGGCGGCGCGCAAACTCGCCGGACCGAAACCTTCCTTTCTGCCCTGCGAGCGCTTCGAAGATGTTTTCCAGGCGCTAAAATCGGGCCGCGTCACCGGCGCGGTGGTGCCGATCGAAAACACGCTGGCGGGCTCCGTCCACGAAAATTACGACCATCTGCAGACCTTCGAACTGCCCATCGTGGCGGAGACCAGCGTGCGTATCGTGCACAACCTGATGGCCCGGCCCGGTGTCCCGTTTGCGAAAATCCGCCGCGTCTATTCCCACCCGGTGGCCCTTAACCAGTGCCTGGATTTTTTCGCGGCCAATCCGCAGATTGAGCGCATCCCGTACTATGACACCGCCGGCAGCGTGAAGATGATCATGGAAGAGGGGGCGCAGGATTCGGGCGCCATAGCCTCCTCGGTTGCCGCCGAAATCTACGGCGCACGCATTCTGCGGCGCTCCATTGAGAGCGACCGCCGCAATTTCACCCGCTTCTTCCTTCTTCGCCGCCCCGAGTACGCGCGCCGGCACCCGGTGGCGGCAGATAGCAGCACGCACTGGAAGACGTCCCTGGTATTCAGCACGCGCAACGTTCCCGGCGCGCTGTTTCGCGCCCTCAGCGCCTTCGCCCTGCGCGATCTGAATCTCACCAAAATCGAGTCTCGTCCGTTGCGCGGGCGTCCCTGGGAGTACGTCTTTTACGTGGACTTTCTCGGACGTGTGGATTCGCCCAGCGCCGAAAACGCCCTCCGCCACCTGGGCGAACTGGCCGATTTTCTGCGCGTGCTGGGATCCTACCCCAAGGGCGCGTAGCGGAGCAGGCCCGCCGGCCCAAGGCTATCCCCGGCAGTTTCCGCACTGCTTTAGCCTGTGACTAAAGGCTACACTGAGGGCATGCCCGTCGAATCCGAATCGGCTCCCCCGCCCGCGGCCGAAGAGCAGACGCTGGTCGAAGAAGTGCCGATCCTCGCGGTTCGCGACACCGTTATCTTTCCCGGCGCTCTGTCTCCGATCACGATTGGCCGCCCCAGTTCGATCGCGCTGGTACAGGCTTTGGGTGAAAATCGTACCCTTGGCGTGATCACCCAGGTGGACCCCCGCATCGACGTCCCCGGCCCCACCGACATGCATCCAGTGGGCACCCTCTGCGTTCTGCACAAAGTGCTGCGCGTGCCGAAGGACAACTTGCTTCTGTTCTGCGAAGGAGTTTCGCGCATCCGCACGGTCCACTACACCTCCACCGATCCTTATCTGCGCGCTCAGGTGGAGCGGCTCGCCGATATCGAACCGCCTATGACGCCGGAAATCGAGGCGCTGCGCCAGAACGTGCTGAGCCTTTTCCAGCAGATCGTGGCCGGCTCGCCCAATCTTTCCGATGATCTCGCCACCACCGCCGCCGGCGTCACCGAGCCCGGCCGCCTGGCCGATTTCACAGCCGGCAACCTGCCTTCGCTTTCCGCCCCCGAGCGGCAGCGGCTCCTCGAAATGACCGACGGCCGCGAGCGCCTCAATGAAATGCATCGCCATCTCACTCGCGAGCTCGAACTGCTCGAACTCCGCAGCCGCATCCAGTCGCAGGTGCAGGGTCAGCTCTCGCAATCGCAGCGTGAATTCTATTTGCGCGAGCAGTTGAAGGCGATCCAGAAGGAGCTCGGCGAAACCGACGAGGCCGCCAAGGACGTTGAGGAGCTACGCCAGAAACTGGAATCCGCCGGGATGCCCGAGGAAGTAAAAAAGGAGGCGATGCGCGAGCTGAAGCGCCTCTCCGCCATGCCGCAGGCTTCCCCGGAATACGGCATCACGCGCACATATCTGGAGTGGATGGCCACACTGCCCTGGAGTACGTCCTCGGGATCGCCTATCGACGTCAAACGGGCCGCCGAAATCCTCGACGAAGATCACTACGACCTGGAGAAGGTCAAAAACAGAATTCTCGATTACCTGGCCGTGCTGCAGCTCAAGCCGGTGCTGAAGGGCCCGATCCTGTGCTTTGTCGGAGCCCCGGGCGTTGGGAAGACTTCGCTGGGCCGCTCCATTGCGCGCGCACTGGGCCGGAAGTTCGCCCGCATTTCTCTCGGCGGCATGCACGACGAAGCCGAAATCCGCGGCCACCGGCGCACCTATATCGGCGCGCTTCCCGGCCAGATCGTGCAGGCGCTGCGGAGAACCGCGGTAAACGATCCCGTTTTCATGCTGGACGAAGTGGACAAGCTCGGCCGCGATTTCCGCGGCGATCCGGCTTCGGCTCTGCTGGAAGTGCTCGACCCCGAGCAGAATTCCACCTTCCGCGATAACTATCTCGACGTTCCGTTCGATCTCTCCAAGGTCCTGTTCATCACCACCGCCAACGTTCTCGATCCTGTACCGGACGCTCTGCGCGACCGTATGGAGATTATTCCGCTCGAAGGCTACACCGAGCAGGAGAAGGTGATCATTGCGTTCCGCTATCTGGTACCTCGCCAGATCAAAGAGAACGGCCTGGAGCCCGAGACCGATATCCATTTCACCGATGAAGCTATCCGCTTCCTGATCCGCCGTTACACGCGAGAGGCCGGGGTACGCAGCCTGGAGCGCGAGATCGGAACCATGTGCCGCAAGCAGGCGCGCCGCATCGCGGAGTTAACCAGCCCGGCAGTACCCGGTGCCGCATCGCAACCCGCTGAACCCACGACCGTAAGCAGGGAGCGCATGGAGGTGACGCCTGAACTCATTGAAAAGGACCTCGGCGCGCCGCGCTTCCGCCCGGATGCCGAAGCGGCGGAGCGCACCAGCCGCCCCGGCGTGGCCGTGGGCCTCGCCTGGACTCCGGTCGGTGGCGACGTGCTGTTCATCGAAGCGGGCCGCATGCCCGGAGGGAACAAAGGGCTCATCATGACCGGACAGCTTGGGCCGGTGATGCAGGAATCCGTGCAGGCGGCGCTCACCTGGGTGCGCGCGAACGCCACCAGATATGGCATTGACCCCGATCTCTTCAAGACCAGCGACATCCACATCCACGTGCCCGCCGGCGCCATCCCCAAAGATGGGCCATCCGCCGGCATCACCATGGCCGCGGCGCTGCTCTCCATGCTCACGGACCGGCGCATCCGGCCCAATCTCGCCATGACTGGAGAAATCACTTTGACCGGCCAGGTTCTTCCCGTAGGCGGCATCAAGGAGAAGGTGCTGGCGGCCAAGCGCAGCGGAATCGTGGCAGTGATTCTGCCGGCGGAAAACGAAGTGAACGTGCGGGAAGATCTGAAGAGCGAGCAGATCGGTGAAATGCAGATCCACTACGTGAAGACCATGGAGCAGGCGGCGGATCTGGCGCTGGAGAAGTAGCGGTCAACGATCAGCTCCCGGCTTGCAGCCTGTTCACGTGATTAGCCGCGGGGTTGTCGCAGTGGGGCTGCACTCCCGGTCCCTAATCCCTGTTACGTTAGTTCTGTGCCCCTCTACGCCGCTATCGATATCGGCAGCAACTCAATCCGCATGGAGGCTGCCGAGGTCGTGTCCGGCCAGCCGCCGCGCATCCTCGCATCCGACCGCGAGGTCACACGCCTGGGAGAAAGCGTCTTCCGCAACGGCTCCGCCAGCGAGGATGCCATAGAGCGCACCTGCGCCGTGCTCACTCGCATGGCGTCGTTGTACCGCAAGCTGGAAGTGGCGGGAGTCCGCGCCGTCGCCACCAGCGCCATCCGCGACAGCAGTAACCAACGCGAGTTTCTCGCGCGTGCATCGGTTGCGGCCGGCACGCCTGTCGAGTTGATCTCGGGACGGGAAGAAGCGCGCTTGATCCACCTGGGGGTAGAAAGCTCCTGGCCGCAGGACGGCAAGCGTGTTCTCATCCTGGATATCGGCGGCGGCAGCGCCGAACTGATTTCCGCCGCCGATGGGCGCCTGCGCCTGGCCTTTTCCCGCCCCCTGGGGGCCGTCCGACTGAAGGAGATCTTTCTGGAAGACGACCCTCCTTCGCCGCGGCAACTGCGTGCCATGAACGAATACATCGAGGAGAAGCTGGCCGGCCCGGTGCGCCAGTTGGGACGCGATTCCTGGGACCGCGCCATCGCCACGTCCGCCACTGCCGCCGCCGTGGCCAGCGCCGTGGCGCGCGTGCCGCGGTCGAAGCGCGAGGATATCGACCGTCTGCGCGTGGCCGCCGTGGAAGTGCGCAAGCTGTACGCCAAGGTCTCCGGGCTGCCGCTTGCCGGCCGCCGGAAAATCACGGGCATCGGCCCGCGCCGCGCCGAAATTATTGTCCCCGGCCTGGCCGTTCTCGCGGCCTTCTTGCACGAGTTCCGCCTGCCCGCCCTATTCTATTCCCGCGCCGGCGTCCGGGATGGCGTGATCGCCGACCTCGCCGCCCGCAGCGTGGGCGCCGAGCTTTCCCGCCTTGCGCCGGAGCAGCGGACCGAAGTGGAGACCATGTGCCGCCGCTACGGCGTCTCCCTTCCCCATGCGCGCAAAGTCGCCGACCTCGCGCAGCGCCTCTTTGCGGGCCTGGAGCCGTTGCACCGTCTGCCACCGCCCGTCGGCAAGCTGATCGAAGCCGCCGCCTACCTTCATGACGTCGGTCATTTTGTCAGCCCCACGGGCCATCACAAGCATTCCTATTACGTGGTCGCCAATTCCGATATGCCCGGCTTCACCGACCGCGAGCGGCTTCAGATCGCCGCCCTCTGCCGCTATCATCGCAAGGCGCTTCCCAGCCCCATGCACCACGCTTACCAGGCCCTCAGTGCCGACGAGAAGCGCGCAGTCAATCTCGCCATCCCCCTTCTCCGCCTGGCCGACAATCTCGACCGCAGCCACGACCAGCGCGTGGAATCCGTGGACTGCCGCGTGGTGAACGGCGAGGTCGTGCTCAATGTCCATTCAACCGATGACCTGGGCCTGGAGCAATGGGGCGCGGAACGGACCGCCGAGGTATTCCGCCAGGTGTACGGACGCAAGATTTCGCTGGTCCGCGGCTCGAATCCGGCTTGATCTCCGCAACCGGGTAAATGGCAATGACTTGGCGCCCGCCCGGATGAAACCGGACGATGGCAGACGCCGTGCTGTTTGTCATTTTGATGGCGCAGGGTCGAACCGAGTGGGCGAATCAGATCTCCGCAGCAGAGTGGGGAGTGTATCGAGAGGTAATCACCGCGGCGCAGGCCCGCGGCATCCCGTTTGCGCTGGGCGGCGCGTTTGCGGTGGCCAGCTATACCGGCTGCTGGCGCAATACCAAAGATCTTGACGTCTACGTCCTGGCCGAGCATCGGGAAAAGATGCTGGAGGTGCTGGTCGCCTGCGGCCTGGAAGATTACTACTCCAGACTTCCGTACGATCGCTGGTGGATTTACCGCTCCTTCCGCGGGGACGTCATAGTCGATGTGATCTGGGCCATGGCCAATCATCGCGCCCAAATTGATGAACTGTGGATGTCGGGGCCGGAGATCGATCTCCGCGGCTGCCGCGTCCGCGTGCTGCCGCCCGAGGCCCTGCTCTGGGACAAGCTGTACATCTTGCAGCGCGACCGCTGCGATTGGCCGGATGTCCTGAACCTGTTGTATGCGGTCGGCAGCGAGGTGAGATGGGATTACCTAGTGCATCGCATCGGCGAGGACGTTCCGTTGCTGGCGGGGGCGCTTTCCGTTTTCCGCTGGATTTCCCCCGGCCGTGCGCGCCGGTTGCCCGCCTGGCTCTGGAAGGAGTTGGGGATGGCGCCTCCGGGGACGGAAACCGATGACGCGATCAAGCGCCGCACCGACCTGCTGGATCGCAGGCCGTGGTACGTGCCTTACCGGCGGGAGATCGCGCCGGCAGCCTAGAGGTCACCATGTGGATCGGAACCATGAACCATCCCGGCCGGGACGTACTCGAAGAGATCGAGTGGATGGCGGCCATGGGTATGGAATTCGTCGATCTCACCCTGGAGCCGCCGGCGGCCGCTTCCTGGCGCGTCAATCCGCACGCCATTCGCGAGTCGTTGGAAAGGCACGGCCTGCGCGTGGTCGGCCACACGGCATTTTACCTGCCCATGGCCAGCGCCTTCGAGGAAGTGCGCCGCGCCTGCGTCTGCGAGCTGCGCCGCTGCCTGGAGGCCTTCGCCATCATCGGCGCTCGCTGGATGAATCTACACGCCGACCGCAACATTCCCATGCACAGCCGCCAGTTCTTCATCGAGCAGAATATCCGCACGGTGCAGGAGCTGCTGCCGGATTCCCGGCGTCTGGGCGTGGGGCTGATGATTGAAAACCTGCCCGGCGACTATAACACTGCGGCGCAACTGGGCGAGATGCTCGACCCGCTGCCGGAACTCGGCCTGCACCTCGATATCGGCCACGCCAACCTTCAGGTCCCGGCCAATACGACCGGCGAGATTCTGGCCGCTTACGGCTCGCGCCTGTGCCACGTCCATCTCCACGACAACCGCGGTGGCCATCACGACCTGCACCTGCCGCTCGGTGTGGGCGACGTCGATGTGCGTGGCGCCATCCGCGCCCTCAAGCGTTGCGGCTACGACAGCACGATTACACTAGAAGTCTTCACGCCGGACAAGCACTTCCTCGCCTACAGCCGCGACGTGCTCCGGCGGCTGTGGGAGGAAGAAGTGGCGTAGCTTACTGAGGTTCCCGCCCCGACAGTGGCGCGACTTCATCCACCGGCGCTATCGCGCCCGTCCTTCAATCTGCCATTCGGTGAATGGCGAGCGGACGCCGCGGATGCGTACGTTGAGGCAATAGGGGAGGCGCGAACGGAAGGCGCGAGCCACCGCCGGCCGCACTTCTTCCAACCGTTCGATCGTTTCGCCGCCCCCTCCGAATGCCTGCATCACGAGGTCGTAACGCGCCGGCTGCAGCTCGCAGGCGACGGTTTCGGGCCGGCCGGCGTCGAACGATTGGAGCTCGCGCTCCAGGCCCCATCCGGCATCGTTGCCAACGATCACCATCAGCGGAAGCCTGTGGCGCACGGCCGTATCCATCTCGGCGAGATAAAAGCCGAGGGAGCCATCGCCGGTGATGGCTACCACCGGCCGCTCGGGATGCGCGAGTTGTAGTGCCAGACCGTTGGGCAGGGAAGATCCGATGGCGCCCAGCGGCCCCAGCCGCAGCCATCCGCCCGGGTTGCGTGCCGGCAGGATGGCGCGGCCCCAATGGGCGAAATCGCCTCCGTCCCACGAATACAGAACGTCCGCCGGCATGGCTGCCTGCAATTCGCGGAAAAACGCGGCGGGATGGAGTCCGCGGTCCGAATCGCCGCCCGCTTCGGCCAATTTCGCTTCCCACTCGCAGCGCAGGGAGCGAACGCGGTCCAGCCAGGGCTTAGCCGGCCACGGCGCGACCCCGGCGGCTCCGGTCAGCGTTTCAAGAGAGACGCGCGCGTCCGCGTAAATCGGCACTTCCACCGGGCGGTTCAGGCCGAATTCCTCTTCGTGCACATCGATCTGGATGAACCGCGTCTCCGGCGCGAACAGGCGCCCGCCACCCATAGCCAGCCGGAAGTCGATTCGTTTCCCGATCACCAGCACTACGTCGGCTTCCTTCAACGCTGTGGCCGCCGCGCGATTGAGCGACGGATCAGCATAGCCCATCGTCAGCGAGTGATCATCGGAAACCGCGCCGCGCGCCAGGGTGATGGTGTAGAGCGGAATCGAGGTGTGCTCGATAAAGCGCCGCAGCGCGTCTTCCGCTCGTGCCCACCACACGCCCGAGCCCGCAATCGCCACCGGCCGTTCGGCCGCGTGCAGAAGGGCCAGGGCGCGAAAAATGCTTTCGGCGGAGGGAGTGGGAGCGCCGACAGTTTGGGAGCAGCCCCCGGCCGGTGGGCTCGTCTTGCTGCTCTCCCGAAAAACGTCAACCGGAATCGTCAGATGTACCGCACCTTTGCGGCCCGCATTGGAGATTTCAAACGCGCGCCGCAGGTAGAACGGAATCTGCGCCGCGGAGGGAGGCTCGGCGGCCCACTTCACCACCGGGTTGGCGAGGGCGATCTGGTCGATATCTTGAAATGCCTGCCGGTCGGCCAGCGCACGCGCACGTGCTCCACTCACCGCGATGAGCGGGCTGCCCGCCAGTTGGGCGGTGGCAATGCCGGTGAGCGAATTCGTATGGCCGGGTCCTCCCGTCACCAGCGAGAGGGCAGGACAGCGGTGAATACGCGCCCAGGCGTCGGCCGCGTGCACGACCGCCGATTCGTGACGCAGGTCGACAATCCTCATGCCGGCGCTCGCGGCCAGCGGCAGGACTTCATTCAGGTGGTCGCCCACCAGCGTGAAAATCGTGTCGATTCCCAATTGCACGGCGGATGCTACGAAAAGTTCGGCGCCTGTGGGCATAGAAAGGCCATGCTACTACAGCCCTCGGTAGCTTTGGCCACTTTTTCGCACGCGCCGGTGGGCTAGAATCGGGGAGGTGGCGAAAGAGAAAATCGTAGTGACCGGCGGTGCCGGGTATATCGGCTCCCACACCGTGCGTCTGCTGCTCGACCAGGGTCATGACGTGGCGGTGATTGACGATCTATCCAAGGGCTACGAGCACAACGTGCCCGCCGGACGACTAAACCGCCTGAACCTGTGCCAGACAGACGCGCTCACGGAAATTCTAAAGCGCGAGAAGCCGGCGGCGGTCATCCACTTCGCCGCATTCATCGCGGTGGGCGAGTCCATGCGCGAGCCAGGCCGCTATTTCCAGAACAACGTGTGCGGCTCGCTTTCGCTGCTGGAAGCCATGGTACGTGCCGGTGTGAGCCACCTGGTGTTTTCCTCCACCGCCGCGGTTTACGGCACGCCGGAAACCACGCCCATTCCTGAAACCGCGCCCATCCAGCCGGTCAATCCTTACGGCGAATCCAAAGTGATGGTGGAGAATCTGCTGGGCTGGTATGACCGCATTCATCGCCTGACCAATGTGCGGCTCCGGTATTTCAATGCTTCCGGCGCCGATCCGGAAGGACGGCTCGGCGAGGAGCACGAACCGGAAACGCATCTTATCCCTCTGCTGCTGCGTGCGGTGCAGAGCGGCAAGCCGGTGACCATTTTCGGCGACAACTACGAGACGCCGGACGGCACGTGCATCCGCGATTACATCCATGTGAACGACCTCGCGCAGGCGCACATCCTGGCCGTGCAGTACCTGCTCGGCGGCGGCGCTTCGGAAGCCTTTAACGTGGGGACCGGCACCGGCCACAGCGTGATGGAGATGGTGCGGGCGGTGGAGGACGTGACCGGGCAGAAAGTGCCTTACGTGATCGGGCCGCGACGCGAGGGCGATCCGCCCGCTTTGGTGGCGGCGTCCAACAAGCTTCGGGAAACACTCGGTTGGAAGCCGCGCTACGTGGACCTGCGCGAAATCGTGCAGCACGCCTGGAATTTCAGCAACCGCGCGGCTTCGTCGCACTGAACGATCACGTTTGTCCGCGGCCCGTACTTGCCGGAAATCCGTGTTTCCGCCGATAAGAATGTAGAGCGGCGAGCCGCCACTTCTTATGGTGGAATCTGAAGCCAAATACGGGGAACTGGAGCGACTACCGCAGTTTCCTTCCATCGCCACGAAACTGATGCGGGTGCTCGCGAACGACGGAGCCAGCATTCGCAAAATCGCCGACCTGGTCCGCGTGGATTCGGCACTGAGCGTGGAACTTTTACGGCTGGTCAACTCGCCGCTGTTCGGCTTGCCGGCGCACATCGGCAGCATTCAACAGGCTCTCACCCTGCTGGGCTTCGAAGCGGTCAAACGCCACGTGCTGGCGGCGTCGATGCGCATGTACTTCCGCTCCGCCGTGCGGCTGGATTTGTTGCGAGGCATCTGGCGCCACTCGGTGGCATGTGCTCTCATTTGCGAGGAACTCTCGGTGGCATGCTCCTCCGCGCAGAACGCGGACGACCGCATCTACACCGCCGGCCTGCTGCACGATATCGGGCGCCTCGGACTGTTCGTCTCCCATCCGCAGACCTATGCGGAGTTACTCGAGCAGGGCGGGGCCAGCTTGCGCGAGCGCGAAATTCACGCGTTTGGATTCGATCATTGCGAGGCCGGCGGCTGGCTCGCAAGCCACTGGGGCCTGCCGCTGGAAATCCAAATGGGCGCCGCCGGCCATCACGACACGCCCACCTCCCCGGTGGAAGGCGTGGCGGATATGGTTCGCGTGGGTGTTCTGCTCGCGGACTGTTTCGGCTTCGATGTGCTGCCGCCCGAACACTCTTACACGCTTTCGGAGATCCGGACCCTGCTGCCCCATTCGGCCCAATACCGCTTCGATCCCGACGAAAAGACTTTCAAGGCGCGGATCACGGATAAGCTCAACGCTTTCGATTAGCGTGGCGGCGTCGGCGCCTCGAGGTGAAAAAACCGGCGTCGTACAATCAAAAGAGAGGTCGGAAGGTATTGGGCGGCACAAGCTCGGGGAATTGGATCAGAAGCTTGGCGCTGCTGCTCACCGCCGGCTTCCTTTCTCTCGGTTTCACTCCCCTCCAAGCAGCTCCGGCTCCGCGCCCGTTCACGGTGGAGAGTTACGACGTCAACATCCAGGTGGATCCTGCGCAGCGGCATCTCAACGGCGAGGAAAGCATCCGCGTTCACAGCCAGGGTGACGAACCCGTTTCCGTCCTGGACCTGGATGCCGGGGGGCTCGAAATCGCCTCCGTGGAGGAGGGCCACGTTCCGCAATGGTTCGAGCGCAAGGGCGAGACCCTGCTCGTCGTGCTGGCCAACCCGCTGCGGCCGGAGGAGCACCGAACCATTACATTGCGGTATCGGGCGGGACCTTCGGACGGGCTGCGGTTTTTCGCGGATCAAATCTACGGATCGGCCCCGGAGAGTTGGATGCCGTGCAACGATCGTCCCGGCGAGCGCGCCAGTCTGCATCTGGTTCTCGCCTCCCCGTCCGATTTCCAAGCGGCAGCGAGCGGACGCCTCATCTCCACTCGCGAAGCGGACGGGCATAGCGTGACGGAATGGCAATTGGATCAGGCCCTGCCGCCGTCCCTGTTCGGCTTCGTCGCGGGCGCATTTGCCGAGAGCACATCTACTGCCGAAGGTGTGAAGCTGCGAGTGCTGGGAGCTGGCCCGGAGGTCTTTGACCCCACCACGGCGGCTCTTCATTATCTGGCAGAACGAACGGGCAAGTCGTATCCCGGGCCGATCTACACGCAGGTTTTCGTCCACGGCGATGCCATTCGCTCACTGGCCGGAGGGCTGGTGTTTTTGCCGGAATCGTGTGCACAGGGAGTAGCCAAGGATGCCGACAAAACATGGCTGTTGGCCCGAGCATTGGCCGGGCAGTGGTACGGGGTGGGGATCGTTCCGAAAGACTGGTCGGATGTCTGGCTGAGCGAGGGCATTTCCGCCTTCCTGGCCGAAACGTTCCTGGGCCGGCGCCTTGGAGATCAGGCGGAGCAGGCGCAGATCGAACACTCGCGGCAGATTTATAACCGCCTCCGAACCGAGGGCAAGGACCGTCCGCTGTCCTCTGCCGAGTGGACCACGGCCGAGGATGCCGGCGGCGACATTTCGTTACACAAGGGAGCTCTGTTCCTACAATTGGTCCATGAGATAGTGGGCGATGCCGCGTTTTGGGAGCGGCTACAGATGTATACCAGCAGCCAATGGGGCCAAGCGGCGGCGAGCGAGGATTTTCAGAACGCCTACGCAGGGGTGGCCGCACAAACGGCGGGCAAGCGCGGCGCCAAACGGGCAGGAAAAAACGAAGTCAAAAACCTGAACGACCTGTTCAACGCGTGGGTGTACGGCATTCCGACCGGGACGCCCAAAGGGAAACGCGGCTCACAGTGAGACGTGGCAGCCGCCGCTCCGGCAGACGGCTGCCATGCTGCCGGCGGCTCAATGCTTCGCCGGCTTGTAGTTGTTGAAGAAGATGTAAGTGCCGTGGATGGCGGCCGTGACGATGTCCGGTGCGCCGTCGCCGTTCAGGTCTGCCACGATGATATGCGAGCCGACGCCGGAGCGGTTGTGGATCAGCTCCGGTACGAATTCCGCGCCGCCGGGAGCTTTGGGATTGCGGATCGCCTTGTAGACATACAGCACCGCCGGCCCAAACGGATCGGGGTCGGTATAGCCGAAGTGCGACATGGATCGCTTCCCGGTGATCATGTCGGGGATGCCGTTGCCGTCGATGTCCGCGAACGCGGTGGCGTGTGGTTCGGTGAAGATCACGTCTCCGGCATTCCTGGTGATGAAGTTGTCCATGATGATGTGCTCGACGAAGGAGATCTTACCGGTAGCGTCGCGCTTTTGCTCGTACCAGGCGAGGCCGAAACCGTGGCCTTCGAGTGAGGCGACCACGTCGTTGAGACCGTCGCCGTTCACGTCATAAACACCGATCTCCGCCCCGCCGGCCCCGCCCTGCGATTTGCCCCAGCGGCCGAATTCCTGCGGGTGATAGGTCCACAACTCCTGGTTGCTGCCCTTCTTCGGCTGCTCCCACCAGCCATAGCAGTTGATGTAGTCCATCAGCCCGTCGCCATTGATGTCGCCGACGCCGAGGCCATGGCCGATGTTCGCGCCCCACGGTCCCGGCTCCGAAATCGTGTGGGTAATCCACGTGCCGGTCGGGTTGTTGGGATCGGGCTTGGAGTACTGCAGCGTGTTGTGGCCGGCGTGAATGATTTCCGGTTTGCCGTCGCCGTCGATATCCTTCAGCAGCGTCTCTTCGTTGCCGACCGGTTGCAGCACCACGTACTGGTCCCAATGGCGGTTTTCGCCGCGCGGGTTGACGTACAGGGTGCCGGTGCCATTACCCGCATTGCCGCTCATGATCAGGACGTCCGGCCAGCCGTCGCCAGTGTAGTCGTAGGCCAGGCTTACCATGGATTCCATCGGGTATTCGGCCGTCGGATTATAGGTTTTCGGCGTGTAGATTTCCCGCGCGACCTTGAAATCCGGCCCGTAATAAACGTACGGCCCGGAGATGACGTCGGGATGGCCGTCGCGGTTGACGTCCGCCACGGCCGCGGTCCAGCCATCGTAATACTGGCTGATCTGCTGCATGCGGAAATTCGGCGAGACGTGTTCCGGAGGTACGTCCAGCTTCTGCAGATCCTTGTAGCGCAGGTCCTTGAAGCGAACTTCGCCGGAACCGCCGACATACAGGGCGATGGGGCCGTACTTCAACTGCGCCTCGTCCACCAGTCCGGTAGGCGCGCCGCCGGCGCCAAGCGCACCGCCGTTGTAGGACGGCTTCACCGTATTGCCGAACAGCAGAACTTCGATCTCGTTCCAATCGCCCGGATGATAAGAACCCGTCGGTCTGATGAGGTTGGGAAGGTTCAGCCCCGGAGGCATGTCGAGCACGGGATAAAGGTTGGTGCCGCGTCCGCGCCCACCGCCCGGCGCTCCCCCCGGTGCACCCTGCCTGCCGCCCGCCGCCGCCACCGGCGTGCCTCCGCGGCCGCCCTGGCCCCTGCCGCCGGGGGGCAGTTTATCCCGGCCGGTCTCGCTACCCTGCGCATCCAGTTTTACCGCGTAGGAATTCAGGTCCCCATCAGTGAGGGAGACGAAAACGCCCTGCATGCCTTCGGGCGTCTTCTCGGCGCGCAGCAGCAGCCCGGTCTTACAGCCGCCGGTGCAATGGATATCCGCATAAAAACCGACATCCTGGAACGACTTATCCAGCACCAGCCAGCCGCCGGCTGGGTCCTTCGGCGTCCCCACAATCTCGCCATTCTCAGCTTTCCATGAGGCATTTCCAAGTACATGCCATCCTGCAAGGCTCGATCCGTGAAAGATGACGTCGGCGCGAAACGTCGGACCGACATTTCCGAATGCCGGAATGAGCAGAAGCGCGCCGGCGCCAATAGCGCCTGCGTACCAGAATCTTCGAAGTCTGGTCACAAACCCCCCTTAGAAACGAGCGAATTCTGAACCAAGTTGGGGACAGTATATACCCGAGCGGCCTCGTGTGCCTGGCGTATTCGCGCTATAAGAAAGCACCCAAGGCAGGAAGGGGTGGTCTCCAGGCCGGTTATGGTGTTCAATGGTGGGTGCAATGTCCGATTCTCCGTTCGAGGACAGCAACCGGATTGGAGCCGAGTTCCTGATCACGGACCTGGATATCGCTCTCACATTCCTGGATGTGGCGCAGATATCCGCGAACGAAGAGACCATACGCCGCAATCGCGCTCATGCCCGCCGGGCATACGACACCGTCCTGCACCTGCTGACCAAACTGGAGATAGATGCTCGGCAGCGGCAGACCATCGGCGAGCGTTTGAGCAAATTAAAGGCGCGGCTGGAAGCCGTCGGATACCGGTTCTAGCAGACGCCGTCAAATAGTGCCGCTTCGGATTCGAGCGATAACCACGCTGAGCCGGACGGCGCCTCGGTTTTTGATATGCTGATCCCAGTTTCGGAGAGACAGGAATGGCACGCGGACCCCTAACCACAGATTCGCTCGAAGCGTATAGCCGCGACGGGTACGTGCTGGCGCGCGGCATGTTCGATGCGGAGGAGATCGAGCTGCTGCGCCGCTCGGCCAAGCAGGACAAGGCCATTGACGATCACGCTTTCGGCCGGGACGATGCGGAGGGCGGAAACGTGCGGCTGGCGCTCTGGAACCATCCCGGGGACGGCATCTACGGCATGTTCGCCCGCTGCCGCACAGTTGTGGAAACTGCCGAGATGCTGCTGGGCGGCGAGGTGTATCACTACCACTCGAAAATGATTATGAAGGAGCCGCGCGTGGGCGGCGCATGGACCTGGCATCAGGATTACGGCTACTGGTACCAGAACGGCGTGCTGTTTCCCCTCCTGTGCAGCGCCTTCATTGCTGTGGACCCCGCCACGCGTGAGAACGGGTGTTTGTAGGTTCTGCGAGGGTCGCACCAAGCCGGGCGCATCGAACATATGCTGACCGGTGAGCAGGCTGGAGCGAACCCGGAGCGGGTAGAGGAACTCAAGAAGAATCTGGAACTGGTGCATGTGGAGATGGAGCCGGGAGACGTGCTCTTCTTCGACTGCAACCTGCTGCACCGCAGCGACCAGAACCGCTCCGAGCATCCGCGCTGGTCCCTCATCTGCTGCTACAATGCCGCCCGCAATAATCCGTACAAGGAGTCGCACCACCCTCGCTACACGCCACTGGTCAAAGTGGAAGACGCGATGATCCGAAGCGTGGGCGAGAGCCGCTTTGCCCAGGCGGAAGCTGGGATGGCCTGGCTCGATCCCCAGAACGACGCCAGCGCATCCAGTCTCTCCGCCCGGAAATCGCCATGATCAGCTCTGTTTCGATCCGCGCAGTTTCCCGTTAACCGAATGCCGGATGACCCGTCTAATCCTCAACCGGAGGTGTCGATGTTGAACGACTTCGTTCAGGACCTGCGTTTCGGTTGCCGCATGCTTGGGCGGACGCCGGGCTTTACGGCTGTAGCAAGTCTTACGCTGGCCATTGGCATCGGAGCCAACGCCGCCATCTTCAGCTTTGTCGATGCCATTCTCCTCAAACCTTTGCCATATGCCGACCCGGACCGCATCGTCAGTGTGCTGGAAAAACCTCCTGGCGCCAAACGCAACAGCATCTCCACTCTGAATTACCTGGACTGGTCGCGCCAGAATACCGTGTTCGAATACATGGCGGCGCAAACCGGCGGCGCCGTTACGCTCTCCAGCGGTGCGGAGCCGGTGCGGCTGCGCGGCGGCCTGGTAGGCGTCCACTTCTTCGATATCTTCGGCATCAAACCTGTGATCGGACGCACGTTCGCTGCGGATGAGGACCACGAGGGCAAAGCCAACGTGGCGGTGCTCAGCCACCGCCTGTGGGAGACGCAGTTCGGCGCCGACCCGCAGATCGTCGGCCGCAAAGTGGTGCTGAACGGGCAGCCGCACGAAATCATCGGCGTGCTGCCGGCCGGCGGCGCCTTCGACCGCGCCTATAACCAGATCTGGCGCCCGCTGGTGTTCAAGCCGGAGAACATGACACGCAACTTCCACTGGTTCGGCTCCTTCGCCCGGCTCAAGCCTGGCGTGAGCCTGGAGCAGGCACGGGCACAAATGGACGCCATTGGCGCGCGCATCGCGCAGCAGTACCCGGATTCCAACAAGGGATGGGGTGTGGCGGTGGAGCGGATCAGCGACGTCTTCATCAGTCCGGACCTGCGCCATTCCGTGCTGGTGATGATGGCAGCCGTGGGGATGATCCTGCTGATCGGCTGCGCGAATCTCGCCAACCTGATGCTGGCGCGCGCTACCAGCCGCGAGCGCGAAGTGGCCGTGCGGGCGTCGCTGGGCGCCGGACGCGCGCGGCTGGTCCAGCAGTTCCTCACCGAAAGCGTGCTGCTGGCGCTCTGCGGCGGCGTGCTCGGAATGGGTCTTGGCTACCTCACCGTGGCCGGCCTCCGTGCGGCTATTCCGCCGTTCAGCCTGCCGCGCGAGGTGAACATCACGATGGATGGCCGCGTCTTCCTGTTCGCGCTGGCGATTTCCGTGGCTACCGGCGTGCTTTTCGGACTGGCTCCGGCGATGCTAGCGGCGCGGCCTGACCTGGCCGGCACAATCAAGGATGGCGGGCGCGGATCATCCGCGGGCAGCGGGCGGCACCGGTTGCGCAGCCTGCTCGTAGTGGCGGAGGTGGCGCTGGCATTCGTGCTCGTCTCCGGCGCCGGCCTGCTGCTCCGCAGCTTCTACCTGCTCAGCCACACCGATGCCGGAGTCGAAACCTCCCATGTCCTCACTATGCAGTTGCCGGTGAATGTCAAGCAATACTCCGATCCGGAGCGGCTAAATCGGTACCTGCGGGAGATCTTGGATCGCGTAGGAAACTTGCCCGGCGTGCGCGAAGCGGCCATGGCCGACGTGCTGCCGCTCGAAGGGTGGTCTTACGGAATGCCGTATCTGGTAAGCGGCCGGCCGTTCATGGACCGCGCACGCCGCAAGTCGTGCTTCTTCAAAACCGTCAGCCCGTCCTATTTCCATACCCTGGGAATCCATCTGCGCGCCGGCCGCACGCTCGCGCCGCAGGACACCAAGGGCGCGCCCCCCGTCGTCGTCATCAACGAGACCCTGGCGCACCGGGAATTCCCGAAAGAGAATCCAATTGGCAAGGTGATTGTGATTCAGGAAATCATTCCTGGCAAAACCGAGCTCGGCCCCGAAATTCCGTGGCAGGTCGTAGGGGTGATCGAGGACGAGAAGATCGAAGGGCTGAACGACCAGCGCAGCGCCGGCGTCTACGTCACCATGGAGCAGAGCCCGAAATACGACATGGCGCTGGCGGTGCGCACCGGCATTGATCCCATGGCCCTGGAGCGGCCGATCCGATCCGCCATCCACCAGATCGATAAGGACCAGGCGCTGACCGACGTGCGCACGCTGGAGCAGATCAAGACCGAATCCGTGGCCAGCGACCGGCTACAGACTACGCTGCTCGGAAGCTTCGGCGGCATCGCGCTGCTGCTTTCGGCCATCGGCATTTACGGCGTGATCTCCTACGCGGTGGCGCAGCGCACGCACGAAATCGGGATTCGCGCCGCGCTGGGAGCGAGCGCGGGCCGGCTTCTCGGCATGGTGCTGCGCAACGGCATTACGCTGGCCGGGACCGGGCTTGCCATCGGCGCGGCGGGCGCACTGGCCTTGACGCGCCTGCTGGGCAGCCTGCTGTTCGGCGTCAGCGCGCGCGATCCGCTCATGCTGATTGCCGCGGCGGTCGTGCTGGGGGGAGTCGCCGTGCTGGCCTGCTACATTCCGGCCCGCCGCGCCGCGCGGGTGGATCCCATGATCGCGCTTCGATACGAGTAGCGCGGACTCAGGGCTT
>DATJMP010000326.1:0-17544 GCA_035508655.1 Bryobacteraceae bacterium
GTGGCACTGCCACCTGACCGTTCGCTGCTCCGCTACGTCGTCGGCGACGGCCCAAGCTGCAGAATCCGATCTACATACAGGCGATCGCCGTACGGCAGAGCTTTGGTCACCGTATACGGTTTGATCCCAGGGCCTTTGCCGTTGAGCATGGCCACGGCCGCGGGGTTGGTCAGCAGGGCGGCGGCGGCCAGCGTATTCCCGCCCGCATCGAGATTGAACAGCCGGTTATCGTTCAGGAGCAGCGCAAACGCGCTGGTCGACGCGGTGACGGCGCACGAGGGGTCGGACTGCCGGCTCAGGACCTCCGGATTAAGGTGCGGCAATACGTCCGCCCGTTCGGCCGCGAGCGTCTGTGGATCCACGGTAATGCCGAATGCGGAGGCGGCTCCGCCAATCGGAGCGGCCAGCACCGAGCCGGTGTAGCCGGCGGGCTGCTTGGCGGCCAGGCTTTCGGGCGGCTGGCGCAGAAGATCCGGCGTCCGGTCGACGCAGGCCGCGTCCACCAGAATTCCGCTATAGGTCAACGGGTGCATGGGCAGCATAACCTGCGAGCCCATCCGTCCCCGGTTCAGCGACTGGGATGGATCGGCAACGGGCGTCTGGCCGCGAGTGCGCACCATGTTTTGCTGTCTGGTGATCTGATAGGTCTGCGTGAGCCCCAGGGCCGTCAGAACAATCATGGTGAAGAGACGCATGTGAGAGTTTCCTCCGTTCGAACTCGTGCAAGCAGAATACCAGTGCGATTGCCTCCGGTACGCAAACGTCCTTTCGGGGCCATTCCCGTTCTTCCGCTCCGGATGTCCGGTACGTTTGACACAGAAACGGTTGCTCCGGCCGGGCTGCCCGCTGCGCCGCGCCGTTACCCTGAAAAGAGGGAGTGGATGGTGAACGGAGAACACGGCTACCCGAGGCCGCAACTGGAGCGCGCGGAATGGTTCAGTCTGAACGGGGAGTGGGAGTTCGCCCTGGATCCGGACGCGGAATGGCAACTGCCGGAGGACGTTCCGTGGAATGCCCGGATCCGCGTTCCGTTCTCGCCCGAAACGCCGGCCAGTGGTGTCGCCAACGCGGGCTTCTACCGCGCCGTCTGGTACCGCCGCCGCTTTCGCGCTCCCGAACTCCATCCCGCCGAGCGCCTGGTCGTCCATTTCTGCGCCGTCGACTACAGTGCCAGAGTCTGGATCAACGGCCATGTTGCGGCCGATCACGAGGGCGGCTACACGCCGTTTGAGGCTGACGCCACCGAGTATCTGATCGAAGGCGAGCAGACCATTGTCGTTCAGGCCTGCGACGATCCTTTCGATCTCTCCAAGCCGCGCGGCAAGCAGGACTGGCAGTTACATCCCCATTCCATCTGGTATTACCGCACCACCGGCATCTGGCAATCGGTGTGGATGGAGCGCGTGCCGGAAACCTCCATCGGACAGATCCGCTGGACGCCCAACGTCGAACGCTGGGAGATCGGCTTCGAAGCCTGGCTCTCCGGCAAGCGCCGCGACGATCTCAAGCTGAACGTGAAGCTCTACGCCGGCGATACCATGCTCGCAGACGATACCTACGCCGTCGTCGCACACGAGGTCCATCGCCGCGTTGCTCTTTCCGACCCCGGTATCGACGATTACCGCAATGAACTCCTCTGGAGTCCGGCCACCCCCACCCTCATCTACGCCGAGCTGAAACTCTTCGACGACCGCGGCGCGCTGGTGGACAGCGCCCGCAGCTATACCGCGCTGCGCTCCATCGGCGCGCAGGGGGACAAGTTCGTCCTGAACGGGCGGCCCTACCAGTTGCGGATGGTGCTGGACCAGGGCTACTGGCCGGAAACCGGCCTCACCGCTCCCGACGACGAAGCCTTCAAGCGCGATGTCGAACTGGCTAAGGCCATGGGATTCAACGGCGTGCGCAAGCATCAGAAAATCGAATCGCCGCGCTTTCTGTACTGGGCGGACGTGCTTGGCCTGCTGGTCTGGGAGGAGATGCCCAGCGCTTATCGCTTCACCCGCACTTCCATCGAGCGGCTTACCCGCGAATGGACGGACGCCATCGCCCGCGATGCCAGCCATCCCTCCATCGTTGCCTGGGTGCCGTTCAACGAATCCTGGGGCGTCCCCGACCTGCCCGACAGCCCGGCTCAGCGCCACTACGTCCAGGCCCTCTACCATCTCACCAAAACGCTCGATCCCTCCCGCCCCGTCGTCGGCAATGACGGCTGGGAAGTCGTGGCCACCGACATTATCGGCATCCACGATTACGACGACGACCCAGAGCGCCTTGCCAAGCGCTACCTGATCGAAGATATTCCGCGCCTGTTCAAGCGGGAGCGGCCCGCCGGGCGACTGATCTTGTTGGAAGGCGCCGCCCACGAGCAGCCCATCATGCTCACCGAATTCGGCGGCATCGCCTTTTCGCGCGATGCCACCCACACCTGGGGCTATTCGCGCGGCGAAAGCGAAGAGGATTTCACCAACCGCTACGTCCGCCTGCTCACCACCGTCCGCGCCTTGCCCGTGCTGGCCGGATTCTGCTACACCCAGTTCGCCGACACATACCAGGAAGCTAATGGCCTGCTCTATGCCGATCGCACGCCCAAGATCCCCATCGAGCATATCGCCCTCGCTACCCGCGGTCCGCGCAGCAAGAAAGACCACCAGATCGAATGGCAATGGCGCGAACGCCTCATGAACCATCAGCGCCAGCAGTACGTGATCCCCAACGAGGATCGCCAGACCGCCCATGATCCCCGGTAAGCCCCCGATCGAGCAGCCTGTCACCTCCGGACCGGCCCAATCCAGCCACTCGGCAGCCATGCCGGGCCCTGCTTCCGGACAGCTCTTCCACTCCTTCTGGATCGGCGGTTTCGAATGCTCCTGCCAGATCAATTCCGCAGGAGCCCGCCTCGATATGACGGCCGCCCTGCAGCACGATCTCTACGCTCGCGATGATTACCGGCGCCTGTGCGAAGCCGGCATCCGAACCGCCCGCGACGGCCTCCGCTGGCACCTGATCGACCGCGAAGGCCAATACGACTGGTCCTCCTGGCTGCCCATGCTCGATGCGGCTCGCGAGACCGGTATCCAGGTCATCTGGGACCTCTGCCATTACGGCTGGCCGGATGACGTGGATATCTTCTCTTCCAGGTTCGTAGAAAGGTTCCGCGCCTTCACCGCCGCCGCCTCCAGCCTTCACCGCGAGCGCACTGGCGATTCCGGTCTCTGGGCTCCGGTTAACGAGATGAATTTCTTCGCCTGGGCGGCCGGCCGGGAACTGATGTTTCCTTACGCCTACGGCCGCGATGGCGAATTGAAACGCCAGCTCGCGCGCGCGGCTCTGGCCGCCGTTCGCGCCATCCGCGAGGAGGCGCCGGGAGCACGGTTCGTCTTTCCGGAACCGCTCATCCACAACGTTCCTCCGCGCTGGCGCCCCTGGGTTACCGGCCCCGCGCAGGCCCAGCAGGCCAGCCAGTTCGAAGCCTGGGACATGATTGCCGGCCGCGCCTCGCCCGATCTCGGCGGCACGGAAGCCGACCTCGACATCATCGGAATCAATTTTTATGCCGCCAACCAGTGGGAGGTTCCCGGCGGCCGCAAGCTCCATTGGGATGGCGGCTCGAACGATCCCCGCTGGATCCCGCTCCACCGCCTCCTGGCCGACGTCTACCAGCGCTACCGCCGCCCGATCTTCATCGCCGAAACCAGCCATTACGGCATCGGCCGCGCCTCCTGGCTGGACGAAGTCGCGCGGGAATGCCGGCAGGCAATCGAATGCGGTGTGCCGCTCGAAGGCGTGTGCCTCTACCCGATCCTCGACCGCTTCGACTGGGAGGACCGCACCCATTGGCACAACAGCGGCCTCTGGGAGATGGTCTCTAACGGCCACGGCCACTACAAGCGGACGCTCAACGAGGAGTACGGCGAAGCCCTGCGGCGAGCCCAGGAAATGATCGGTGATGCTATCCGGCATGCACCGGCGTTCACAAGCAGGTAAATGCTTGTGAGGATGCGATACTAAGGGGAAACCCAACACACAGGCCGGGATTGGAAGATATGGACACCCCTAGCGTGCTCAACGAGGTGGTTCTCCCCCAAGCTGTGGTCGGCCCGCTCACGCGGTCGGCGATCTTTCTGGTGCTGTGCATCCGCCAGGACGAGGACGCCTATGTGCGTCTGCGTGCGTTTTGCGCCGGCCTCTCCGGTCTGATTCGGGCGGTGGAATTTCGCGACACGGAGGCAGCCCTTACATGTGTCGCCGGATTCGGGTCCGATGCCTGGAACAGGCTCTTCGGAACGCCTCGTCCCGCCGAGCTTCATCCATTCCAGGAGATTCGCTCCGGGGGGCGCCATGCGGTTTCCACGCCGGGCGACATCCTCTTCCATATCCGGGCCAAACGCATGGACCTGTGCTTCGAATTAGCCACCCAGATCATGGCGAGCATCGGGGACGTGGTTTCCGTGGCAGACGAGGTGCACGGCTTCCGCTATTTCGATGACCGCGATGTAATGGGCTTCGTCGACGGTACGGAGAATCCCCGCGGCGATGCGGCACGTGAGGCCGCCGTCGTCGACGGGGAAGACCCGGCCTTCGCAGGCGGCAGCTACGTCATTGTCCAGAAGTATCTCCACGACTTGAAGGCGTGGAACGCGCTTCCGGTCGAGAAGCAGGAACTGATCATCGGCCGCCGCAAGCTCTCGGATGTGGAGCTGAGTGACGCGGATAAGCCCGCTTACGCGCACAACGCGCTTACCAACATCGAGGAGAATGGCCGCCAGTTGCAGATCCTGCGGGACAATATGCCTTTCGGACGTCCGGGCCACGGCGAGTTTGGAACTTACTTCATCGGCTACAGCCGCACTCCGCGGGTCACGGAGATCATGCTGCAGAACATGTTCGTCGGCAGGCCGCCCGGCAACTATGATCGGCTGCTCGATTTCAGCCGGGCAGCGACGGGCAGCCTGTTCTTCGTGCCGTCGGTGACTTTTCTCGACAGCGTTACGGCCGATGCGCCGCAGGAAGCGGAAAGTGCAAGCGCGCCGTCTGCCGAAGTGCCCTTGCCTGCCCCTTTGCCGGCGCCGATCGCCGTACGGGACACATCACTCAGGATAGGATCACTGAAGGGAGAGAAGGATGAATAACCTCCATCGGGAGCTGGCGCCCATTTCCGACGCGGCATGGGCTCAGATCGAGGAAGAAACGACGCGAACGTTGAAGCGCTATCTGGCCGGGCGGCGTGTGGTGGATGTTCCTTCCCCGGGAGGGATCGGTTTACCCGGAGTTGGGACTGGACACCTGCAGCCGATCTCCTCTCCCGCGGAGGGTATCATCGCAAGACAACGCGAAGTGAAACCGCTGGTGGAGTTGCGCGTGCCGTTCGAGCTGTCGCGCCAGGCGATCGACGACGTGGAGCGCGGTTCCGACGACTCCGACTGGCAGCCTGCAAAGGACGCCGCGAAGAAGTTGGCCTTCGCCGAAGATCGGGCCATCTTTAATGGATACCCGGAAGCGGATATCCAGGGCATCCGGGAAAGCACCAGCAATTCCATCGAGACGCTGCCCGCGGATGTGCGGGCTTATCCGGATGCGGTCGCACACGCGTTGAGCCAGTTACGGCTCGTGGGTGTCAACGGGCCCTACTCGGTTTTGCTGGGCGCCGGCGAATATACGGCGCTCGCCGAAACCAGCGATCACGGACATCCCGTGCTCGAGCACGTGCAGCGCATCGTGGACGGCAACCTGATTTGGGCGCCCGCCATTGAAGGTGCGTTCGTTGTGACGACGCGCGGCGGAGACTTCGAGCTCAACATCGGACAGGATGTTTCGATCGGCTATCTCAGCCATACCGATTCGGTGGTGCGATTGTATCTTCAGGAGACGTTCGTTTTCCGGGTACTCACCAGCGAAGCCGCCGTCGCGTTGTCGCCGTCACAAAAATCTTCCTGATCAGCTCGACGTTAAGCGTTTTTCGCACATTGCAAAGGTCGTCACTCGTACGGACGTCCTCATCTTGTATCGGCGCGGCCGGCCATTCGGCCGACTTAACGAATTACGGCCCTGTAACTGCCGGGACAAGTAACATGACGCGGATTGAACTCACATGGAATCGGCTTGCCGGCCGCAACACGGTCAGAAGTTGCGGTGAGGAAGGATCGAAAGGGAAACTCGGAAACCGCGCAGTCTGGCTGATGCTCCTTGTTGCCATGCAAGCGATGGTCGCGGAATCGGCACTTGCACAGACGAGGGGCGCTGCCGTCACCCTCCACTACGCGGTGTTTTCCCCGTTCATCGCTTTGCTGGCGGGGATCCTGATTCTGATCATCCCCCGCCTGCTCAATTACATCGTGGCGATTTATTTGATTCTGGTCGGCCTGATTGGCCTCTTCGGTTAGCCGCGACCCGAAACCTGATACGACGCTCCGAATGGACGGGTCAAGCCTGCCTGGACCGGCGGTGCAGCATCGCGCCGGAGGCCGCCAGCAGCAGAATCAGTGCGCAAAGCCCGAATGACGAAAGCGCCGGGACCGCTGTGGAGGTCTGGCTGGGCGCAGTGGGACTGGCACTGCCACTGCTCAGTTGTATCGCCGGATTGTCTGCGACCGTGAAGACACCGGAGACTACTCCGCCGCAGGTTGACGCAAGGCTGCATAGCGGCCCTCCGTTGTAGCCCACCAAGGTAGAGGTAGCTAAGGCCAGGGACAAGGCAGGATATATGCCTCCCGTAGTGCCCAGTCCGACGTCGTAGTAAGCGCCACCCGTCGAATAACCTTCGTCAACGGTAAAGCTTCCCGCGTCTGGAGCCCCGATGGTCACGTTCCGTGCCGTGACCGTCGCGGCGGTCTGATCGACCGTGATCGTTCCGCCTAGGACGGCGCCATCGGTGAACGTTCCTGTCAGGTACAAGGTGACTGAACCGGCGTATGCCGCGGATGTGCAAAGCAAGATAGGAAGAGCCGCGGCTATAAAACGAAGCCTCAAGGTGGCCTCCATGTGCGGGATATCTCATCTTCATCCCGCTTCCGGCTCATTCTACAACAAAAAAGTGTTTAAGGTACTTTTATTTTCAATTAAGAAAGCAGGGGCCGCGTTCCAGGCAGCGCAGGTGGGAGGAGTCGAGGGGAACGCCCCCCGAGCGCCGGGATGAGTCCGGACCCGGCGCCCGATGAAAAGCTATCTGCCTCAATTGGATAGGGCCTAGCGCCCGCGCGCCACGCAGGTGCCGGACTCCCAGGAACTGGCCTGCTGGCCGAATTCGAAACAGGTCATTCCGTGGGGAATGAGCTCGCCGAAGTCGAAAAGCTGCCCGTTGGGCAATTCGAACGGCTGGCTGAACAGAAGTTCGGCCGTGAAGGTGAAGGTGTCCGACGCCAGTCCATCCGGGCTCCGGACGATAGAAGCGTTTCTCGTAAATGTGGCCACCGGGATACCCCAGTTCATACTGGCCAGGCTTGCCGGGGTTACGGGAGTAGCGGTGGAGGCTTTGGGCCAGGCTCGTTTGGAAGGATCGGACTGGAAATAAATGGTGCCTGTTCCGGCGGGCGCCAGGGCCAGTGCATAGGCCGGCGCCTGGGCGGCGGACGCCGGCGCCGGTTGGAAGGGCGGCGATGCCGGCAGCATCTGCACCGTGAATTCGCTGACCCACACCAGGTACGAAGTCTCCTTAGCGGGGTTCTTGGGGTCGCTGAACAGGGAGCCCATGCTGAGATCCCCGACCACGGGGAAATACCAGACGCAAGTCCCCCCGGAGTAATCGGCGTTCCAGACCGAACCGCCGGAAAAGCTGATGACGGTTTGCGAAGTGCCTGCCTGCTCGGCGGCATAAAGTTGGGCGAGAGATCCCGCGAGCGGGATTCCGATGAGAATCATGGTGGCGAGTTTCATACGATCTCCGTTTCGACTAGAATCTGTAAGGGAGGCCCGAATATCCGTTTTTCGGAGAGGGCCTCGTACGCAAACAGTATCGGGCGCAGGGACCGGGTGGGTCTCAACGGAAAGTTGGCGATTCTTTGAAGAAATCTCACCGGATTTCGTCGGACTTGCCGCTTGCAAATCCTGTGGAACCGGGCGGCATTGAGTCCCGGGGGGCTCAATCGTATGCCTTCGGCCCGTTTCGCATCGTTCCCGCGGAACGAATGCTGCGCCGCGGCGACCGCACCCTACCGCTTCCGCCAAAAGCTTTCGAGACGCTGCTTCTCTTCGTGCGCAATCCGGGCCACCTGATGTTGAAGGAAGACCTCATGAACGCTCTCTGGCCCGACACTTTTGTCGAGGAGGTCAACCTGGCGAATAAGATCTCGGTGCTGCGGAAAGTCCTTGAGGATACGTCGCCAACCGCAACGTACATCGAGACAGTGCCCAAGCTCGGCTATCGTTTTCTGCCGGCGGTAACGCGGACGTTGAGTCCCACGCCGGCCGGCGCCCTGTCTACCCTGGCGGTGAAAGCGCCGCAAGACCGAGCCATCCGTTTCATCGCGCTGCCCTTTGCCGTCCTCAACGGCGCGGAGCGAATTGGCTTCCTCGGACACAGCCTGCCCGAAGCGATCTCGGTATCCCTGGCGGGATTACGCTCCATGACTGTGCGATCCAGTCTGCTGGCGGCCCGCCTGGCCGAAAGCGGGCCGGATCCCAGACGCATCGCAAGCGAAGCCGACGTGGACGTCCTGCTCTCGGGGAGCATTCTGTGCGATGGTGATCGACTGCGTGTGAGCGCGGAGCTGGTCGAGGCGCCGGCCGGCACGGTCGTCGGCTCTTACGTGTGCCAGGCCGCGTGGAACAGTATCTTTGAGATTCAGGACAGCCTGGTGCGCCGGGTTGTGGAACTCCTGGCACCGCGGCTGAGCGAGCACGAGCAGAGGAACCTCTCACACGATGTCCCCGCCTCCGCCCGCGCCTACGAGTTCTACCTGCGTGGCACCCACGTAGAGCGCCAGCGCACCTTCGAGAATATGTCGATGGCGCGCGACCTCTACCGGCGGTCTCTGGATGAGGACCCCGACTACGCTCCCGTATGGGCGCGATTGGGCCGATGCTGTTACTTCCTGGAGAAATTCGACCCTCGAGATCCAACCGGCATGGACTCGGCTGAGTGGGCATTCCGCCGCGCCTTTACGCTCAATCCGGATCTGCCCATCGCACACAATCATTACACGCAGATGGAGTCGGATTCGGGCCACGCACGGCGAGCCGTCGTGCGGCTGCTCGGGCAGGCGGAAAAACATCCGAACGACCCGGAACTGTTCAGCGGGCTGGTCCAGGCCACGCGGTATTGCGGCCTCCTGGAGGAATCGCTGCGCGCGCACCAGCAAGCGCGCCGGTTGGATTCGAGGGCCGTGACCAGTGTCGCCCACACGTATTTCCTGCTGGGAGATTATCAACGAACCATCGAATGGTATCCTCCAGGCAGCCGGTTCTATCTCGACGCGGCCGCTCTGGCGGTAGCCGGCCACGAGGACGAGGCCGCGGACTTGCTGGTGCACCGCAGCCTGCTGGCACCTCTGGTCGAATCCTTGCGCTATTGCCTGCAGGGCGATCATGCCAGGAGCATCGAAGTCGCAAAGCGGGCGCTCGCGGGCAGGACGACGGTCGACCGCGAAATGCGGTTCTATCTGGCTCGCCATCTGGCACGCGATGGAGCCCGGGAGGAGGCTCTGGATACGATCCGGGATCTGGCCGCGGGAGGCTTCTGCTGCTCGGCCGCCATGCGGAACGATCCATGGCTCAAGCCCCTCTCACGTCTTCCCGCCTTTACGGTCGTTCTGGATGACGTGCTCCGGCACGAGGCGGAAGCCAGAACGGCGTTCGATGCGGCGCATGGCACTCGGGTTCTTCCAATCTTTCCGAACGCCTCAATCGGAGCCTGATTCGCCCCGTTTCCAGTTTTCTTTCTTTCGCCGTTCCCTGGACTTCCGCCGCCACCCGCCCCGCGGTCCGGTCGCCTCGTGCTATACCTTCAGGTGAGCGGCGCGCCGCGCGCACCCGGATCGCCCAAATTGGCTTCGTTTACGCTCCTCTATCCCACTGTGAATAAAGGAGTTCACAGGCAGATTGGGTTCGTTTCGCAAAAATCAGTTTCACGCGCCGGGCTGCTTATGCCGCCGCGTGTTTCAGGCGGTCCAGGACGCCCGCCCAGGCGGGGGTATCGGGAGGCCGTTCGACGGCGATCCAGTCCAGCTTTTCCCCGTCCAGCCGGTGCAGAGTTTCATAAAGGATGGCGGCGTAGGCAAGCGGGTCGGTGGGCATCTCATGTCCGAGCCGGAGCCACGCGCCGCGGCCGGGCGGGGTAGGCTGATCCGGCGCGAGCAGCAGGAGGGGTGTCGACGGACGGTAGTGCCGCCGGTGCTGGCCGGGGGAAGCATGTGCCCCGGACGCGGGGGCGGCGGCGAGCCGTACCGGACCGATCAGGGCTTCGATTTCGGGAAGTGGGATCACCCCGGGGCGGAGCAGAACGGGGTCGCCCGCGAGAGAGAGAACGGTGGATTCGATGCCGACCCGCGCGGGTCCGCCATCCAGAACGTAATCCGCCAGCGATTCGGGAATGTGGGTGGCGGCGGTGGGGGAAAGCTCGGTGAACCGGTTGGCGCTCGGAGCGGCGATCGGCACTCCGGCGGCGCGAATTAGCTCAAGCGCCAGCGGATGCGCGGGCATACGCAGCCCGGCGGTGGGAAGACCGGCCGTCACGATGTCGGGAATGGACGGCCGCTTCGGCAGAACCAACGTCAGCGGTCCGGGCCAGTAACGCCGCGCGAGCGTTTCGGCGGCTTCCGGCCAGGCGGCCGCCAGAGAGCGTGCCATCTCGATCGAATCGACGTGGACGATCAGCGGGCTGGTCCGGGGCCGTTGCTTGGCGGCGTAAATTCGGGCGACTGCTTCCGCATCCAGCGCGTTCGCGCCGAGGCCATACACGGTTTCGGTGGGGAACGCGACCAGTTTGCCGGCGCGGATCAGCGCCGCGGCCTCGGAAATGCTCACTCGGGCAGCTCGTCCTGGGCGTCGCCGGCGGTCTTGCCCGTCTTGCGCCAGACCAGGTAGGCGTGGATCAGGCCGTCGAGGTCGCCTTCGAGCACGCGGTCGACATCGCCCAGCGCCATCTTGCTGCGAAGATCCTTGACCAGCCGGTAGGGCGCGAGCACGTAGTTGCGGATCTGGCTGCCGAAGTTGATGTCGAGTTTCGAGTCCTCGGTTTTGCGCGTCTCCTCGCGCTTCTTTTCCAGTTCGTGCTCGTAAAGCCGCGCGCGGAGCTGCTTGAAGGCGCTGTCGCGGTTCTTGTGCTGGGAGCGCTCGTTCTGGCACTGCACCACGATTCCGGTCGGGAAGTGGGTGATGCGGACGGCCGAATCCGTCATATTGACGTGCTGGCCGCCGGCGCCGGAGGAGCGGAAGGTATCGATGCGGAGGTCGTCGAGCTTGATATCGATTTTGATTTCGTCATCCACCTGCGGGTAGACGAAGACCGAAGCGAAGGAGGTGTGACGGCGGGCATTGGCGTCGAAGGGAGAAATCCGCACCAGCCGGTGCACGCCGATTTCGGACTGGAGCAGCCCGTACGCGTTCTCCCCGTTCACCTCGAAGGTGACGGATTTGATGCCGGCGCCTTCGCCCTCCAGCCGGTCGGTAATCACGGTCTGGAAGCCCTCGCGCTCCGACCAGCGGAGGTACATGCGCAGCAGCATTTCCGCCCAGTCCTGGCTTTCCGTTCCGCCCGCGCCCGGGTGGATGGTCACAATCGCGCTGCGGGCGTCGTTTTCGCCGGAGAGCAGCATGGCGGTCTCGAGGTGTTCGAGCAGCTCGCCGTACGATTTCAGTTCGCGGGCGAGATCGCCGTCCACGTTTTCGCCCTCGCGGGCAAGCTCGCAGAGGGTGTCGAGATCGTCCGTCAGGGAGCGGATGCGGTCATCGTTTTGGATGGCCTGCTCCAGGCGCTTCCGCTCCTGCATGATTTTCTGGCTCTTTTCCGGCTGCGACCAGAAATCCGGGGCGGCGATGCGTTCTTCGATCTGACTTAGTTTTTGTTTCTGCGCGGCGGCGTCAAAGATACCTCCGCACGGCCAGGGCCTGTTCGCGGAGGGGCAGATATTCGCGTTGTAACTCGTCAAAATTCATGAGGGATCAATCTAATTCTAACAAATAACCGGCTTTGCCGACGTTACGCGCGCGAGTGGGACCGATCTTCATTTCGGCGCCTTGGGCTTCGTGAATATGGCCACAGAAGAACCACTCGGGGTGGTGGGCTTCAAGGAATTCCCGGACCGAGCGCGAGCCGGCATGGAGGCCGGGACGGATCTGGTCGAGCGCCGTGCCGTAGGGCGGCGCGTGACAGACGAGGACGAGGGGATTGAGGGCGGCGAAGGGTTCAAGCTTCCTGGCGATCACGGCTTCGGAATATTCGCCCGGGGTGTGGAAAGGCGTGGGACTGGAGTACCCGAGGCCTGCCAGATGCCATCGGCCGAGCTGCAACTGCTGTTCGTGGAAATCATGGAGATGAAAGCGGTTGCACATTTCGCGGATCTGGTCGGCGGATTCGTGGTTGCCGGGAAGGACGTACATCTTTTCCGCGCGAGAGGCGAGCATTTCTCCGCAGCGGTCGAGGCCCTTGCCCCAGGAGACCTGGTCACCCGCGGCCAGGTAGAGATCGGCCTCGATGGCGAGAAGCTTTTCCAGGGCCTTCCAGTCGTTGTGGATATCGGAGAAGACAAGGAGCTTCACGGAAAAAGGTTAGCACCGGCAGGGCATCCGGCTAACAATCCCCGAACCGGATCGTCCCCCATTTCGTATACCAGAGCATCCGGTCCTCGCTTGCGGCCGGCCGGCGTCCCCGGTCTGCCCCCGGTTTGGCCGGCCGGGGTTGATAATGGAAATTTCAAGGTACGCAATTATGTCAATAGCCCGATCCTTTATCGCCATCCTACTGTGCCAGGTTCTGGCCCTTCCGGGGTTTGCGCAGACCTACGCCATTACGGGGGAGCGCAACGGCGGATTCTTTGGCTGGTTCACCAACAATTACCGCGCCCATCCCATCCTGGAAACCAGTTTCGAGGATTCCCCGCGCATCGATCAGCTCATGCGCGCCGGCAACATCTATTTATCGCTCCGGGATGCCATTGCCTTGGCGCTGGAGAACAACCTCGACATCGAAAATGCGCGCTACACCCCCAAGCTGGCCCAGGCCAACCTTCTCCGCGCCGACGCCGGCCAGTTGCTGCGGAATGTCTCCAGCAGCATTTCGAGCGGTCCGAATTCCGCCCAGATCGGCGTGCTGGCCAGCAACGCCCTCGGCTCCGGGGGCACCGCCAGCAGCAGTACCGCCAGCGGCACTGGTGGAGTCCTCAGCGGCCTGAACGTCCAACTCGCCGGCACCGCCATCCCGAACCTCGATCCGGCCTTTTACGTCCAGGGCGCCTACACTCACAACACCACCATCGAGACGGCCACCAACATCACCGGCACGAATTTCCTGGTCAGCCAGTACAAATCGACCGTCTATGGGGTGCAGCAGGGCTTCCTCACCGGCACCAATGTCCAGCTCTACATGACGAACCAGCTTGGCGTCTACCAGAATTCGCCTTACAACATGTTCACCCCGTATAGCCAGGGCGCACTGGCCATCGGCATCACCCAGAATCTCCTCCAGGGCTTCCGCCCGTCGATCAACAGCCGCGAAATTCGCGTGGCCAAGAACCAGCTCCGGATCTCCGATCTCACCTTCCAGAACCAGGTGATGGCCACCGTAGCCAATGTGGCCATGCTCTATTGGGACCTGGTTTCCGACATAGAAGCGCTGAAGGTGCAGCAGCAGACACTCGACCTCGACGCGCGCCTCTACCACGACAACCAGCGCCGCGCTGACCTCGGCGCCATCGCCCCCATCGACGTGATTCAGGCCGAGGCCGAAATGAAGTCCTCGCAGCAGAACGTCACCAACGCCGAAACGCAGGTGCTGCAGCAGGAGACCCTCCTCAAGACGGTCATCACCCGCAGCGGTCTGAGCCGTACCGACATCATCAACGCCCGCATCGTTCCCACCGATCACTTCGACGTTCCGGCCGAAGAAGCGGTCCGGCCGATCCAGGACCAGATCGCGCAAGCGCTGGCCAGCCGCCCCGACATCGAGCAGAGCGAACTCGGTCTCCAGGACGCCCGCATCACCACACTGGGCGTGAAGGACAACATGTTGCCGCAGCTCACGGCGCAGATTACCGCCTCCAACAGCGGCCTGGCCGGCCAGATCAACCCGCCGTACGGGCAGGCGGCGCAACTCGGGCTGGTCTCCGGTGTGAACAATTACTTCATCGGCGGCTACGGCACCGTGCTCGGCCAGTTGTTCGGCCGCAACTTCCCCAACTACAGCGCCAGCATCGCGCTCACCATTCCGATCCGCAACCGTGCCGCGCAGGCCGATTACGTGACGGACCAGTTGAACTATCGCCAGCAGATCGTCCAGGACCGGCAGCTCCGCAACAACATCCGGCAAGGGGTGATCAATTCACGGGTCGCGCTCTCCCAGGCTCATGCCGCCTATGATACGAGCGTGGAAGCGCGCAAGCTGCAGGAGCAGACGCTGGCCGGCACCCGGCGCAAATACGAGCTCGGCACGTCCGCCATCCTGGACGTGGTCATCGCGCAGCGCGACACCACCACCCGCCAATTGGCCGAGGTGCAGGCGAAGAATGCCTATATCCACGCCAAGATCACCATGCAGAACGCTCTGGGCACGGTGTTGAAGGATTACGACGTGGATATCGAGCAGGCCAAGACCGGTGTGGTTGGCCGGCCGGCAGATTTGATTCCGGCCGTTCCGCCGGCTCCGGCCGGCCAGCCGAAAAACTGAAGGCAGGGATTAGGGGTTAGGGCTTGGGGGGCGCGGGCGCCGGTTAGTGGATCCGGACTCGAGCTCCTGAGGGTTTGGGACGCAGCCTGGATCTCAGCGGCGCCTTGAATCCCCAATCCCCCTAAAGGTAGCGCTGCAAATCTTCGGTTCGGAAGCAGTGCGCGAATGCGGTGTCCCGGCTGATTTTTCCCGACCGCACCAGCTCGGCCAGGGACTGCTCCATCGTCATCATGCCGTCTGCCCGTCCGACGGAGATTTGTGATCTCAACTGATGATCGTCGCCTTTGCGGATCAGAGCGCGCACGGCATCGCTGGCGATCATGATCTCGGTTGCCGGCCAGCGCGAATGGCCGTCCGTTCCTGGCACCAGTTGCTGGGCGATCACCGCGCCCAAGGCGAGCGAGAGCTGCTGCCGGATCTGCGGCTGGTTGGCGGCCGGAAACGAATCCAGAATGCGGCCCACGGCCTGAACCGCATCATTTGTATGCAGGGTCGAAAGCACGAGGTGGCCAGTCTCGGCCGCCGTCAGCGCGGTCGCCATGGTCTCGGCGTCCCGCATTTCGCCCACCAGGATCACGTCCGGCGTTTGCCGCATCACGCTGCGCAGGGTCAGGGCGAAATCCGGCGTGTCGCGGCCCACTTCAATCTGCTCGATCACGGCGCTGCGGTTGGCGTGCTGGTATTCGATCGGGTCTTCGATGGTGACCACGTGAGCCGCCCGGCGCGTGTTGACCAGGTCGATGAGCGCGGCCAGGGTCGAAGTCTTGCCGCAGCCTGTCGCGCCGGTCACCAGCACCAGCCCCTGCCGCCGTTCCGCCAGCTTGGCGAGCGATGCCGGCAAGTGGAGAGATTCGAGCGAGGGAATCCGCGAGGGCAGCAGCCGGATGCTGGCCGCCAGCGTGCCGCGCTGGTAGTGCAGGTTCACGCGGAACCGCCCCAGGTTCTCCCGCGCGAAGCTCAGGTCCGCCGATTTGCGCTTCTGCAGCTCCTCGAGTTGAAACGGCTCGAGGAGCGGCAGCACCAGGCCGCGCACGTCTTCGGCGTCCAGCGGCGCGCTTCCGCCGGCTACAAGGTTGCCGTTGACGCGCAGCATGAGCGGCGCTCCCGCGATCAGCAGCACGTCCGAGGCGCTCCGGCCAGCCGCTCCCGCCAGCAGAGCTTCGAGGGACGCGGTCGATTGTGGCCCTATCCGCGCTCCTGCCGCCGTGCCCGTCTTCTGGCTTGGCGCGGCCCGGTTCAACTCCGCGACGATTTTGGAAAGCTCGGTATCGTAGGAGCTCATACCCTTCAGCTTCGCACGGAGGGATTCGACACCGCGGCTCCGGCCGGCCGTCCGCGGGGAAACCGGGGCTGCGGTAGAGTAGTCGATAGAAGTATGGGGAAGAAGCTTGTTCTGCTCCTGGCGGCGCTGGCGGGTTTCGCGTGGGCGGCCAATCTCAAGCTGTACATGACCGACGGCTCCTACCAGCTGGTGCGCGAATATAAGGTGGAAAGCGACCGGGTGCGGTTTTATAGCGTGGAGCGCAGCGATTGGGAGGAGATCCCGACCTCGCTGGTGGATCTGAAACGCACCGAAACCGAGGCCAAGGCCCGGCAGGCCGAGATCGACAAGGACGCGAAGGTGCTTTCCGAAGAGGACGCGGAGGAGCGGGCTCTTCAAAAAGAGGTGATGCGCATCCCGCAGAACCCGGGCACGTACTGGATCGACGGTACCGAAACCAAGATCATCAAGCAGGCCGAGCCGGTCGTGCACACCAATAAGGGCCGAGAGTGGCTCAAGATCCTATCCCCCATTCCGGCGGTGAGCGGGAAGGGATGGCTGGAGCTGCAGGGAACGCATGCGCAGACCATTATCACGAACCCGAATCAGGAGTTCTACATCCAGCTTTCCGAGACGGAGCGGTTCGGCATCGTGAAGCTGCACGCCAGGGGAGAGTTCCGCGTGGTGGAGAATCTGACGTTCGTGCCGGTGACCAAGCAGGTGATCGAAGAGCCGGAGATGGTGGATATCCTTACCCGTCAGTTGACGCCCGACGGACTGTACAAGATCTGGGCGAAGGATCCTCTGCCGAACGGGGAGTACGGCGTGGTTGAATACACCGACGGGAAGCTGAACATGCAGGTGTGGGACTTCCAGGTGAAAGCGGGGAAGTAGGGATTGGGGATTAGGGGTTAGGGATTAGGGCGATCGGGCCCGCGTCTCTAGATGAGACTTGCGTGCGGTCCTCACGGACCCGTCTTCGCCGCCAACTAACAATGGGAATTTAAGGCACTGATGTACTTGACGACACCAGCGCTCCCGGATCTTGGCTACGCATCCGGAGCGGTGGCCACACTACACTTTAGCTCGGCACTCCGAGGATCTCTCTTCCAGTAAATGCCGCTCCGTGCTTCGCTAGGCAGAAGCAGCAGGTCTCCCACTGCTTTTCGGCTCTCTGGTGCGGCCAAATCTTTCTTCGGGGCCACCGTTTGCAAAAGCATTTCAAGCACATGCTGTGGTGCCACTTTCCTGCGCTCACGGAACCATCCTACCTCTGGAGGTGCCTATGCGGGAGTGGGTGGCGTCAAGTGTGTCAATGCCGAATTTGAGGACCGCCCGGATCTCTCTGCGCGCTTGCCGCCGCAACGCCTCAATCCCCAATCCCCAATCCCCAATCCCCAATCCCCAATCCCCAATCCCCAATCCCCAATCCCCAATCCCCAATCCCCAATCCCCAATCCCCAATCCCCAA
>DATJMP010000327.1:0-17115 GCA_035508655.1 Bryobacteraceae bacterium
AACCGCGCGGGAGGCGCGATCGTGGCCGCGGAAGCGCTGTCGAAGGTCGGCGAGTTGCACGCCAGTCCGCTCGGCATGCCCATCGGCAGCCAGGTCTACCCGCACAAGCAGCGGATCCACGATGGCGATTTCGCCGGCCTGCTGCGTGACATGAAGGAGATCGGCATCGGCCAGGTAGAACTCGATTCGCCGGGCTATCCCGATTCCGCTCCCTTGGCGGACGGTAAACAGACGCGCAAGATCCTGGACGACCACGGGATGAAATGCCCGAGCGTTCACTTCACCATGAAGGAGCTGCGGGGGGATATGGGGCCGGTGATCGAGTGGGCCGGCCAGGTCGGCGCCAACCAGGTGAGCACGGCCAGCCTCGGCGGCAAATCGCAGGGCGGGCAGACCACTCTGGATGAAGTGAAGCGGGCGGCCGACGAATACAATAAGATCGCGGCCGTGACGGCGAAAGCCGGCATGAAGCAGACGCTCCACGACGAGACGTTCGAGATGGCCAAGACGGAAGATGGCCAGGTGGTCTATCGACACCTGATGGACCTGTTGGATCCGAAGCTCGTGTACTTCCAGTTCCAGATTTCGTCCATGCGCGTGGTGGGAGACCCGGTGATGTACTTCACCACCTATCCGGGCCGCTTCCTGTCGATGCATCTGCAGGGCGTGGACCTGAATGCGCCCATGCCGACGCCCGGCCAAAGGGGCGCCGGCGGCCGCGCGGCGGGTGGCCGGGCCGGCGGCGGCCGCGGACACCAGCTTGCCGTCGGGCAGGACAGCCTGGACTGGAAGAAGATCTTTACGGCGGCCAAGATAGGCGGGTTGACCAACTACTTCGTCGAACAATCCTGGGATCTCACCGTCCAGAGCGTCGCCTATCTGAAAACGCTCAACGTCTAGACGAATGGGGAGGGGCTGCTGAATGCGCCTGGATAATACGATCCAGGGCATTCTGAGGCCTCTCCCGAGAAACAAGCAAAAGGAGAAGAACCGCCGTGGGGAAGAATGCGATCCTGATCGCTGCGTTCGTCGTGTGTCTCAATTCTGCTGGGTGGGCGGCCGAGGCCCCAGCGCCCAATACCGGCTGGTCGACATTTGGCGCCAGCGCGGTCGATAACAACTACTCGGCCCTCAGCCAGATCAACCGGTCCAATGTAAACAAGCTCGAGGTGGCCTGGAAGTACGACTCCGGCGATGAGGTCGGCTACGTCATGGCCCCGATCGTGGTGGGCCGGACCATTTACGGCGCGGCCCACAACGGCAGCATCGTGGCCATCGATGGCGCCACCGGCAAAGAGATCTGGGTGCACAAGTTTCCGCCGTCCGCCAGCGGGCGCGGCCGGGGCGCCGGCGTCAGCGGCTATCGCGGTCTGAACTACTGGCAGAGCAAGGATGGCTCCGACCGGCGCATCCTGGTGCAGGTGGATGGCTCCCTGGAAGCCATCAATGCCAACACCGGCAACCTGGTGGAGACGTTCGGCGACCACGGCAAGGTGGACGGGAAAACCGGCATGACCAGGCCATCGGCCACCTCCAGCATGGGCTCCAGAAGTCCGGGCCAGGTGTTTGAGAACCTTCTCATCCTGGGATCGGCGACCGGTGAAGCATACGGCTCGCCGCCCGCCGATATCCGGGCGTTCGACGTCGTTACCGGCACCTTGGCGTGGGTCTTCCACACTATTCCCCATCCCGGAGAACCCGGGTATGAGACGTGGCCGAAGGATGCCTGGACCTACACCGGCGGCGCTGCCAACTGGGGCGAGATGAGCATCGATACCAAGCGGGGCATCGCCTTCGTTCCCACGGGCACTCCGAAATATGAGTTCTGGGGCGGCGACCGCCATGGCCAAACTCTCTTTGCCGATTGCGTACTGGCGCTCGATGCCCGCACCGGCAAGCTCAGATGGTATTACCAGACGGTCCATCACGACGTCTGGGAGTATGAGCTCGTGCCGGCGCCGCAGTTGGTCACCGTCCACATCAATGGCAAACCGGTGGACGTGGTGGCGCAGGCCAGCAAGAGCGGCTACCTCTACGTGTTGAACCGCGACACCGGCAAGCCGGTCTGGCCGATCGTGGAAAAGCCGGTGCCGCAGTCCGACGTTCCCGGCGAGCAGCTCTGGCCGACGCAGCCGTTTCCCACCGCGCCGCCGCCGTTCGAGCGCATGACGTACACCGTGGCCGACGTCGGCACCAACATCTTTTCTCCGGAGGAGAAGCAGCGCTGGATCGACGTCATTTCCAAGGCGCGCAACGAAGGCATCTTCACACCCTTCAGCGACAAATATTACTCGATTCAGATGCCGGGCCATTCTGGCGGCGCCAACCTGTTCGCCACCGCATCGGACCCCCAGACCGGGACGGTTTATGTGATTTCCTACACCGCGCCGGCGCTGGAGCGGTTTTACTCCACGGCGGCGGAAGCTTCCAAGTACATCGGCGGCTCCCATTGGGGCCCCTCCATCGCGGAAGGCGATCCGGTGGACGGTTTGATGATCCATCGGCGTGAGGCGAACGCGGGTGGGCGTGCCGGCGGGCGCGCTGCGGGCGGTGGAAACCCGGCGGCGCAGCAGGGCCGTGCCCTCTACGAGCAGGCCTGCCAGCAATGCCACGGCGCTACCCTGAACGGGGAAACCGGCGCGGCGCCCTCCCTGGTGGGCGTCGTCGGCCGCCTGGGCGTCGACCACATCCGCACCATCCTCCATGACGGCCGCGGCATGATGCCGTCTTTCGACGCCATGAGCGATTCCGACCTGAACGGGCTGCTCGCGTTCCTGGGAAATCCGGGTGCTGCGCTCGCGCGGGGCGGCGGACGCGGAGTTCCGCCTCCCTATCCGCCCGGCGTCGATGCTCCCAAGCGCATGTACACGGCCTACGGCGCCACCGCCATTTCCGCCAAGCCTCCCTACTCGCACATCACGGCGTACGACCTCAACACCGGCACCATCAAGTGGCAGGTTCCGGATGGCGAGGCGGTGGGCGTGGAGCCGGCGGGCAACAATTTCGGCATCATTAAAGACCATGGGCCGAAAGCACGCCTGGCGGTGACCGCCGGCGGCCTGATGTTCCAGGCCACCATCGAGAAGAAGATCCGGGCCTACGACAAGGACACCGGCAAGGTGCTGTGGACCGCTCCGCTCCCCGATGGCTCGGAAGGGTCGCCAGCGATCTACGAAGTCGACGGCCGCGAATACGTGGCCGTCTGCATTCGCGGGGCGTACGTCGCATTTGCCCTGCCCCAAGGTTCGAAATAGGAGACCAAATGAGGCGGCGAGATTTTCTGCTGGCATCCGCGGCGGTAGCGGGTGCCGGCAGAATCTGGGGTCAACCCGGATCGGATAAAGCGAAACTGGCCCGCATGGGCAGCATGACGCAAAATGTCCAGACTCTCGTCAAGGATCCAGACCATCCTGACGATCCCAAGAGAACCCTGGATCTTCTGGATCTGCCGCAGTTGTATAAAGAGCGCCTCGGCGTGCACTATATCGAGCCGACCTGCGCCCACTTCGCGTCCACCGAGAAGGACTATCTGAACGAGTTCAAGGCCCGGGTCAGGAAGGCCGGCCTGGAAATCAACCAGATCAGCCTGGGCGCGCTGGCCCAACAGCGCGGCCAGGACATGCCCATCATGACCATCTCTTCGCCGGAGCGGACCAACCGGATTGCGGCCATCGATCTCACCAAACAGTGGATCGACCACGCCGCCTATCTCGGTTGCCCGCGGGTCATGCTGCACCAGGGCCATCTGGCGCCGGAGGTCCGCAAGGAGACCATCGCGGCCCTGCAGGCCATGACCGACTACGGCAAGTCGAAAAACGTCAAAGTGACTCTGGAACTTCGCCAAAGCGACTGGCACGTGATCGTGGAATTGCTCAAGGCCACCGGCTGCTGGATGAATTGCCACTCCCAGAATCCCCCGGAGGCCCTCCGCGTGATGTTTCCGATGACTTCGGGTAGCATGCACCTTGTCTATGGTATGGGGGGCCGCGGCCGGCGGGGCGGAAGTCGCGGAAACCAACCCCCTCGCGACCCCGATGTCGTTCTCCACGAGCAGATGCAGGTCATCAAGGCAGCTCACTACAACGGAATTTTCTCGATCGAACATGGCGGCCCGGATCCCTTCGCCGCGGTCCAGACCGTCGTCAAGGCCTTGCTAAGGGAAATGTAACCTGCCGGTGGCGGCACAGGCGGGAGATACCGAGCGAGGCGCGGGTGCGACAATTGGCGAAGGTGGGCAAACGGCAACAACCGCGCCAAGGGCCGCGCCCGGTCGTCGCACCAGTCCCCACGGCTGGCGCAACCGGCCGGTACCGGCGCTGGCAACGGCACGCGTGGCGGCTGGCGGCCATTTGGGCCCTGGTTCTCATAGCCTATTCCAACTCCTTCCAGGCGTCTCTGGTCTTCGACAATGCCTGGGTGATCGGGCGGGATCCGCGAATTCGGGAAGCAACCGCCCAAAACGTCGGGTCCATCCTGACCGGAAGGTACTTTTATTTCGACCCCACGGCGGGGCTCTACCGGCCCTTCACCACCTTTACCTACCTGGTGAACTACGCGGTTTTCGGCAACGGCCCGAGCGCGACAGGCTACCACATTGTCAATCTGGCGTTGCACGAAGTGAACGTGGCACTGGTGTATGCGCTGGGCCTGTTGATTTTGGGTGAGGCCGCGCCCGCGGTGGCGCTGGCGGCCATGTGGGGCTTGCATCCGGTGCTCACCGAATCCGTCACCAACATTGTGGGGCGCGCCGATTTGCTGGCGGCCTTGGGTGTCCTGGCGGGATTGTTGTGCCATGTGGGAGGCGCATCGGCCACCGGGCGGCGCAGGTTGGCGTGGCTGTTGGGTTTGGCCGCGGCGCAGGCGGTGGGGATTTTCTCGAAGGAGAGCGCCGTCGTGCTCCCGGCCATCATGGTGTTGTACGACCTGACGAGGCGCGAGCACACGGCGTGGCGCTGGCGGATGGCTGCCTATGCCGCGGTGGCGCTGCCGGTTGCCGCGCTTTTCTCCTTACGCAGCGGCGCGCATGTGTCCATGCTCGTTGAGTTCAGCGAGAATCCGCTGGTGGGCGCCGGCTTTTGGGCCGCGCGGATGACGGCCGTCAAAGTGATCGGAAAATTCCTCTGGCTGTATCTGTGGCCGGCACGGTTGTCCGCGGATTACTCGTTCAATGCCGTGCCGTTGTTCGGCGGGCAGGCCTCCACGTGGGAAAACCTCAAGGCGATCCTGGCGCTGGCCGTTTTGGTGGGCGCCGCGCTGCTGGCCGTGCGGCTGGCGGTGCGATCGAGCCGCAACGGCAAGCCGCTGCTGTTCTTCCTCATTTTCTTTTTCGTCGCGCTGGCGCCGGTTTCGAACCTCTTCGTCCTGATCGGCAGCATCATGGCCGAACGGTTTCTCTATTTGCCTTCGGTTGGGCTGGCCGGAGCGGCTGTGGCGGCCATTTGGATCGTGGCCAGGCGGTGGCCCTTGCGACGGGCCGCGGCCGTGCTGGTGGTAGTGTGCCTGGCATTCACGGCGCGCACCTACGCCCGCAACTTCGACTGGCAGGATGACGTGAGTCTGTGGCGTAGCGCCGTGGACGTCTGTCCGGCGGACTCCAAGGCGCACTACAATCTGGCCAAGGCATTACAGCAAATTCCGGGCCGGCTGCCCGAGGCGATTCCCGAATACCAGGCGGCGCTGGCCATTGAGCCCGACCAGCCCGCTGCTCACGCGAGCCTCGCAAACGCGCTGATGGACATGCAGGGGCGCCTGCCGGAGGCGATTGCCGAATACCAGGCGACGCTGCGCATGGAGCCGGGTAATGCGGACGCGCACGACAACCTGGCGAATGCCCTGGCGCGCATTCCCGGCAAACTGCCGGAGGCGATTGCCGAATACCAGGCGGCCCTACGCCTCGCTCCCATGGTGGCGGAAAGGCACTACAACCTGGCCAACGCGCTGCTGCGTTCAGCCCGGCTGCCGGAGGCGATTGCCGAATACCAGGCGGCGCTGCGAATCAAACCCGATCTGGCGGATGCCCACGTTAACCTTGGCAATGCGCTAGCGGGAACGCCCGGGCGGCTGCCGGAGGCGATTGCCGAGTACCAGGCGGCGCTGCGCATCGAACCCAATCTGGCGGATGCGCACAACAATCTGGGACGCGCGCTCTCGCGAATTCCGGGGCGGATGCCGGAGGCGATCGCCGAATTCCAGGCGGCGCTGCGGGCTCGACCCGATTTTGCGGATGCGCACAACAACCTGGGAAGTGCGCTGGCAGGCATGCCCGGCCGGCTGCCCGACGCGATTGACGAGTTTGCCGCGGCCGTGCGCAGCGATCCGGGGTTCGTGGAGGCGCACCTGAACCTGGGGAACGCGTTGGCCCAGGCACCCGGGCGGCTGGCGGAGGCCATTGCCGAGTATGAAACGGCTTTGCGGATCAGGCCCGATCCGAAGGTGGTTCAAATGGTGCAGCGGTTGCGGGCGCTCCGGCGGTAGGCACTGCACGCCCGGGGCTTGACCATAAGCGTTTTCTCGGTCGCGGTCAGCGAGAAAGTATCCGGTAGAAATCACCGTAGGCGACTTCTCGTCCCGAGGGCGCGGAGACATCACTGTCCAACACCGCAGCGTCGTACATTTCTGTCGCGCCACAGCATCACGTGTGAACGCGAACACGAATATCCCTACTGCACCGTCCAGGCCAGCATCTCCGCGGGGGTGCCCGGCGCACCGACGACGGTAATCAGGTACTGGCGTCCGCGGACCATGTAGGTCATCGGCACCGCGGTGAGGTTGGCGGGAAGCTTCATCTCGTAGATCACCGCACCCGTCTTCTTGTCCAACGCGCGAAACATCGGGCCGCCAGATCCGGGGGGGACGGCGAACATGCCGCCGCCTTCGCCTTCGAACAGCAGCGACCTGGTGACGAGAATCGGTGAGTGCTCGGGGTTGCCCGCCTTGCTCAGATCGACACCTTGAAGCGCCGGATGCTTGCGGATGTACTCGGGCGCGTTGGCATTGGGAACCATCCAGACGTGATCGCCGGTGTTGAGGTCGATGGCGGTGATCCGGCCCCATGGCGGTTTCACGAGTGGCAGCCCCTGCGGGCCGAGTTCGGCCGCGCTGTTCGAGCTATACCGCCCCGCGTAATCCATATCGGTACGGGTAGGGGCGTGCGTCAGTGATACGGGCGCCGCGTAGGTGATGGAGGCAACGTAGAGCATGCCCGTTTCGGGATCGGCGGCCCCGCCCTGCCAGTTAGCGCCGCCGGTCGGCGAGGGCAGCGTGATGGTGCCACGCTTACCGTCGGCGTCCGCGACGGAGGGCGGCGCGAACATCGGGCCCAGGTTGTACTGCGACGCGATCTTGAGCGCCTGGGCTTTGATCTCGGGCGTCAGATCGATCACATCATCCAGGGTAAAGCCTTGGCGGTCGAATGCGGCGGGCTTGGTCGGGAAGGGCTGCGTCGGCGACGTTCTCTCACCGGGCACCTTCGATTGCGGAACTGGCCGCTCCTCGATCGGCCACACGGGCTTGCCGGTCACGCGATCGAAGACGTAGACCCAGGCCTGTTTGGTGATCTGCGCGACGGCCTTGATGCGTTTGCCGTCGACCGTGATATCGAGCAGCGTCGGCGCGGTGGGCGGGTCCCAATCCCACACACCATGATGAACGAGCTGGAAATGCCAGACCCGCTTGCCGGTGCGCGCATCCAGACACACCAGAGATTCGCCGAAGAGATCGTTCCCGTGCCGATGGCCGCCATAGAAATCGCCGGTCGGTGTCTCAACGGGCACGTACACATAGCCCAGTTCTTCATCGGCGCTGAGCGGCGCCCAGGCGCCGGTGTTGCCGGTGTACTTCCAGGAATCGCCTTCCCAAGTGTCGTTCCCGAACTCGCCGGGGTGCGGGATGGTGCGGAAGGTCCAGATCCGTTTGCCGGTGCGGACGTCGTACCCGCGGATGTAGCCGGGAACATTCTCTTTCGACGCCGGCGCCGTACCCGCCAGCAGGGCCGCGCCCACCACGATCACATCCTTAACAACGATGGCCGGCGAACTGGAGCCGATTGTGCCGGGTCTCACGCTGGGGCGGTCCAGACCGTCGAAGAGATCGACGAGGCCGTTTTTGCCGAAGGATGCGATGGGCTGTCCCGTTTTGGCATCGAGGGCAATCAACTGGTAGCCGGGTGAGATGACCAGGATCCGGTCGTCGCCTTTCCCATCGCTCCAATACGCGAGGCCGCGATTGTTCTGCCGCGCCACCACGGCACCGCGCTCCCCTTCATCCAGGCGGTACATCCAGAGCGTCTCGCCGCTGGCGGCATCCACGGCGACCGCGTCGCGGCGCGTCCCGGCCGTAAAATAGAGGACGCCGCCGACCATCAGGGGCGTCACCTCCCAGTTGAATTCGGGTCGCCGGCCGAAGTTCTCCGACCGCCATCGCCAAGCGAGCTTCAGGTTCTTCACGTTGGCGGCGTTGATCTGGTCGAGGGGAGAATACTTGGTGCTCCCGGCATCGCCGCCGTAATAGCGCCACTCCACGGATTTGGCGCCACCCGGTCCTGCAATGGTCCCGAGTTCGCGAGTACCCGCCTTATAGCCGTTGGCGCTCAGGATAAAGGCCACCACGTCTTCGTACTTCGACCCCTCGAGGCCGCCGGGATTGTCAGTGGGCATGGTCTTGCGGGTGCGGTCGAGCAGGTCAGCCGGAGTCTTACCCGCCCAGCGCGCAAGAAAGGCGGCGCCCGACAATTCCGGCGCGCTTTCACCACCGGCCATGGTGGCTCCGTGACAGCGCAGACACTCCTCGCGGTAGATTTGCTGGCCGCTGCCGGCTTGCGCCGCCGTAAAGGAGCCGCTCCAATTGGGACGCTGCTGGGCCGGCGCCGTAGCCGGTAGCAGGCAAAGGGTGAGCATCGCAAGAGTGCGCATAAATCGATTTCCATTAGAATACAGCCGCTCGCATGATCGTAGCGGAACCTCGTGAAATTTCACGTCGCGCCCTGCCGGCAAGATGCGCGCTGACTCCGGCTGGAGGAGCTCAGATTCGCGATTTTAAGAGCGCGGGCAAGTCTGCCACGCTCCGCAGGATGTGCGTGTGCGGCTCGCGGCGCAAAGTCTCGGAGTTGGACACCCCTGAAAGGACACCTACTACAGCGCCAAGGGCGGCATTCGTTCCCGCCTGCAGGTCGAGAGGGGTGTCCCCGACGGCCATAACCTTGGCAACGCTATCGACGCGCGCCGCCTCCATTGCGTGAAAAAGCATGAAAGGCGCCGGCCGTCCTTGCACCACGTCGTCGCTACAGATCGTGGCGGCGAAGTACTTTTCCCAACCGAGACGCTTGAAGATCGACGTCGTGATGGCGCGATCGAAACCAGTGGTCGTGGCGAGCAGGTAACCGTCGCGCCGCATCTGCTGAATGGCGTTTTCAGCGCCGGGAATTGGGGGCACGGACCGATAGACTTCGATCAAATTGGAAGAGAACTCGTCGTAGATGCTCGCGATGAGCTGGTCGCGGTTAGCGGTCGGCGGAAGCGCCTGCTTCTCCACGAAATAGCGGACGATTTCGCGCTTGGACGCTCCCCGCCGGAGCCGGATCTCCTCCGCGCTGGAGGCAATTCCGTGATGTGCGAGCGCACTGCTCAGGGCCTGGGGAACGTCCCCACGGTCTTCGACGATCGTGCCCCCCACGTCGAGCACTACAAGTCGGATGCCGGAGACTGGCCTGCCGGGCGCAGCTAGCGCGCCGGACGGAATTGCGGCTGCGGTCGCGAGCCTCTTTAACGACTGTCTTCGGGAAATATTCAACGCGACCTTCCTTGCAGCAAAAGATGTGAACCGAGGCTACCAGCATAGCGCATGCCGCCCCGCGACGGCTTCTTCGGACCTCACGGGATTGCGTCCCTCCGCGGCTTTGCCAAGCGGCTTCGAGCGGGCTGGAAATCCCTGTTGGCCGGAAATAGCTCGAACCGATATTCCTTCTTATCGCCAGCCATTTTGGAGGTGCCGCTGCCCTGAGACAACGGTGTTATTCACGTCCGACGTTGATGTGAGCGCCCAGTGTAGCTTCCAGAAACACCGTCTACGCGGTCCACGGCCGAAAGATCAGTTTTTCGTCGGAATCCGCTCCATGCGATCGATGACCAGCATCCGCAGCGACAGAGTTTTCAGCGCCACTTTCAGGCCCAGCTGCTTTTGGAGCGCCCTGATCAATTCACTCGGGTCCGGCCGGTTCTGGGGGACGTCCGCCGGGACGCTCAGCTCGATGTCGTAGTTTCCCTGGATTCCGGTCGCGTCCACCAGCGGACGATCCAGTATGCGCGTGGCGTCGATGGCTTCGAGGAAGCCGGCGACCGTCAGCCCGGACGGCGCTCCGCCGAGCTGACTGCTGAAATGCCAGAGGCCCGGCTCGGCCTTCGTGGTGTACTTCGGGAAGTCGGTCGGCGGGGCCGGCCTCTTCGCTTCCTGCAGCTTCGAACCCTGCTCGGAAACGCGCACTTCGAACGCCTTCAACTCGCGGGTTTCCCAGTGCGTCACCAGTCCGAAACGGGTCACGAGCAGATCCTGAAACATAAGGTTCAACACCTGGGGGCTCGTATCGGGAGGGAAAGTGACCGAAACATCGTATCCACGCCTGCCGCGTTGGGCGTCGACCCACGCGGGCCAGACGATCTGATAGTCCGGCAAGGGCCAGGCCCTGCGGACCAGGTGCTTGATACTCGCCTTGTGAAGATCGACCCGAATTGGATCGTATCGGGTGAACGGCCGGTCGCCCGACTCGTTGACTTTGACGGACGCGGCGTCGAATTGCGGCCGCTCGGTCTCGATTTGGGCAAAGCCGCTAGCAGGTAGCAACGCGAGCGGCGCCAGTGCGAACCAGATCGAAACCGGCGGCGCATGTCGTCTCATGATCGTATACCTCGATCCCCGGGTCACCGCCGGGGCTTCGCCAGGGCATCGTATCACATTGAGGATACGCCCCCAGCTTAGCGTTGTGCCAGGTCAGGCCCCGGAGGTGAGCGCCTTCGAGCGTGTGCGTGAGCTCTTCGCCGGGCTCAACCGTAGTGGGGTCCTCGGCGCTAAGTCGGCCGTCGGCCCCGGCGGGGTGCTGGGCGCACTTCGGCGCAAGGTGATCGAAGCCGGGAAAGCGGCGCCCGAGATGGCGCGGGCGGCAGTGGCCCTGTTGTTTTTCGCGGATGCTGGTTGCAGAGAGTTATGTCAGCTGTACTGAGGAATACTCTCACATATTTTCCCGGAATACTTGCCTTGAACACGGCCGTCTGTTTCAATAGACTGGGCATTCTGCACGAGGGAACATTGGCGACGATTCTAGCGGTAGATGATGATCGAGGCGTTTTGGACTTGTGTCAGCGTATCCTTGAGCTCGGTGGCCACGAAGTGCTCCGTGCCAATAGCGGAGAAGACGCGATCCGACTGCTTGAGAGCACTGTGGCAAGCATAGACCTGGCAATCCTGGACATCATTATGCCGGGAATGAACGGCATTCAGTTGGCTGGTCGAATCAGATCGATGAGGTCAGCCGCGAAAATAATTCTGATGACGGGTTACAGCTTGCGGGAAGTGCAGCAAATTACGGGCGATGACAATCCGTATCGCATCATCTGGAAGCCATTCAAGGCTGATTCTCTTCTCCGGATGATCGAAAATAGTTTGGCAGATCGAAATGCCGCTTCGGTCTGAGTTTGCCTCTGATCGATCCAAATCGCCGATACCTGACCAGGCGTTCCGCTCCAGACCTTCCAGAGGTGCAAGCGCGGGTGGAGCATCCTCTGAGAAGTGTTGTCCGCGTTAACAAGCGGTGGCCGTGGACCGAAATTGCGAGGCGCACAGTTCGGTCAAGGGCGCGCAGCCGGGATTCGCAGAATTGCCGCCCGGCTAGCGTATAATCGCCTCACCATGCCCATTCCCAGCTACAGCGTGCTTAAGGGAGATCCCCAGCCGGGGCAGGTAACCGGCTATCACCCGCATTTCCGAATTCCGGTGCAGACCAGCGCTGGCGACTTCACGATCGACGTAAACGTCGAGTCGTTTGACAATTCCGAAGTCCTCTACGCGATTGTGCAAGACTTCGTGCCTCCGGATGCGGCAGCCCTGCTCACTCTTCCGGACGGAGTGACTGCATTACCGAGTCAGCCGGGCGGGTTGGCGCTGGATTTTGTCCGGGAGACTGTCGGCGGAGCGCTTATGATCACCCGGGATGCAATGGCGCTTCTGCCGATCGGCAACAGTCTTCAAGACCAGGTGGAGACGGTCGTCAACCAGGCGATCAAAGACGAAGCCGGTGTCGTGTACGCTTTTGGCAGTTCCTACTCCGACCCGGGCGGAAGCGCCGGCATCCATGATATTCACATGAACCAGGGCAATCCGCCCGACAACCACGGTCAGGATAACGGCGTCTGGCAGGATGGCGCTCTCTTCCTTTATCTGCCATCGCAGAGTCAGTGGATCGCGGTGTTCATCGCGTTTCAGACGCAAAGCTGGCAGACAGACGGCCAGGGAAACCCCGTTTCGAGCGCCGCAACCCAGGCGTAATCGCGGCGAACCGTTGCGCATAAAGATGCGTGAACGCCTGCAAACGCTTTGCGGGTACGAATTCTGAAACGCTTCGAAGCTTAAGGCTTCAAGTCGAAGACGAGACGGTCCTTCTTGGCTTCGACCTTCGCCACATCGATTCCGGGCACCTTCTCCAAATCCTCTAGGGACCGGAACGGCCCGTTCCTGGTCCGGTAATCGATGATGGCCGCAGCCTGGGAGCGGCGCAGGCTGAGGCCGGCCTCGAATTCGATGGCGCGCGCCCGGTTGACGTGAATCCGCGGAACTTCGTCGGCCGGGAAATGGGCGGCCAGATAGTCCGTGATCGAGCGGATCTCCGCGTCGCTCGCCTTGGCGCCCAGGTTGACCATCTTGGCTACGGTCGCCTGCCAGCCGGCGCGATCCTGGTGGAGGGAGATGGCGCGCGCCAGTTCATGACACTGGCTGCAGAGCTTCTCCGTTTCGGTTTTGCCGGGCTCATCCGGCGTTTGCGCCGGCGCGTTGGCGGCCAAAACTGCCCAGAGGAGCGCCGCACTAATGCTCGATCGGGAAACCAAACGCATAGATCGTACCGTCAGTCGTTGCGACATACAGTTGACCGTTGCCGCCGGACAGGGCCTCGCGGCGGACCGGCGCGGCCAGGGTTGTACCGCTGTTCCACAGCTCCTTTCCGGTGCCGCCGTCCAGTGCAAACACGACCGGCGACGGGGAATTCGAAGCGGTAAAGACTACGCCATTAATTACGATCGGGGTCGAGGGCGAGCCAAGCCCGCGGGATGTCCAGCCGGTCTGGAGCGCCGGCTCATCTCCGTTGTCGGCTATTTTCCAGGCGGCGATCAAATCTCCGGAGGGCGCCGCGATCCAGCGTGCGCCCGCGGGGTCCTGCCAGGTGGCCGGAGCGCCGGAGGCGGCGGCGGCAACGCCTGCGCCGCGAAGGGCATCGGCATCGATAAAGTGAAGGCGCCGGTCCGTGGTGGCGGCGGCAGTCATGGTTTTGGTCTTGTATTGAAAGGCCACCGGAGGCGTTGCAAATGCCTGCGCGCCAGTGCGGTAGGCGCCCTTCGGCTGCAGAGTCGCGCTATCGAGAGCGACCAGTTCGCCATTAGTGGTGGAGACATATATGGTTCCATCCGGACCGAACGCAACAGCACCATCGCCGGCCAGGCTGCCCGGCGCGGACCAGTGGAGTGCTTCTTTGGAGGCCGCCTTCAGCGCCCAAACCGCATTCGGCGCATTACAACCTTGGGAAGTCACGACATAGGCAGTGTCGTCGATTACGGTCAGGCTGCGGGCATTCGAGTTTGGAGGGAGGAAAGGCCGTGGAGGCGCGGGCTCCTCGCCGTTCGAAACGTACATCGAGTGGAGCATGCCGTCCGGCGTGAGGGCGTAGACGAGCATGGGCAAGTGCTCAGGGCGAGGCCCGGCCTTGGCTGGGGCGCTCCCGCTCGCAGCAAGCATAGCCTGGCGAGCCGCGATTTCGGCGATGGTCGCGGCGCCCTCACCGGCTTCTCCGACGCCACTCTTGGCCGGTCCGGTGCGCCCCCGCGATTCGCCGCCAGGCGTCGCCGGGAATTCGGCCGTCGTGGGAAGGCTCAGTTGGACCGCACCACCTGTGCATCCACCCTGCGCGCGGCCCGCCGGCTGGTTTGCGGCCAGGCTCTTCGTCCATTCCTTACGGCCCAGATCGGTATCGATGGCGACGACCTCCCCGGGGGCACTCACAAATGCCAGGGAGCGAAATCCGCGGTATCCGATGTAGCGGTTGAAAGTGATCGCAGGGCCCGGCTCGCGGCTTGCATGAATCTTCCAGACAAGGCGGAAGCCGGGTGTCCGCAGCCGCTCGACGGAGATCTTGGGATCCGAACGTAGCCAGAAGGAGCGCTGCGCGTCAGCGCCGGCCGTCGCCCAATCCGCGCCTGCCCGGACCTGCGCGGAAGCAGCGCCGGTCCACAGGAGCGCGCAACCGAACCAGGGGGCCAGGGCCGGATAGAGAAGTCGCATCACTCGATTCCTTTCCGTTCGCTTCGAGCCAGCGCCCGTGCAATCGCCTTCTCCGCGAGGGGTGCCATTACGGCGTAGCCAGCATCGTTCGGAACCAGGCCGTCGCGGGTTAATTCCCTCCTGAAGTTTCGCCCTTCGGCCAGCGCGGAATAATAGTCGAGGTAAGTGGAGCCGCTGCGGGCGGTGTAATTCCGGATCCAGCCATTGAGCCCGATAATCCTGCCTTGCGGCCGAAGTCCGGTCTGGTTGCGGAAGCAGTCGCAGACCGGCAATACGGACGCGAGCACGACGCGAATGCCGTGCGATTGAGCCAGTTCCGTCATGGACATGAAGTTCTCGGCGATCATGCCTTCGGTGGCGGGACCAGTCAGGCCGGCGAGGTCGTTCGTGCCGGCCAGAATCACCACCACTTTGGGCGCCAGCGAGATGACATCCTGGCGGAAGCGAACCAACATCTGGGGTGTGGTTTGACCGTCGATGCCGCGGTTCAGGTAAGGCTTGCCCGGAAAGAACGCGCCGGCTCCGGTCCCCCATGCCTCGGTGATCTGATCTCCCAGGAACACCACGCGATCTTCGCCCGGCTTGGGAGGCGGAAGCTCGGTGTTCTCGCTGCCGTAGCGCGTGAGGCCGGCCCAGTCGATGAGCAGGCGCCGCTGGCGGGCCAATTCAGTTTCGAGTTTCTGGATTCTGCCGGCGTCGCCGCCGGTTTGGCCCGCGAGCGGGTGAAGGCACACGGCCGCCAGGAGGGGGCCGAGGAGCCGAAGAGTGCGGCCGGAATTAAGGAACGCTCGCGCCATGGAAGTGGTTACCGCGGAATGCCGAAGCAATAAAGATTGCCGTCGAAGGTGGCGATGTAAACGCGCCCGTTCGCAACCGAAAGACCGCTCCAGTGGTTAAAAGAGGTGATCTGGTCTCCGCTGGACCACAACTCCCTGCCGGTCTCGGCATCGAGAGCGTACAGCACGGCATGGGTGGAACCCGGAATGCGCCGGTCGGCATCATCGGCCAAACCCACATCGGGGTAAGCCTGGTCCGTATCTTCGCCGTTGCCGTACGCGAACACGACGCCATTGGCAATCACGGGCGGCTCGGCGCGGTTCATGTCGCGGGAAATCCAGGCTGGAGACAACTGCCAGTTGCCGTTCTTCTCTTCCACCTGGAACGCAACGATGGCACCGTACTTTACCGTGCCGTACTCGACCGGCGCCTTGAATTTCGAATGCTTCGGCCCCCAGATGGGAGTCAGCACCCAGCGAACGCCTTTGCCATCCTGCCAACTGGCGAGCGAGCCCCAGATTCCGGCCGACGCGAAATTGACGTCCTCGTTGCAGAGCAGCGGGCTCCGGTACAAGGGCGTGCGGTGGTCGTCGCCGCCGATGGACCGGGTATCCATCAGATAGAGGCGGCATTCCTTTCCGCCGTCCACCATCAGTTCGCGGCCCTTGTAATCGAAAATCACGGGCGTGACCTGCATGTCCAGATCGCGTTTGACCAGCCACTCGGCGTTGGAGGGGCCGTAGTAATCTTCCAACTCCAGCCTCTTGGTCCCGGGATCCTGCTTGACGCCGATAATCCCGTTGCCGAAGATTCCATTTTCCGGGTCGAACCGGCCGTCGCCGGTCCCGGTGAACATTGTGCCGTCCGCGCTGATGGCCGGGCCGGTGCGGCCCCACATCCCGCCGCCGGCGGGTCCCCACGTGCCCACTTTCCGCGTAGCCAGATCGTAGGCGTACACGACGTTGGGATTGCCGCCGCAGCCCTGCGCCGTGTGCGTATAGACGACGTCGTGCCACAGATTGAGCGCATACGGCTTGCCGTTGGGCGGCATGAACTTGGAGGGCGGCGCCACGTCCTCCCCGTCCGCGACGTTCAACTGGTGCAGCATGCCGTCCCAGGAAGCGGCGTAGACGGTATACTTGCCGGGCTGGTCCGAGGGGCCGATGACGGGCGTAGCGGTCAGGCCGCCGGGACAGAGAACACCGCCGCCGTGCTCGCCCGTGGCCGGCGGCGTCCACGTGCCGGTGAAATGCTTCTTCCATAGCAGCCGGCCGGTTTCGACATCGATGGCGAAGATGTTATCCGAGACGCCGGCCTCGATGGCAATCTGTTTGACTCCGGCGGTGGTGTTCACGCGCCCGACGATGAGCGGAGGAAAGAGCGAGTGCATCTGGCGCGGCTGGTTGTCCAGGTGAAGCTTCCAGAGCAGCTTCATGTTCTTGACGTTGGCAACGGAAAGGACCTTCTCGTCCTGCTGCCATGCGGTCCGCTGGGAGTTGCCGCCGTCGGTCAGCCAGTCCGCGCCCGCGAGCGGCGGCACGCACAGCAACCCAACCCAGATTGTCAGCAGTCCTCGCATCGTTTCCTCACCTTATCAAAGAAGTCGCGCTTCCGGCGACCGGCCCGCCCGGCCTTGACACGAAATTGCCGAAGCGCGTACGCTACAGACACTCGGTGCCGGCCTGCGGCGCTCGAGAAACTGCGTACACGTCTATGACTCCGAAAGCCAGCCTCGAACCCCTCGAAAGCCCCAATGCCAAATCAGAACTGATCCGCGCGGCGCTCGCCGCCGGAGAAGGCATCGTA
>DATJMP010000328.1:0-15733 GCA_035508655.1 Bryobacteraceae bacterium
CCGGGCGGCCTGAGGCTTCGTGCGCCGAGGTTGTGGAGGCGGCACGTGGGAAGAGATGGAGTTTTTGCGTGAGAACCCTCACGCCGAGTGGGTGCGCCAGGTCTTCGAAATGGCGCATATCGAGTATGGGCGCCTCGACTACGGCGTGCGGAACGGCCAACCGCAGGCGTGGGAAATCAACTTCACCCCGGCGCTCACGGGCGCCCACGGCCACTCGAATCCGGAGCCGGAAACGCCGGACGCCCCGGCCGTGGTTCGTGCGGCGAAGGAGTATTCACACGCGGCGCTTCGAGAAGGCTTCCTCCGTGTCGATCCGGGCCCCATCTCGGGCGGCGATCTCGCTGTGGAATTCCCGGCCGACCTGGAGGAGGCTGCTCGCCGCGAAAGGGCGGAGATGCAGCGTCTGGCGCGGCGCCAGCAGTGGATCGCGCGCGGCTGCGGCGCCCGGCGTTCGCGCCGTCTGCCGGCGTCTCCGACAGTTCGCGATCCCAAATCGCCGCTCGCAAGCCGCGACGTCGGTTTCTGGCTCGGCTTCAGAATAGAATTTTCCCCACCAATTGCAGGTAGAGGGATACTAGCCTGTAGACGAGGGAGACGCATAAGATCCCGGCGTTCTCCGAATCAAACAGGCGTGGCTCAACACGAAGTGAGCCTTGGAGGGTGACGGATATGAAACGAAGGCGCTTTAACGCAATACTGGGAAATCTGGGAGTCAGCACCGCGTTCGGAGATCGAACGCGCGCGGAAAGTGCTGGCGAGCCTGAGATCCTGCGTTTGTCTCTTAACGGGTGGATGCCCAACAATGAGCGACTTCCGGTGCTGTTGTATCGGGCGGCCATCACGACCGACGGGACCGACCCTGCCGCAAATTTCGAACGAGCGTTTGCCCGCAACGGATGGCCACCGCAGTGGCGCGATGGAGTTTTCGACTACCACCACTACCACTCGACCGCGCATGAGGTTCTCGGCTTTGCCCGAGGGAGGGCGCGCCTGATCCTGGGCGGCGAGAACGGGCGCGAGGTGGAAGTCCGACCAGGTGACGTAGCCGTTCTACCCACCGGCACGGGGCATTGCAGAATTGAGGCGAGCGGCGATTTTCTGGTAGTCGGGGCGTATCCACCCGACCAGCATTTCGATATCTGCCGGAGCGCTCCCGCCGAAGAGGCATTGCGACGCATGGCGAGCCTGCCGTTTCCAGATTCCGACCCGGTACGCGGCGCGGCAGGGCCGCTTGTGCGGTTGTGGAGAGCGTGATTTTTCAGAGGCCAGACTCCGAACGCCATACGGACGAGCATCCCACCGCCGTGCCACGATTTGAGATCTTGTCGGAAGCGAAGGTGATAAATGTTGCGTAACCGACTCTGGGGGATCATATGGTGCTGCAGCGTAGGCATTACTTCGCCGCGCTGAATGGGCTCTTCCCGCTCGCGGCGTCGAAGGCCAGCTGAAACGGCCGGATCCACTCCACCTCCAGGATCCGGTCCACCACCCCGGGATCGTGTTCGGCGATGGCCTGCACCTCCGCCTCGTCCCTCGCGTTGTAAAGGATCAGTCCGCCTGAATTGTCCAGAAACGGTCCAGCCAACTGCAGCGCGCCCTTCGTCATCTGCTCCTGCAAGTACCGCCCGTGATTCCCCAGCGCCTGTTCCCCGGCCGGCTTGCCCGCCACCCACTTCGGCCCGCGCTTCAGCAGCACCACGTACTGCTTCGAAGGAGGCTGGCTCTGCGCCAACAAGCACCCCGCCACCGCCAAGGCAGCAACAATCGCAGCGACACGCACAATTCGGGAAAACAACATCCCCTCACTTTACCCGTTTGGAGGAGCCCTCTGTGGAATCGAGTGCCGGGCAGCCGGCCGGGTAGAGAACTACGAGACTGGCGTCGCCGTGGTGAACTGGGCGGTCTCGGTGGATTCGGCCATGGCCTGAGTAGAGCCATGGCCACAGGTCACGGCGGCCTGGACGGCATCGAAATAGCCCGTGCCGACGAAGCGCTGGTGGCGGATGGCATCGTAGCCGCCGGAATCGGCGAGGGCGAATTCGTGCTCCTGAAGACGGGCGTAGGCGGTCATGCCGGTGTCGGCATAGGCGCGAGCCAATTCGAACATGGAGGCGTTCAGGGCGTGGAAGCCGGCCAGCGTGACGAACTGGAATTTGTAGCCGAGCTCTCCCAGATCATCCTGGAAACCGGCCACCTGGCGCTCGGTGAGAAACTTGCGCCAATGGAAGGACGGCGAGCAATTATAGGCAAGGAGCTTGCCGGGGAATTCGGCGTGGATGGCTTGGGCGAAGCGGCGCGCCTGCTCGAGATCAGGCTTGGAAGTCTCGCACCAGAGGACGTCGGCGTATGGTGCGTAGGCCAGGCCGCGGGCGATGGAGGCTTCGAGGCCACCTCGATAGTGGAAGAAGCCCTCCTCGGTGCGCCCGCCGGTGAGGAACGGACGGTCGTGCTCGTCGATGTCACTGAGCAGAAGGTGGGCGGCGTCCGCATCCGTGCGGGCGATCAGGACCGTGGGAACATCGAGCACATCGGCAGCTAGGCGGGCGGCGATTAATTTGTGGATGAACTCCCGAGTGGGAACCAGGACTTTGCCCCCGAGGTGGCCGCATTTCTTGGCGGAAGAAAGCTGATCTTCGAAATGGACACCGGCAGCGCCGGCTTCAATAAGCGACTTCATAAGCTCGAAGGCGTTGAGGATGCCGCCGAAACCGGCTTCGGCATCGGCCACGATGGGCGCCATCCACTGGATGCCGTCACGACCTTCGAGGCGGGATATTTGATCGGCGCGCAGGAGAGAGTTATTGATGGCACGAACGACCGTGGGGACGCTGTTCGACGGATAGAGGCTCTGGTCGGGGTACATCTGGCCGGCGAGATTGGCATCGCCCGCGACCTGCCAACCACTCAGATAAATCGCCTGGAGGCCGGCATGCACCTGCTGCACGGCTTGGTTACCGGTCAGGGCGCCGAGTGCGCGGACGAACCCGCGGCCACTTAGTAAGTGGCGGAGGCGCTGGGCGCCGAGTTTAGCAAGAGTATATTCGATCTGAACGGAGGGCCGCAGGCGTTCCACCGTCTCGGGCCTGTAAGGGCGCTCGATTCCATCCCAATTTAGTTGTTGCATGATGAGTTTTCCTTCTGCTGCTCCCAGTAAAACGCCGAAGGGGTGCGGGCGCCAAGCGGGGCGGGCTGCGGCGGACGAGTGGTCCGAAACGGACCGGCGCAGAGGCGGAGTTCGGCAGAGCTGCGTTAGGCTTGCGGCAGGAAGGTATATCGTGTTTGCTATGGAAACCGTTCCGGTACGGATCGAGGGGCCGGCCACTGGAGCGCAGCAACGGATTCTCACCCCCGAAGCGGTACGTTTTTTGACCAAGCTGTCGGCGGCATTCGAGCCGCGGCGGCGGCGTTTGCTGGAGTCGCGGAGGACGCGGCAGGATGCCCTGGACGCGGGCGAACTCCCGGATTTTCCCAAAGAAACGGCGGAGATGCGGAAGGCGCCGTGGAGAGTGGCGGAAGCTTCGGCGGATCTGCAGGACCGCCGCCTGGAGATCACCGGGCCGACTGACCGCAAAATGATCATCAATGCGCTGAACTCAGGCGCGAAAGTATTCATGGCGGACTTCGAGGATTCGAATTCGCCCACATGGGAGAACGTGATTCAGGGGCAGGCCAACCTATGCGACGCCGTCAACGGATGCATCACTTATACAAGTCCCGAAGGAAAGCACTACGAGTTAAAGGAACAGCGGGCAACGTTGATGGTGCGGCCGAGGGGATGGCACTTAGTGGAAAAGCACTTTCTGGTCCACGGCGAACCGATCTCGGCGGCGCTCTTCGATTTCGGCTTGTTCTTCTTTCACAACGCGACGGCGCTCATTCGGGAAGGCAGCGGGCCGTACTTTTACCTGCCGAAACTGGAGAACCGGCACGAGGCGCGGCTATGGAACGACGTGTTCGTGAAGGCGCAGGAGATGCTTGGGGTGGCGCGGGGGACCATCCGGGCGACGGTGCTGATTGAAACGATCCTGGCCGCGTTCGAAATGGACGAGATTCTCTGGGAGCTGCGGGAGCACTCGGCCGGGCTCAACTGCGGTCGCTGGGACTACATATTCAGCTTCATCAAGAAATTCCGCAACCGGGACGGTTGGGTGTTGCCGGACCGGGCGCGGGTGACGATGAGGAGCCACTTTCTGGCATCGTACGTGGACCTGCTGATCGCGACGTGCCACCGGAGGGGGGCGCATGCGATGGGTGGGATGGCTGCGCAGATTCCGATTAAGAATGACGAGGCGGCGAATGCTGTCGCGCTGGCGAACGTGCGGGAAGACAAGCTGCGGGAGGTATGGGCGGGGCACGATGGAACGTGGGTGGCGCACCCGGGACTGGTAGCCGTGGCGCAGTCGGCCTTCGATACCTATATGCCGGGGCCGAACCAGATCGCGCGGGTGAAATCGTCGCCGGCGGCGGCGAAGGACCTGCTGTGCTCGCCGGCGGGACCGATCACCGAAGCCGGGTTGGACCGCAACCTGGACGTGGGGCTGCAATACCTGGCGGCGTGGCTGGGCGGGAACGGATGCGTGCCGATTTACCACCTGATGGAGGACGCGGCAACAGCCGAAATCTGCCGGGCGCAGGTCTGGCAATGGGTCCGGCACGGGGCAACGCTTGAGAACGGGCGGACAGTGACCGCGGCGATGGCTGGCGGGATCCTGGATCGGCACGTAGACAGGCTGCAAAAGCAGGTGCCCGAAGCCCGGCTCCTGACCGCTGCGAATCTCTACGAGGACATGATCGAGGGCCCCGATTTCGCGGAGTTCTTGACGCTGCGTGCATACGAACTGCTGTAATTTGCTCGATTGTTCCACGGCGAAGGAACCGGCACCTTACGGTGGCGGATCGGCGTAGCGGAGCGATTTGTGGAATCGATCACAGGGGCAACTGAGTAAATCGAGTCGCGAGTCCGAAAAACGCCGCATACTGCCGTCATGGGCCCGGAATTGAAAGCAGGGAATTTCGTGGCGGAATTGCGCGATGCCCTGGGGCACCGGCGCATGGGTGAAGGGTTCGCGCTGCTGGAGCAGCTGCGGCCGCAACTGGAGTCGCTGGAGCCGTGTGCGGGCGCGGGGGTGGTGGCAGGTCTGGCGGCGCAGTGGGTGGACGCGGGATTCGGCGGCGCGGATCTCCTGGAGAGGCTGCTGGCACGCTTCTCCAGGACGGCGCGGGCGGCGCTGCCGGTAATCGATTATCTGCACATAAGGATGGCCGAAGCGGCGACGGCGATGGCGCGGGAAGACTTTGCCGCGGCGGAGGAACATCTGCAAGCGGTGCTGCGCTTCGAGGAGGAGATCGACGATGGCGAGATGTTCGCCATCGCGAATTTCTGGCTCGGGCGCATGTTCCGGAAGCGCGGACGGTACGATGAAGCGATGGAGCCGACGACCCGCGGCGAACGGCAGGCGCTGGCGCTGGGCTATGTGGGGATGGCGGCGATCAGCCGGGTGACGATGAGCTGGCTGGCGTTCCAGAAGGGGAAGCTGCACGAGGCGCAACAGCTCCTCCGGGATGCAGAGGAAGCACTGAACCCGACCGACGACTTCGTGAGCCGGGGAAATATTCAATCCGCGTACGGGCGGATTGCGCGGCGGCAGGGGAAGTACGAACTGGCGGTGGAGCGGTTCGAGCGGGCGATCGCGGAATTCCGGCGTGGCGGAAACGGATCGATGCAACTGGCGCGGACGCTGGTGAACCTGGCCTTTGTCCAGCGCTTGCTGGCAGTGCGGCTACAGCGGGAGCTGGACTGCGTGGCCGCCGTGCGGCGCGGGAAGCCGGCGGCGCCGGCGGACCCGGCACGGGTGCAGCGGCAGCTCATCGAGCGGATCCGGGAAGCGGCGCGACAATCCCTGGCGGAAGCGGCGGTGATCTACGAACCGCACCACAATCACCGGGGGATAGCGGCGGTACGGATCACCGAGGGCTTTCTGTGGCTGGACGCGGGTGACCTGGAGCAGGCGGCAGCGGACGCGGCGGAGGCGTTCGCGCAGGCGAGCGGGACGTCCGACTATATCGTGATGGCGCGGGCACGGACACTCGGATGCATCATCGAGCACACGGCGATGGAGGAGCAGGTGGGGGACGCCGTGCAGCATCGCGACGCGGCCGAGGCGTTCGCGCGGGAGGCGGTGGCGTTTGCCGGGCAGACGGAAAACCGGCGTCTGCTGGCGCGGGCCCTGGTGTGGCAAGGGCTGACGTTTGCCGCGGAACCGGCGGACCTCGAAGCCTCGCGGCGGTGCTGCGAACAGGCGATGGCGCTGCTGCAACCGGAGGGCATCGAGCGGCAATACGTATGGGAGGATCTGGAGACGCTGAAGGCCCGGATACTGCATTCGCAATCGGTGGAGGGGATGCTGCGGGCGTGGAGCGGCGGGATCGTGGAAGGGCAATCGTTCCAGCAGATGACTGAGCAGTTCGCCCGGATCGTGATTCCCAGGGTGTGGGAGCGGGAAGGGCGGAAGGTATCGCGGGTCGCAGACCGGCTCTCAATCTCGCCGAAGAAGGTCAGGCGGATTCTCCACGCGGCTGGGGTGACTGCGGCGGAGGGCGGAGCGGAGGAGAAGAAAGGGCGGAGCGACATGCCTTCCGCTTCCCGGCAAACTGACCGTCAAGATGTTTGAAAAGTTACTCGATTACGATGTTAATCCGGTGCTCCATACCGGGCTGGCGATGCTCACTCGAATATGCCGCTTGATGCGTCTCGCAAACGAGCGTATCGGGACGCACGAAGAGTCAGGCGTAGGCTCCGATATCGGTCTTTTTGACGGTTGACATCCTGTGGCACCCGGCCCAAGATCTTAAGGTAAAGTAATTCGGACTTATACCTCCGATTATCGAGGTATACTTCCAGAAGTTCTTTTTGCCGCACTACTCGCAGCTAGTAGCGTTGGCAACCGACTGACCAGCAATTACCTAAGCGGGGTACCGTGTGCGCCCATGCACCGGAGGTGTGTCGTGTTCACCGAGGAAATTGAAAGGCCATTCGATTCGATTGAAAGTGCGCAGGAATACATGAACGTGCTGGCCACCACGGTCCTGGAAACGATGGGTGAGCTGAGGCAGGACCAGGAAGTGGCGCGGCAAGAAGGCGAAGAGCGCAAGGCATTGGCGATCGGGCTGGCGATTTACAAGCTGAAAATGCTCGGATGCTATGTCCACAAGAGCCGCAGAACACTGAACGATTTGCGGATGCTGCGGCGCTTGATTCTGAACGAGCGCGCGAGTGTCGAAAGCTTGATCGGGACACTGTAAGTACCCGGCCGGCTTTTAGCGATATTGCTTTGCAGCGCAGGAGACCACATGGGTTCGATCGCGCAGGCGACGTACTGGACGATTCACGGGAGCAGCCTGGTTCTGGCGCTGCATCTTCTGGGCCTGACGCTATTCGGGTACATTGCGGCGCGCAGGCTGGGGCCGCTGCTGGCAGCGCGGCGCGATCCGCGGCTGGACCGGCCATGGCAGCGCCTGGGACGCGTGGCGCAATACTGGCTGGGGCAGTGGCGGCATCCGCGATTCCGGTTCGCGGGCGCGTTGCACATTCTGATTTTCGCCGGATTTCTGATTCTGGCCGGCAGGGCATTCAAACTGCTGGCGCTGGGAGTCTCGGACCGGTTCGCGGGGGAAGGTGGCGGGTGGTACGGCGCGGTACACGCTTACGCAGCCACGGCGGTGCTGCTGGCAATGATCGCGGCGGCGGCACGGCGTTTGGTATTAAGACCTGCGCGATATCCGCGGTCGGCGGATGCGATTTTCCTGCTGGGGCTGATCGCCCTGCTGATGGCGGCGGATGGGGTATTCGAGGGCAGCGAAGGCGCATTCGAGCATCGGGCAATGGCGCTGGCTTCGCTGCCGTGGCTTGTGGGAGCGGTTTTCGCGCACGCCTCCCTGCCGGTATTGCGCGGGCTGCATACCGGCGCTTACTTCGTGCACGAAGGGGCATTCATCGGGCTCCTATGTTACCGGCCGTTCGGGATCCAGTTCCACGTAGAGACATCGCTGTTTTCGATTTACTTTTCGAAGTTAGACCGGGGGACGGTCAAGCCGGTGCGGTGGGATATCCCGGACGAACACCTGGATTCGGCTGATGGATTCGGCGTCAAGCGGTTCGAGGATTTCACCTGGAAACATATTCTGGATTTCTATTCCTGTGCCGACTGCGGGAGGTGCGCCGATTTCTGCCCAGCGCACGCCGTCGGGCGGCCGCTCGCGCCCCGAACGCTGACCATCAAGGCGCGGGATTACGTGTTCCGGCGGTACCCGGTGTTCCAGAGCGCGCAGGACGGCCAGGCACTGGTGGGCGGCCTGTTTACGGAAGACGAGATCTGGTCGTGCACGACATGCGGGGCCTGCGAGGCGGAATGCCCGCTGCTGATCGAATACATCGATAAGATCGTCGACCTGCGGCGCGGGCTGGTGGATGACGGCAGGGCGCCGCAATCGCTGCACAAGCCGCTGAAAGCGCTGGAAAGCCGGGGCAATCCGTTCGGCAAGCTGGAACGCAAGCGCGGCGAATGGGCGCGGGACGTGGTGACGAATGGGTCGCGGCCGTTGGAGACCCTGTATTTCGCCGATAGCATCAGCAGCTACGACGAGCGGATGCAGGCGATCGCGCGAGCGGCGGCGCGAATACTGGCGCGACTGCAACAAGATTTCGGAATCCTGGGCGCGCAGGAACGGGACAGCGGGCATGACGTGCGCCGCTTCGGCGAGGAAACCCTGTTTCAGGCGTTACGGGAACATAACACAGAGGCGATCCGGGCGAGCGGCGCGCGGCGGATTGTGACGGCGGATCCACACGCCTTCAACGCGCTGCGGCACGATTACCGGGACCTGCCCCCGGTAGAGCATATCAGCCAGGTGCTGGCGCGGGCAGTGGAGCAGGGCAAGATCCGGTTCCGGCCGGCGGGCGAGGCCGTGTACACCTATCACGACCCATGCTACCTCGGCCGGCACAACGGCCTGTACGAGGAACCGCGGCGGGTGCTGGACGCGATTCCGGGGCTGCGGCGGGTGGAAATGGCGCGGGCGCGCGACCGATCGTTCTGCTGCGGCGGCGGAGGGCTGGCGCTGTTCTACGAGCCGAAGGAAAAGGAACGGATGGCGGTTCGGCGTGTGCGCATGGCGGCGGAAGCTGGCGCGAACGTGATGGTGACGGCGTGCCCGTTCTGCATGGCGAACATCGAGGACGCGATCAAAGTGGCGGGCATGGAAGGGCGGATGGAGGCGATCGACCTCGCCGAATTGGCGGAACGGCAGATGGAGCCGGAAGCCAAAGTGCCTGAACCGGAAATTACCCAAGCGAAGGTAGTCGGGAGTTAGGAGAAAGCGGAATCATGGATATCCTCGTTTGCGCAAAGCGGGTGCCGGATACGGCGGAGAATGAGATCGAGATAAAGGCGGACGGCGCTGATATCGAACGCGACGACCTCGTGTATTCGGTAAACGAAGCCGATAACTACGCGGTGGAAGCGGCCTTGCAAATCGCGGCCTGCACCGGCGGCAAGGTAACGGTGGTGACGGTGGGCGGCGAGGAGGACGAAGAAATCCTCCGGCGCGAAATGGCCATGGGCGCCAACGGCGGCGTGCTGCTCACGGACGATGCTTTTCGCGATTCCGACGGGCGGGGAATTGCGGCCGTTCTGAAGGCGTTCGTCGAGACGGGGCACTACGACCTGATCCTGACCGGCGTGCAGGCCGACGACGGCTGCGCGCAGGTGGGCGGAATGCTGGCGGCGATGCTGGATTACCCGTTTGCCTCTCTGGTCACTTCCATCGAAGTGGTGGAAGGAGGCAAGCTGAAAATCGCGCGTGAGGTGGAGGGCGGAAACAAGGAGATTCACGCCATCGACCTGCCGTGCGTCCTGTCGATTCAGACCGGGATCAACGAACCGCGGTATGTGGGAATGCGAGGCATCCGGCAGGTGGCTTCGATTCCGATTCCGCGGCTCGGCGCGCCGGACCTGGCTTGCGCCCTGGCAATGACGGGAAAGGGCAACGCGAAAGTACAGCGCAGCCGTTATTTTACCCCGCCTGCGGGCAAAGCGGCCGAGATATTGGAAGGCAGCCGCGACGAAGTTATCGAAAAGCTAATTGACTTACTAAAGGCCAAAGGGGGATTAAACTGATGCCGCGTATTTTTGCTTACGTCGTACATAACAGCGGCGTGCCCGACGATACAGCAGCCGAAATGCCGGCGGCGGCGCGCCGGATCGACCCCGGGCAGTCGCCGGTGGCGATCGTGACCGGGTGGGGCGCGGAGCTGGACCAGGTTTGCGAAAGCCTGAGGGCAACTTACGGCGAGATCTGGAAGATCGCCAGGGAGCCGCTGGCCCACCCCAACGCAGAACTGGTGCGGCAGGCATTGGTGAGGGTCGTACCGGCGGGAAGTATCGTGCTCGTCCCGCACGCGCATTTCGGAACGGACTTGTCGCCGGGGCTCGCCATCAAACTGGACGCGGCCTATGTGCCGGACGTGGTGGACATGGAAGGCGTGGAAGGCCGGTGGCTGAAAGCGGTGCGCCAGGAGTTCGGCGGCCTGATCTGGGCGCGCGTTCGGTGCGATATTTCGACGGGCGCGGTGCTGAACATACGGCCGGGAGCTTTCCGGGCCGCGGACGGCGCGGCGGCGAACGGGCGGGTCGTGGATCGGTCGGCGGACGTCGGAACGCTGGAGTCGCGGAGGCGGTACCTGGAGACGATCGCCGCAGAGTCCGGAGACATAGACATCACGCGTGAGCCGGTTCTGGTTTCGGTCGGGCGCGGAATTGGCGAGCAGGAGAACATCGCGGTCGCCGAGGACTTGGCAGAGGCGATGGGCGCGGCGGTCAGCTGTTCGCGGCCGGTGGTGGACGCGAAATGGATGGATAAGTCGCGGCAGGTGGGATCGTCGGGAAAGACGGTGCGGCCGAAAGTTTACATAGCTTGCGGCATCAGTGGGTCATTCCAGCACTTGGCGGGACTCAAGGGAAATCCGTTCCTGGTGGCGATCAACAAGAATCTGAAGGCGCCGATTTTCCGCGTGGCGGACGTGGGAATCGTGGACGACATCCTGGAATTCCTGCCGGCCATGGCGGAACGGGTGCGGGAAGAGACGGCGGTCGGGGGCAAGACGAGGCGCAAGTCATGATTACGGCGAAAACGCTGAAGCTCAGCATCAAGTCGCTGCGGGAGTTTGCCCGCAAGCGGCTGCCCGACGAGGAGCTCATCGCGCTGGACCAGCGCGACGAGTGCCCGATCGAGATCGTGCGCCACATGTGCAACCCGGACCAGCTCGGGATCCAACTGCTGTTTGTACCGGAGGAATACGGCGGATTCGGCGGCGGCGCATTCGATGTGTATTGCGTGTGCGAGGAGATGGCGCGCATTGACCTGGGAGTGGCGACCGCGGTGCTGGCGACCTTCCTGGGCAGCGACCCGATCACGGTGGGGGCGACGGCGGAACAGAAGAAGATCTGGCTTTCCCGGATCGCCAACGAAGGGCTGCTGTTCGCCTACGGGGCGACGGAACCGGATGCCGGCAGCGATCTGGGCGCGTTGCAGACGACGGCGGACCGGGTGATGGAAGACGGCAAAATCACCGGCTACCGCATCAACGGCAGCAAACAGTGGATCAGCAACGGCGGCATCGCCGATGCGTACACGGTGCTCGCCAACACGCCGGCCGGACCGTCGTGGTTTATCGTGGAGCGGGGCGCGGCGGGATTCAGCCAGGGGAAACCGGAAAACAAGCACGGCATCCGGCTGAGCAATACCGCGCCGCTTTCGTTCAGCGACGTGCAAGTGGGCACGGACCGGCTGGTGGGCGGCGTGGAAGGCCAGGGACTCCTCCAGGCGCAGGCGGTTTTCGGATATACGCGGCTGATGGTGGCGGCCTTCGGGCTGGGCGCGGGTTGGGCCGCGCTGGACCGGGCGATTCCGTATTCGGCCAAGAGGATTCAGGCGGGCGCGCCGCTTTCCGAAAAACAGGGCTACACCCACAAGCTGATCGTGCCGAACGCGGTGCGGCTGGAGGCGGGACGGGCATACATCGAGGAAACCGCCGAGCGGATCGATGCGGGCGAAGGCAGTCTCAACACCGAGGGCGCGATCGCCAAATACATGTCCACGGAGGCAGGGAACACGGCGGCGGAGGCGAGTATCCAGGCGCTGGGCGGATACGGCTACACACATGAGTACATGGTGGAGAAGATCAGCCGGGACGTGCGCATCACGTGCATCTATGAGGGCACCTCCGAAATTATGGAGATGACGATCTCGCGTGACAGGTGGCAACTGCACCTGAAGACGCGCGGGCAACATTACCACGAAAGGGCACAGGAGATGGAGGCGCTGGAGGCGCGGCGTCCGAACGTGGGTGCGGGAACGGCGGCGCTGGCCTTGCACGCGCTGGCGGAAGTGATGGAGCGGGCGCGGGTAGCGCGTCTGACGCGGTTCCAGCACATCCTGTTGCGGCTCGGCGAGTGGATCGCGTACGCGGAGTGCGCGGCGACATTGGCGCGCCGGGCGGCACGGATGGTGGACGGCAAGCTGAGTGAAAAAGCCAGCCGGCGGTTCGACACGGCAGCGCTGGCGGCGATCAGCCGGACTTTTGCTAGGGAAGCGGTGATGCGCGTGGCGCAGGAAGGCTTGAAGTGGACGGTCGGGGCCGGAGGCGAAGCACCGGCGCTTAATTGGGCCGCGATTCACCGTGCGCAGATCGGGCTGGTTGCGGATATGGACTTCGTGGCCGATGGTTTGTACGGGCGCGCGGCCAAGGCGGCGCGGGTGGCGTAGAAACTGCGGGCGATCGGAAAGGATCGGAGGGGCGGCCTCCTTACGGTCGCCGCTCCGATTCGAACCGGGCCGCGACCGTAAGGGATCGGTATTTCGGCCGTCGGAAACCGCGGCGGGAAAAGCCAAAGGGGGACGTATGCAGGAGAACGGTTATCGCGCGGTGGCGATTGTGGGCGCCGGGGCGATTCTGCCGGACGCGCCGAACGTGGCGGCGTTCTGGAACAACATCAAGAACGGGCGTGACAGCATCACGGAAGTGACGCCGGACCGGTGGGACCCGGCGCTGTACTACGACCCGGACCATAACGCCCCGGACAAGACCTATTCGAAGATCGGCGGGTGGGTGCGAGAGTATCCGTGGGATCCGTTCGGGTGGCGAATGGCGATTCCGCCGCGCGTGGCCGATGGCATGGACGATTCGCAGCGATGGGGGATTGCGTGCACGCGCGAGGCGCTGGCGGATTACGGCTACCCCGAGCGGCCGATCGATACCGAACGGACCGCCGTGATCCTGGGCAACGCGATGGGTGGGGAGAAGCACTATCTGACCTCGATGCGCGCTTACTTTCCGGAATATGCGCGGGAACTGGAAGAGTGCGTCACGTTCGCGGCGCTGCCGCAAGCGGTGCGACGGGACATCACGCGGGAATGGCATGCGCGTCTGGGCAGCCATCTGCCCCCGATCACCGAGGACAGCATGCCGGGCGAACTGGCCAACTGCCTGGCGGGGCGAATTGCCAACGTGTTCAATTTCCGCGGGCCGAATTTCACCTGTGACGCGGCGTGCGCGTCGGCGATGGCGGCGATCCGGGCGGCGGCGGACGGGCTGGTGGAGCACGATTTTGACGTGGCGCTGACGGGCGGCATCGACCGCAACATGGGCGCGCCCACTTTCGTCAAGTTCTGCAAAATCGGAGCCCTCTCGGGCAGTGGCTCTCGACCTTACGCGGAGGGCGCGGACGGCTTCGTCATGGGCGAAGGCGCGGCGCTGTTCCTCATGAAGCGATTGGAGGACGCCGAACACGACGGCGACCGAATCTATGCGGTAATCCGCGGCATCGGCGCGTCGAGCGATGGCAAAGGCAAGGGGATCACGGCGCCCAATCCGGTGGGGCAGAAGATCGCGATCGAGCGCGGCTGGGCCAACGCTGGGATCGCGCCCAATACGGCAACGCTGTTCGAGGGCCACGGCACGTCGACCAGCGTGGGCGATGTAGTGGAAGTGGAGAGCATCGCGGCGGTGCTGGCGGAGCACGGGGCGGGCCAACGGAAGATCCCGCTGGGCTCGGTGAAATCGAACTTCGGGCATTTGAAGGGCGGGGCGGGAGCGGCGAGTGTGCTGAAGACGGCACTCGCGCTGCGGGACCGCGTGCTGCCGCCGAGCGTGCACTGCGAGCATCCCAACCCGAACATCGATTTCGCGCACGTGCCGCTGGAGGTGAACACGGCACTGCGGCCGTGGACCGAAACCGCCGATGGGGTGCGCCGGGCGGGCGTCAGCGCGTTCGGTTTCGGCGGCACGAATTTTCATGTGGTGATGGAGGAGTTCGTTCCCCATCGCCTGACCGGAAACGGCAAGCGCTCGGTGGCGGTGACCATTGGGGGGAACACGCCGTCCGGGCGCGAGCCGTCCGCGCGGGAAGCGCCGCAAGCGGCACAGAGCGAATCCGCCAACCGCTCCGCCCTCTTGAAAGCGCCTCTGCGCGGAGCTCTGGTGGCCGGCACCGCCTCCGCGGACGAATTGGTCGGGCGACTGCGCGCCTTCCAAAACGCCGCCCAGGCGGGCCGGACACCAGTGGTGGAGGCGCCGGCCGAGGCCGACCTGCGGGCGCCGGAACGGATTGCCATCGATTACGGAAATGCGGCGGAACTGGCGGAAAAGTGCGGGAAAGCGATCGAGGCGCTGAAGGCGGATCAGCCGGCGGCCTGGAAGGCGCTGCGGGCGCAAGGGATTTTCCGTGGGCACGGGCCGGCGCCGAAAGTGGCTTTCCTGTACACGGGACAGGGGTCGCAGTACGTGAACATGCTGCGCGGGCTGCGGGCGGCGGAGCCGATTGTGGCGCATACGTTCGAAGAAGCGGACCGTGTGATGACACCGCTCCTGGGAAAACCGCTGAGCGAACTCATCTATGTGAACGCCAGCGACACCGCGGCAATGGCGCGCGCCGAAGAAGGGCTGATGCAGACGGCCATCACGCAGCCGGCGGTGCTGGCGGCGGACCTGGCGCTGACGCGGTTGCTGGAGGCGTACGGCATCCGGCCGGACATGACCATGGGGCACAGCCTCGGCGAGTACGGCGCCCTGGTGGCGGCGGGCGCGCTGCCGTTCGATGACGCGCTCGAAGCCGTGAGCGCCCGCGGCCGGGAAATGACGCGCGTGGCCATGGCGGACAACGGAAAGATGGCGGCGGTGTTCGCGCCGCTGGCGGAGATCGAGCGGATCCTGAAGACGATCGACGGCTACGTGGTGATCGCCAATCTGAACAGTGAAAAGCAGGCGGTGATCGGTGGAACGAGCCGGGCGGTGGAACGGGCTTCGGAGGCTCTGCTGCAGGCGGGGTACAACATAGTGCCGCTGCCGGTGAGCCAAGCATTCCACACCTCGATTGTGGCGCCGGCAAGCGAGCCTCTCCGCCGCATGCTCGAACGGCTGCGGCTGGAAGCGCCGCGAATTCCGGTAGTGGCCAACGTCGACGGGCGGTTCTATCCGGCAGGGCCGAATGCCAAGGCCGCAATGCTGGACATTCTGGGGCGGCAGATCGCGTCCCCGGTACAGTTCGTGCGCGGGCTGCACACACTGTACGAAGCGGGCGCGCGGGTTTTCGTGGAAGTAGGGCCGAAGAAAGCGCTGCAGGGATTCGCGGAAGATGTGCTGAACGGATCTGGTGAGGTCCTCTCGCTGTTCACGAAC
>DATJMP010000329.1:0-4857 GCA_035508655.1 Bryobacteraceae bacterium
GAAGGTCGATGAGAACGTGAGCATCACCGCGCCGCCGCTCGTCGCGGGCGACAAGATCATCACCGGAATGGCCGGAGGCGATTTCCCTTCGCGTGGCTTCCTGGACGCCTACGACGCGTCCACCGGCAAGCGCCTCTGGCGCTTCTACACCGTCCCCGGAGAAAGCGAGCCCGGCGTAGACACTTGGGCGGGCGATTCCCGCAAGACCGGCGGCGGCGCCACCTGGATGAACGGCTCGTACGATCCCGCGCTCAACCTGGTGTATTGGGGAACCGGCAATCCTTTTCCCCCTTACGATGGCGACGTGCGCCACGGCCGGAATCTGTATTGCAACAGCGTGGTGGCCGTTCACGCCGATACCGGCAAGCTGGCCTGGAGTTATCAATTTACTCCGCACGATGTCTGGGATTACGACGGCGTCAATGAGATGGTATTCGCCGATGGCTTCGCGTGGCAGGGCCGCCGGCTCAACATTCTCCTGCACGCCGACCGCAACGGCCATCTCTTTGCGCTCGACCGCGCCACCGGGGCATTCCTGTACGCCAAGCCGTTCGTGCGCACCACGTGGACCGCAGGGTTTGACGCGGCCGGGCGGGCCGCCGTCAATCCGCGGGCGATTTCCAGCTACGAGGGAGCGCGCGTCTGCCCCGGTGCGGCCGGAGGCAAAGAATGGAACGCGATGGCTTACTCGCCGGCTACGGGCATGGTGTATGTGCCCGCCATTGAAAACTGCGCCACGTTCTATAACTACGGCGCCGAGGCCAGGAGCAAAGGCCTTCCGCCGGGGCCGGACGGATTTCGCTACTTACCGGGCCAGGCGTACGGAAAAGTGATGGCTATCCGCGCGGCTACGGGAGAGACGGCGTGGGAATCGAAGACGCGCACGCCGATGGGCTCCGGCATGCTCGCCACCGCCGGCAACCTGCTGTTCACGGGCACGGCCGAGGGCAGCTTTGAAGCCTTCGATGCCGAAAAGGGAAGCTTGCTCTGGTCATACCAGACCGGCTCCGGCATCCGCGCCGCTCCCATCTCCTTCCGCCTGGACGGCCATCAATACATCGCTATCGCCTCGGGGATGGGTGGCGCGGTCGGCGGATTCACCGGCGCCGGCGCGCCCTGGATGCGCAATTACCGCCCCGGCGCCACGCTCTTCGTCTTCCGCCTCTTCGAGCCCGGCGCATCCACCGCCTTTCACGCCGGCGCCGACGTCAAATAGCCCCGCGCCGGTCTTACTTTCCTTTCCGTCCCATCCGTGAAGCCGTAGAGGGCGGCACAATGCCGTTCACCCGCAGATACCCGACAATGTTTCCGTAAATCTCGTTGTTGTGCACCACAATGTGCAGCAGCGAGTAAGTCATCTGCGGCGAAGCCAGAACCTTCTCATCGTCGATCGCGCCCAGCGCCGCCGCGCAGTATGCGAAGGAATCTTTCAACGCCTGGCTCACCTCCGCCTTCTCCTTCAACCCCGCCACCTTTCCGGCCGCTGCCGGCGCGGCCTCCCCCTTCAGCGTGGCGCAATCGGCGTAGTTCCGCTCGGTCGAGTGATTGATCCACTCGGCGAACGACATCTGGCCGTCCGTCAGCTTGAACCCGTACTTCGCTGCCGGCATGGCATCGGCCGCCGCTTCCAGGTTGGTGCGAATTCCGTTGAAATAGCGTTGACTGACCGTGGTCTTCAAACGATCCTGGGCGCCGAGCAGTGCAGGCGCGCAGCAGAGCCAAACCAGCAGTCGCGTTCTTGTTCTCATACCGACAGCGTACCCGAAACCCCGCCACCAAACGAGTGCCTCAGCGGCCTGTCGCTGTCCCCCGCCCATGCTAAATTGAGTGATGCTCAGAATGCCGCTGCCGAGCGGCTGCCTGGTGGCGGTCCTGGCGGCCTGCTCTACCGGCACCCTGTTTGCAGAACCAACCTACGTGGGAGCGGCCGTCTGTTCGCGGTGCCACTCCAGCCAGTTTCAGGAATGGTCGCATGCGCGGCACGGCAAGATGTTGCAACCGGCAACTCCGTCCAGCGTCGAAGGCGATTTCACCGCCGGCGAAGTTAAGCTGCGCGGCCTCACTTACAGGCTGCGGGTGAAAGGCGGGACCTATTACATCAGCGAATCCTACCTTTCCGGCCGCGAGCAGGAGCATCGCGTCGATTACACGCTCGGAAGCCGCCGCATCCAGCACTATCTCACCACTCTTCCCGATGGCCGTATCATCGTGCTGCCTCCCAGTTGGGATGTGCTGCGAAAAGAGTGGTTTCACAACCTGGAGATCGTGAACCCGGAGGAGAGCGACCGGGTCCTGCTCCAGATCTGGAACCGAAGCTGTTATGGCTGCCACGTCAGCCGCGAGGAAAAAGGCTTCGACCCCGAACGCATGACGTACGCCACGCATTGGACCGATTTCGGAACCAACTGCGAGCGCTGCCACGGGCCGGGCAGCGAACACGTCAGCCGCTACCAGCAATCCGAGGGGGCCGTGGGCGGGGGCCCGGCAATCGTGCTGCAGACGCGCCTCGATCCCGTCCGCAATACCATGGTTTGCGCGCAGTGCCATTCCCTGCGCAACCCGGTGAGCGACGATTTCCGCGCCGGCGGCAATTATTACGACTCCTTCTTCCCCATCCTGGAATACGGCCAAAAGATGGATGCCGACCCCGCCTATTGGTCGGATGGCCGCCCGCGCCGCTTCTCCGAAGACGCCATCGGATTCTGGGAAAGCCAATGCTTCCTTAAGGGCGGCGCCACCTGCATCGGCTGCCACGCCGACGTCCACGATCCGGAGGTGGAGAAAAACGCGACGCTTCGTCCCACCGTCAATTCACTCTGCACCGGTTGCCACCAGTCGATTGGCGCGTCTCCGGAAACGCATACGCATCATGCTTCCGCCAGCGCGGGCAGTTCCTGCATCGAATGCCACATGCCTCGCACGGTGTTCAGCATTCGCGCCGCCATCCGCGATCACTCCATCAGCGTTCCCACGCCCGAAAACACGATTCGCTACGGCATTCCCAATGCCTGCAACGTCTGCCATTCGGACAAGGACGCGCGATGGTCCGCCGATCGCGTCCGTGAGTGGTACGGCAGCGGCGCCGGCCGCAAATATGTTCGCAGGGCGGACGCATTCACCCGCGCCCGCAAAGGCGACCGCGGCAGCATTGAGCTGTTGCTCGCCATCCTGGCCGACCGCGATGAGGGATCCGTCATCCGCGCCAACGCCGCAGGACACGCCAGCCGCTTCGCCGACGATCCCCGCGTTCGCGTTGCCCTGGAGCGCGCTCTCCACGATCCCGAGCCGCTCGTGCGCGGTGTGGCGGCGTTTCGCCTGCCGCCCAACCCGGCCAATCCCCGTGAAACGGCCGTGGCTTTCGCCGGCGCTCTGGCCGATCCGGTCCGAAGCGTGCGCTTCGGCGCCGTGCTCTCGTTGCTGAACATGGGAATCCAGCGGATCGACGGGCCCGACCACGATCGCTTCGAGCGCGCCCGCCAGGAGGCCGCGGCCCATTACGCCATCGTGAGCGACGACGTGGATGAAGAGCTCAATGCCGGCCGCTTCTACTATCTCACCGGAGCCTGGGATCGCGCGCTGGCCGCCTTCCGCACCGCCGGCAGGCTGGACCCTCAGCGCTCCGTCCGCTATTTTGAGGCTACCGTCCTTGTGCAGAAAGGCGATTTCGAAGCGGCACGCAAGCTGTTCGGCCAGGTTCCATCAACCGACCCGAACTACGGTGACGCGCAAAAGATGCTGAAATCCATGGCCCGCCAATAACGCGCACGATTCCACCCGGGTCAATGCCCGGGATGGTTTCGCCTCTGTTCCAGCGCGGCCAGCGTTCGCCGCGCAATCGCGTGATTCGGATCAATTTCGAGAATGCGCCGGCTCCACTCCGCCGCCTGGTCGAATGCCTGCAGTTGCAGATAGCTTTCGGCCAGCGCCTCGTACGCGGGCAGATACCGGTTGTCGAGCGCGATCGCCTGCTGGAACTGCCGGATGGCCGGCGGATACTTCTTTTGCTCCAGGAAGAAAACGCCGAAGTCGAATTGCGCGGCCGCGTCCTTCGGCCGTGCCAGCGCCGTTTCTTCGAACAGGAACCGCGCCCGGTCCACTTCGCCCGCCCGCGCGATCTCCAGCGCATGGCCCACCCGCTCCTCCAGTTCGTCGGTACCCGTCAGGCCCAGCGCGGCGATGACCGCCGTCCGCTGCTCGGGGAGTCGCGCGCAACGGTCCATACCCGCCAGCGCCTCCGCGGAGGCGCCGCCGCGCTCCGCCCGCTGGTAAGCCTCGAACGCGCTTCGGTAACTTTCGGCGTGCTCGAACATCCGTCCGATGGCGAGAGATTCCGCCGCCGTCATGCTCTCCCGCACCATTCGGACCGGTGCGGGAGGCGGAGCATGCGTCGAAGAAAACAGCGCGGCTTCATTGGCGGGATCGGTCTGCGCATGCAGATCGCGCTGCCCGTGGAATTCGAGCCACGGATGATCGTCCGTGTTCGGCTCGGCGCCCCGCGCAAATTCCTTCAAATCGCCGTCTCCCATCACGTACAGGTCCATCAGGAGCCTCGGATCTTCCACGCCCGCGCCGGCCAGGTCCGCCAGCGCGAGCCGCGGAATCGCCGGAAGCGGCCCATGGGAAAAAGCCGGATCACCCTCGAAGCCCGTGAGCAGGATATCGCCGTCGTTGAGCTTCCAGAGCGCGGCCGAAGGGAAAACTTCGGCAAAAGCGGCTACCAGGCTGCGCAAATCGTTCGGCGGCATGTTGTAAATGTGAAACCACTGCGCAAAGATTCCGCCGGGCCGCAAACGGGCGCGCGCGATGCGGAAGAAATCGCGCGTGAAGAGATTGTTCATCCCCGCGATCCACGGGTTG
>DATJMP010000330.1:0-5793 GCA_035508655.1 Bryobacteraceae bacterium
TGAGGGACTTGTGCATGGCCTTGCCCTCGCCATCGAGCACCCAGCCGCTGAGGGCGCAGGCGCGGTAGGGCGAGCCGCCTTTAAGTCCGGTGCCGACCAGCAACGAGCTGTGGAACCAGCCGCGGTACTGGTCGCCGCCTTCGAGGTAGAGGTCGGCAGGCCAGGGAAGGCCGAACCGGTCGTTTAAAACGGCCAGGTGGCTGGAGCCGGAATCGAACCACACGTCGAGAATGTCCTTCTCTTTGCGGAATTCGCCGCCGCCGCAGCGCGGGCATTTGGTGCCCGGCGGAAGCAGCTCGGCGGCCGTGCGCTCGTACCAGATGTCCGCAGTATGCTCGCGAAACAGATCGACGATGCCGTCGAGCAGGGAGCGGTCGGTAATCGGTTCGTGACACGATTCGCAGTAGAAAACGATGATCGGCACGCCCCAGACGCGCTGCCGCGAGATGCACCAGTCCGGACGCGTAGCGATCATGTTTGAGATGCGCTCCTCGCCCCAACCAGGCATCCAGCGAACCTGCTTGATGGCATCCAGTGCCGCGCGCCGAAAATCATTCCGCTCCATGCCGATGAACCACTGCTCGGTGGCGCGGAAAATCACCGGGTTGTGGCAGCGCCAACAATGCGGATAGGAGTGCGCCAGTTTTTCCGTGGCCAGTAGCGCGCCGTGGGCTCGCAGGATTTCCAGAACGATCGGGTTCGCCTGCCAGATGGTCTTGCCGATGATCTCTTCAGGCAGCCGGCCCGGCGCACCGGTAGCATGGAAGAAGCGGCCCGAGGCGTCCACGGGACAAAAAGTCTCGATGCCGTACTGACGCCCGGTCGCATAGTCTTCCTGTCCGTGCCCCGGAGCCGTGTGAACGGCGCCTGTGCCCTGGTCGAGGGTTACGTATTCGGCGAGCACGCCCAGTGACTCCCGCTCCAGAAACGGATGGTGAAAGACCGCATGTTCCAACCTGGAGCCAGGCACGGCGCCGATCACGTGATAGTCCTGCCAGCCGCACTTTTCGGCCGTCACCTTGGCGAGTTCCGTGGCCACCAGGTAGACAGGATTTTCAACCCCATCCCGCACCTCCACCGCCACGTATTCATACTTCGGATGGAAAGCGATGGCCATGTTCGCCGGCATCGTCCACGGAGTAGTCGTCCAAATGAGGCCGTAGACTTTGCGCCCGGCAAGATCGCGATGGATGGCTGCTGGGTCGGAAATTAGCGCGAAACGAACCCAAATCGACGGACTGCTGTGGTCTTTGTATTCGACCTCCGCCTCGGCCAGGGCCGTGCGGTCATGAGTACACCAGTGCACCGGCTTGAGGCCCTTATACACGTATCCGCGATCCAGGAAGTCAACGAAGGCGCCCGCGATCACCGCCTGGTAAGGCCCGCTCATCGTCAGGTACGGATCTTCCCATCGTCCGAGCACGCCCAGTCGCTTGAAATCGGTGCGCTGGAGATCGATGTATTTTTCCGCATACTTCCGGCAAGCCCGCCGGATCTCGACCGCCGACATTTGGGCCTTCTTCGAGCCCAGATCGCTATCGACTTTGATTTCGATCGGCAGGCCGTGGCAGTCCCATCCGGGCACGTAAGGAGAATCGAAGCCCGCCATGGTCTTCGATTTGACAATGAAATCCTTCAGGATCTTATTGAAAGCGGTACCGAGGTGGATGCGGCCGTTGGCGTAGGGGGGACCGTCGTGGAGGACATACAGGGGACGACCGGCGCGGGAGGCACGGATCTGATGGTAGAGACCATCCTTCTCCCAACGCTCGAGCAGCTTCGGCTCGCTTTGGGGCAGGTTGGCCTTCATGGGGAAGGCGGTTTTGGGCAGATTGACTGTCTGCTTCAGATCGGCTGCTTGTGGATCCATTTTGGGGGTTAACTATTATGGTAGCAACGAAACCGCTATCTGTCGGGTTTGGTTGCCCTGCAGAGGGGCATAGCCGCCTCGCATGCAAGGTACGATCCACTTATGGCCCAGATTCCTTTGATCCGCCCGGCGACCCCCGCCGACCTGCCCGCCGTCGCGGCGATCTACGGCCACCACGTCCTTCATGGCACGGCATCCTTTGAAACCGAAGCTCCCGATTTAGACGAGATCTCTCGCCGGCACGCCGAAGTCGTCCAGCGCGGTCTTCCGTACCGCGTTGCGGAAATCGACGGGCTGGTGGTGGGCTTCGCCTACGCTGGCGCGTACCGTCCGCGTCCGGCGTACCGCTTTACAGTCGAGGATTCCGTGTATATCGATTCCGGGCACCTCGCGCGCGGCATCGGACGCCTGCTGCTCGGCGAACTCATTTGCGCCGCCGCCGCGGCTGGCTCCCGGCAGATGATCGCCATCATCGGCGACAGTGGCAACGCCGCCTCCATCCGGCTCCACGAGTCCGCCGGCTTCGCCCACGTCGGCGTCCTCCGCAATGTCGGCCTGAAATTCGGCCGCTGGCTCGATACCGTGATCATGCAAAAGGATCTGGCCCAAAATTTCGCTTGACCTGTCTATAACTTCAGGGTTGAGACTGAAAGGAGTAGGATGCCGCTCACCGTCACCAATCTGGCTCGACGCTGCGGTCTGGCCCGCAGCACCATCCTTTATTACGAGAGGATGGGATTGCTGAAAGCGGCCCGCCGCAGTGCGGGCAATTACCGGATCTACGGCGAAAATGACCTTCAGCGTCTGCGCCAGATCTGCATCTATCGCGGCGCCGGGCTCAAGCTCAGCGATATCCGTTCCATTTTGCACGAGCCGCGCGGCGATGCCGCTGCCGTCTTGCAGAGGCGTCTGGTCGAACTGAACGGCGAAATCGAGAGGCTGCGCGATCACCAGCGGGCGATCGCCAGCCTCCTGAAAGATACAGACCAACTGAGGAGATTGAGCGTGGTTACGAAAGACAAGTGGGTGGAAGTCATGCGTGCCGCCGGGTTCAGCGAAACCGATATGCGCCGTTGGCACGCGCAGTTTGAAAACTCGGCGCCTCAGGAGCACCAGGAATTTCTCGAATTCCTGCACCTGCCCCCGCAGGAGATCCAGTCGATCCGCGAGTGGAGCCGGAAGGAGGCGCGGGACTTGAAGTGACGGCACGTGCAATCGGGCGCGGCGAAGCGTATCATGCATTTGAGACTTCCGTATCTGGTTTTCCCGGAACGGAGGCAAGGAGGCAACCAGATGAAAGACACTGGAACATCGCTCAACCGGCGGGTCTTTGCCGCCATCTCGGCCGGTGCGATCGGTTCTGCTGCTCTCTCCCACGCCGCGCCAGCCCCCGCCGACATCAAGATCGGCCTGTACAGCATCACCTACCTGGGCGTTTGGTATCGCGGGGACGCCCTTTCCCTGGAGCAGGTGATCGAACGCGCGAAGCGCTTCGGCTACCAGGGGGTGGAGATCGACGGCAAGCGGCCGCACGGCAACCCGCTCGATATGCCCCGCACGCGCTGCCGGCAGCTTCGCCAGTTGGCTGCCGACCGGGGAATCGAAATCTACGCCGTCGCCGGCAACAACGATTTCAGCAGCCCCATCCCCGAGCATCGCGAGGCCCAGTTACTCTACAACCGCGAGCTCATCCGTATGACGGCAGATCTCGGCGCCAAAACCATGCGCGTCTTCCTGGCATGGCCGGGTGTCACTGCGCTGCCGGGAGGCGGCGGGCGCTACGATCTTGCCCAGGCAGCCTGGAAGCAGGAGCACCAGTCGTTTTCGGCCGAACAGACCTGGGCCTGGTGCCGGGAGAGCCTCGTCGAGATGTCGCGGTATGCGGGAGATCAGGGTGTCACCCTGGCCTTGCAGAACCATCCTCCGGTCATAACGGGCTATCAGGATGGCCTGCGCATGGTGCAGGAGGTAGCCTCACCCCACCTGAAGGTCTGTTTCGATGCCCGCCTCGAGCACAGCCTCGATTCCGCCGGCGTCCGTCGCGCCTTGAATGAAGTGGGCTCGCTCCAGGTTCTATCCCATTTCGGCGGAGAGTTCCAGCCCGCGCCCAACGGAGCGACCGGGACGGAAGACCGCCAGAACCTGGCCGAGATCCAAGGCCTGCTTGACATCGGCTATCGCGGCTATTTCGGATTCGAGCTGTGCCATCCGCTCCCCGTGGTGAACGGCAAGACGGTGGGAATCGAATTCGCCGATAAAAATGCCGAACTCGCCGCCGTATCCATGCGCGCCATCATCGCCCAGGCCCGAAGCCAGCACCCGGCCTGAGATCGCCGTCGCCCCGTATAGCCGGCTTTTATCCGGCATGCATGACTAGGCGAGGATATTGGGTGTCCCACGTTACCGCCGTACAGCCCGCGGCGCACACGCCGTGAATGTCCCGTCGCGGCTCAGGTGGTATCGCCGCCCGCGCCAGATAATTGTGTTGCCAAAAAAACTGGCCAGCCACACCGCGAAGCTCATGATGTCCTGTAGCGGCACGAGCCACCATCCCCGCCTAAGTAGGGGGTCGTGCAGCACCAGCCCACCCGTCGCGAATGCCGAGACTGCGCGCATCGCCGCCGCCACCAGCACCAGTGGCCAGGCGTCTGCCCTCACCGCCCACACCAACAGCACCAGCGGCAGCGGATACATGAACACTTGTCCGACGTAGCCCCACGGCCGGGATCGCCGCGTGCTCCGGTTCCAGCGCAGCCGGTGCTTCCAGTTCGCTGCCAGAGGCTGCGACCCGATCCGGTGCTCGATCACGTAACTCGACAGCACCACTTGGTATCCGCGCCGTGCCGCCAGGTTGCCCAGGATGAAATCCTCCGCCAGATAGTTCTTCAGTACGTCGAACCCGCCGATCTCTGCTAGCAGGCCGCGCCGCGCCGCAATCGTGGGGCCCAGCGCAAACTTCATCCCTTCCAGCATGCGCGCCACCAGCACGCCGCCGATGAAATCCGTATTCAGCCCGATCGCCTCCAGCGTCGACCAGAAACTGCGTCCAGGCGCGGCCCGATACGGGCAGGTCACCACTCCCACCTTCGGTGTCGAGAATTCGGCCGCCATCGCCGCCAGCAGGTGAGGGTCAACCCGCACGTCGCTGTCCGCCATCACCAGCAGGTCGTGGCGCGCGCTGGCCAGCATCCGGTCGAGGCTATAAACTTTGGCGTTGGCATATGGCGGCTCGCCCGTGACGATGAGCCGGGAAGGAACCAAAGGGTATGCAGCCCGCAGTCGCTCCACCACCGCAACCGCCGGGTCGGATGCGTTACGCACCGCAAACAGGATTTCGAATTCGCCGTACTCCTGGCCGAAAAACGTCCGCAGGTTCTCCTCCAGACCGTCGTCCACGCCCGCCAGCGGCTTGAGCACGCTGATGGGCGGCGGATTCGGCCCGGCCGCTTTTCCTCCGGCCTTCGTGTCCGTCCGGCAGAACTGCGCCACGGCTGCCACGGTCAGCACGCAGAATGCGAGCGATCCGGCAACCAGGATGAGCAGAGCGGCCACAAGCACTTTTACACTGTAACAAGTGGCATGAAACACATCATTGTTGGCACCGCCGGCCATATCGATCACGGAAAGACCGCGCTCGTGAAGGCGCTCACCGGAATCGACGCCGACCGGCTGGAAGAGGAGAAGCGGCGCGGCATCACCATCGATCTCGGCTTCGCTCACCTGCAACTCACGCCTGCCCTGCGCCTCGGCTTCGTGGACGTTCCCGGTCATGAGCGCTTCGTAAAAAACATGCTGGCCGGCGTCGGCGGAATCGATATCGTCCTGTTCGTCGTCGCTGCGGATGAATCCGTCAAGCCGCAGACGCGCGAGCACTTCGAAATCTGCCGACTGCTCGGAATCCCGCGCGGCATCATCGCCCTTAC
>DATJMP010000331.1:0-12794 GCA_035508655.1 Bryobacteraceae bacterium
TGGATCGAGATGTTTTTGGCCGTACCCTTGCGCCGCCTGCTACCGCTGCTTTTTCTGGCCGGGGCGGGAGTTTGCGCGGAAGTCTCGATTACGGGGCGGGTGTTGGATGAGACGGGGGCGGCGGTGGCAGGGGCGCGGGTGGAGGTGAGCACTGGCGAGGGCGCGGTGATCGCGGCGGCATCGTCTGACACGGCCGGCAATTTCCGGTTCGCCCTGCCGGCGGCGGGCTCGTATAACATCCGGGCGCAGCGGTTGGGGTTCTATCTGTACGAAGGACGGGGCCAGCGGTTCGAAGAAGGGGCCGGCGAACTGACCATCACGCTGAACCACTTGCAGGAGTTTTCCGAGAAAGTGGACGTGGTATATTCGCCGCCGGCGATCGATCCGGCGCAACCTTCGGACCACAAGGAACTGGATAACACCGAGATTCTGACGGTGCCTTACCCGGCGCAGCAGGATTACCGCAACGCGCTGCCGCTGATGGATGGGGTGGTGCTGGACAATTCCGGCCGCCCTCACATCAACGGCGGGCAGGGCAACCAGACCAACTACACGATGGACGGCTTTAACGTCTCCGACCCGGTGACGGGACTGCTGGAGGCAAGGGTCAACATCGAAAGCATTCAGGCGATGGACGTGCAGACGAGCCGGTTCGCGGCGCAGGATGGGCGGGGCGCGGCGGGCGTACTGGATCTGAAGACCAAGATGGGGGACGACCGGTTCCGCTTTGCGGGCACGAATTTCATTCCCGGAATTTCGAGCGAAAGCGGCTGGCACATCAACAAGTGGACGCCGCACCTGGAACTATCGGGACCGATCGTGAAGGGGCGGGTATGGTTCCACAACGGCGCCGACCTGTTCTACAGCGTAGATACGGTTCCAGGGCTGCCGAACGGGCAGAACCGGACCAGCGGGGTTACCGGAACGGACCTAAGCCGGTTCCAGGTGAACCTGACGCCGGCCAACATTCTGACCGGCAGTTTCTTTTTCAACCTGGCTGAAGTCAAGAGGTACGGGCTGAGTATTCTGGATCCGAGCGAGTCCACCACGAGCAACCGGCAGACGATGTACATGAGCACGCTGCGCGACCAGGCCTATCTTCCGGGCGGAGCGCTGGTAGATTTCGGCGTAGCGGACACGAGGGGGCTGGTGCGCAACCTGCCGCAAGGGGACACGATTTTCCAGATCACGCCGTTCGGCGACCGCGGCAACTACTTCGCGGCCCTGGATCGGCATTTCTACCGGCAGCAGGGGACGGGGAACCTTTTTCTACCCACGTTGCACCTGGCGGGAACGCATCAGCTGAAGTTCGGGGTGGACGTGGAGCGGGAGGCATTCCACCAGGAGGTGGAACGGCACGACTATGAAGTGCTGAACGCCGACGGGACGCTGGCGCGATACGTGACGTTCGCGGGAAGCCCGTTCGAGCGGCGGCAGAACGTGGAAGCGGCCGAGTACATCCAGGACGCATGGACGCCGCGCAAAGACCTGGTGCTGGAAGCGGGCCTGCGTACGGAATGGAACCAGATTGTACGACGGCTGGAGACGGCGCCCCGGCTGGGCGCGGCGTGGTCGCCGAAGGAGTTGAGGGGGACGAAGTTTTCGGCGGGGTGGGGGATCTATTACGACGCAATCGCCCTGGACATTATTTCGCAGCCGCAGGATCAGGTGAGCCTGTCAACCTTCTTTCTGCCGGGTGGGATGCCGCAAGGTCCGCCCGTGATGACAGCCTTTCTGGCGGACCAGGCGGCGCTGCGGGCGCCCTTTTCCCGCACCGCCAGTTTCAGCGTGGAGCGGGAGCTGCCGCACGCCTATTACCTGAAGGCCGGGTACACGCACCGGACCGGGGACCGCGGCTTCATGTTTCTGCCGGAGGAGCCGATTACGGCTCCGGCGCTTCTCACCAATGTGAATTACATCCTGGTGAACTCGCGGCATGAGCTGTACGACGCGTTCGATATCTCGCTTCGGCACTCGTTCGCGGGAAGGTTCGAATGGTTTCTGGGCTACACGCGGTCCGCGGCACGGTCCAACGGGGCGGTGCAATACAGCCTGGAGAATCCGGTGTTCGGGCCTCAAATGGCGGGCCCGTTTCCCTGGGACACGCCCAACCGCGTGCACATGTGGGGATGGGCGCCGCTGCCCAACCGCGTCCTGCCCGCGTGGCTTCGATTCGCGACGCGGAATACCACGGCCGGATACCTGGTAGAGTACCGAACGGGGTTTCCGTTTAGCGTGACGGACCAGGACGGATTTATGCTGGGGCCGCCCGACTCGTACCGGTTTCCGTATTACTTCGACCTGAACTTACATTTCGAACGACAGTTTCGTGCGCTTCACTACTTATGGGCGTGGCGTTGCGGTTTTAACAATATTACGAACAACGGCAATCCAAACGTGGTGAATAGCATTTACGGGACACCCGAATTCCTGACTTACGGCAGAGGCCAACCGCGGGCCTTCGCCGTGCGCCTGCGCCTGCTGGGCCGGAAGTGAGTAGCGATTTTTACACTCAGCGCTGAATGGAATGCCGGATACGCGCTTCCCGGCATAAGTCAGGCGAAAGTAAGTCAGTAATCTCACAACTTATCCAGAAGTGTCTTGGGATAATGCAAGGAGGAGGTCTGTGTAATGAAGACTATTGTAATTGCGGCGTCGCTCCTGGCGGCAACGGGCGTCTGGGGTGCAGAAACGCCCGCGGAGCGCATCGATACATCCGCTCGCGTTTTCAATGAGATCATGAGTTCCCCGGGAAAGGCTATTCCCCAGGATCTGCTGAATAAGGCCAATTGCGTAATTATCATGCCTGGCCTGAAGCAGGCCGCATTTATCGTGGGCGGCGAATACGGCCGTGGCTTTGCCGAGTGCCGGAAACCGAACGGGGTGGGCTGGGCGGCTCCGGCGGCGCTACGCCTGGAGGGGGGCAGCGTAGGGTTTCAGATCGGCGGATCTTCGGCGGACATTGTCATCCTGGTGATGAACCGCGAGGGGATGGACAAATTGCTGCAGGATAAAGTGACGCTGGGTGCGGACGCCTCGGTTGCGGCCGGACCTGTGGGCCGAGGGACGGCCGCGGAAACGAACGCGACCATGCACGCGCAGATGTTAGCGTACTCCCGGAACCGGGGAGTGTTTGCCGGGGTGGCGCTGAATGGTGCGGTACTGCAGCCGGACCGCGAGGAAAACAAGAAACTGTACGGCCGGGAGTACACCACGAGGGAGATCGTGATGGGCCACGTGCGGCCCACCGCAGCGGCGCATCCGCTGATTGCGGAATTGGACCGGTACTCCAGTTACAGTAACGCGCCGAACGCCGAGCGAGCAAAGTAAGCGCGGTTCGTAGATCCCTTCCTGGAACACGGATCGGTCCCCGGACGGATCCGTGTTCCACCTACTCTCCCCTGCCCAGCATTTCCTTCCCCTCCCTGCTACAATTTAGCCATATTGTCGCTTTCCGACCCGAAATGACCACTAGTACCGGTACCCGCGCGCAGGAATTTCGCGACCAGCTTTCGCGCCGCGTCCTGGTGGCGGATGGCGCCATGGGAACGATGCTCTATTCCCGCGGCGTATTCATCAACCGCTGCTTTGACGAGCTGAGCCTCTCCGCGCCCGACATGGTGCGGCAGATCCACCAGGAGTATGTCAAGGCGGGCGCGGAAATCCTCGAGACCAATACGTTCGGCGCCAACCGGCCACGCCTGGCGGCGTTCGGCATGGCTGAGAAGCTGCGCGAGATCAACCGCGCGGGAGTGCGGCTGGCGCGGGAAGCGTCGCAGGGCAGCGCATTCGTGGCCGGTGCGGTAGGACCGCTGGGCGTCCGCATCGAACCGCTGGGCCGGACGTCGTTCGCAGAGGCCAGGGCCGCGTTCCGCGAGCAGACGGAAGCGCTGGTGGAGGCGGGAGTCGACCTGCTGATTCTGGAGACGTTCGGCAACCTGGACGAACTGCGGGAGGCGGTAACCGCGGCGCGCGAAACGGCGGGCGACGAGCTGGCCGTGATGGCGCAGGTGACGATCGACGATTTCGGACACCTGCCGGGCGGCGCGGACCCCGAGACGTTCACGCGGGAAATCGATTCCTGGCCGGTGGACGTGATCGGTCTGAACTGTTCGGTGGGGCCGAAGGCCACGCTGGAAACGATCGAACGGATGCTGCCGCTTTCGGGCAAGCCGATGAGCGCGATGCCGAATGCGGGCTTGCCCATGCGGATCGAAGGGCGGAACATGTACCTGTGCTCGCCGGAGTACATGGCACAGTACGCGCGGCGGCTGCTCTGGGCCGGGGTCAAAATTGTCGGCGGGTGCTGCGGCACGACGCCGGAGCACATCAAGCTCATCCGCTCGGAGACGCGCTCGCTGCAGCCGGGGACGAAGGCGCTGGCGGTGACGGTGGAGGAGCCAGCGAGCAAGGCGCAGGCGCTACCGCCGGTACCGGTTGCGGAAAAATCCAAGCTGGGGGCGAAGCTGGCGGCGAAGAAATTCGTCTCGTTCGTGGAAATTCTGCCGCCGCGCGGAGTGGACGCGTCGCGGGAGATCGAAGGGGCGCGGCGCTGCGCCGCGGCGGGCATCGATTGTATCAACGTTCCAGACGGACCGCGGGCGAGCGCGCGGCTCAGCGCGCAGGTAACTTGCCGGCTGATCCAGGAGCACGCGGGCATCGAGGCCGTGAATCACTTCTGCTGCCGCGACCGCAACATACTGGGGATTCAGTCGGAGTTGCTGGGCGCCCATACGATGGGGATCCGCAACCTGATCTGCATCACCGGCGACCCGCCGCGCATGGGCGCTTATCCGGACGCGACGGCGGTGTTCGATGTGGATGCCATCGGGCTGGTCAACATCGTACGGAATCTGAATCACGGGCTGGACATCGGCGGGAACCCAATGGGATCGCAGACGGCGCTGCTGATTGGCGTTGGCGCGAACCCCGGAGCGCCGAACATCGACGAAGAGATCCGCCGGTTCGAATGGAAGGTGGCAGCCGGGGCGGAATACGTAGTGACACAGCCGGTGTTCGATCTGGACCTGCTGGAGGGCTTTCTGCGGCGCACCGAACACGCGCGCATTCCGGTGATTTGCGGGGTGTGGCCGCTGACGAGTTTTCGTAACGCCGAGTTCATGGTGAACGAGCTGCGCGTGCCGGTGCCGAACGAGTTCATGGAGCGGATGCGCCGCGTGGACAGCGCGGAGCGGGCGCGCGAAGAAGGTGTCGCCATCGCGCAAGAGATGGTCAAGCGGGTGCGCCACATGGTGGAAGGTGTGCAGTTGAGCGCGCCGTTCGGACGGTACCAGATGGCGCTGGATGTGGCGGAGGCGATCGGGCCACGCTGACCCTGCGCGCTCCGCAGTCAGGCGCTGAGCGAGAGTTGAACGGCCGGGAATTACCTGGGTCGCCAGCCTGGTGGCAGTCTTGTCAGGCGAACGCGGAACTAAAGATCAATGTCGACCGATTTGGTTGAAGTGAATGCCGAGGAGCCGCAGCCCGAGGTGCTGGAGCGAGCGGCGGGCGCGCTGCGCCGCGGACGGGTGGTTGCCATTCCCACCGACGCCCTCTACAGCCTGGTGGCCGATCCATTCAACCTGCGCGCGGTGACCCAGGTGTTCCGGGCGAAGGGACGGGCGCCGCACCGGTCGTTGCCGATCCTGGTGCGGGACATCCTGATGGCGGAAGAACTGGCGGGCGAGCTGACCAACCGCTTCTTCATTCTGGCGCGGCGTTTCTGGCCGGGGCCGCTCACCATCATTGTGCCGGCCTCGGCCAAGGTGCCGCTGAAGGTGACGGGCAATACCGGGCGGCTGGCGCTGCGGCACTCCAAATCGGTGATCGCGAGCCGGCTGGTGGATATGCACAACGGTCCGCTGATCGCGACCAGCGCGAATATTTCGAGCCACCCGACGTGCCGCAGCGCGATCGAAGTATTCGGGATGATGGATGGGCGCGTGGATTTGATTCTGGACGGCGGGGTTTCCGGAGGCGCCGGCGCGACGACCATCGACATCACGGAGCCGATCTGGAAGATGATCAAGCCGGGGGCGATCGAGGAGAAGGAAATCCGGGAGTGCCTGTAGGGCCCGCAGGTTACTTCGGCGCAATCGCGCCCGGATGCGGGAGTCCGGCCATACCGGAGATGAGCACGCGCTCGGCATAGTCGGCCAATTCGAGAATGCCCGCGGAGCTTTTGACAGTGCGGCCATGCAGCGTTTCCGGAGAGCCGACGGCCAAGCGGCGAGCGATGGCGAGCTTGGCGATACCGTGCACCAGCGACCAGGCGACCAGGGCCAGGGGATGCGGATCGCCGGCAGGCAGCGCGCCGCCGCTCTGGGCATCGGCTATGCAGGCGAGCAGCACCTGGAAGGCTTCCTCGCCCGCAGCGGCGTAGTCCGGGTAGCGCTCGGAGCAATCGGGCAGGTCGAACATGACGAGGAAGTGCTCGGGCCAGCGTAGCGCGAATTCGATATAGCCGCGGCCGCAGAGGCGGAAACGATCGAGCGGCACGGCGCCCTTGGCGGCGCTGCGCTTCATAGCGGCGGTGAGGCGCCCGAAACCCTGCGCGGCGACGGCGGCCACCAATTCATCCTTATCCTGGAAATGGCGGTAGGGGGCGTTGTGCGAGACGCCGACGCGGCGCGCGACCTCGCGCAGGGTGAACGCGTTGGGGCCGGTTTCAGCGACCAGGGCGGCCGCGGCATCGAGGAGGGCCTCGCGCAGATTGCCGTGGTGGTAGGAACGTGGGGAATCCACACCTCCAGTATAAAGAATAATGTTGACACGAGCAACATCATGATCTATTCTCATGTTGGCGGTGTCAACATGAACGCGATTTCTTACAAGCAGCATGCGATTGAGGAGCGGTGGGACGCCATCGTGGTGGGTTCGGGAATCGGAGGGCTGGCGGCAGCGGCACTGCTGGCGCGATATGGCGGGAAGCGGGTGCTGGTGCTGGAGCGGCACTACGCGGTAGGCGGATACACGCACACATTTCACCGGCCGGGCTATGAGTGGGATGTTGGGGTCCACTACGTGGGGCGGAACGCGGCGGTGCGGGCCGTGTTCGATCACCTCACCGGCGGCGCGCTCGAATGGCAGGCGATGCCGGATGTGTACGACCGAATTCTGATGGGCGGGCACAGCTATGAGCTGGCCACCGGAGTGGAGAATTTCCGCGCGCGGATGGAGGAGTATTTTCCGGGCGAGGAGGCGGCGATCGACCGGTACCTGGCTGCCGTGCGGGCGGCGGCCAAGGCGCAGGACCTGTATTTCGCGGAAAAAGCGATCCCGCGGCCGCTGGCAGCAGTAGCGGGCGGGCTGATGCGCGCGCCGTTCCTGCGCTGGGCGGACCGGACGACCGCGGAGGTGCTGCGCGAGATAACCGGCAATCGGGAGTTGCTGGCGGTTCTGACGGCGCAGTGGGCCGATTACGGGCTGCCGCCGGAACAGAGCAGCTTCGGGATACACGCGACGATTGCGAACCATTACCTGGAAGGGGCGATGTATCCGGTGGGCGGGGCAGCGCGGATTGCGGAGACGATCGCGCCGACGATCGAACGCAACGGCGGCCAGATCGTCGCGAGCGCGGAGGTGATGGAAATTCTGCTGGAGGGCGGAAGGGCGGCAGGTGTGCGCATGGCGGATGGACGAATGCTGCGCGCGCCGCTCGTAGTGAGCGACGCGGGCGTGCGCAATACGTTCGGGCGGCTGATCGGCGGGAAGGGCGCGGGATTCGAAGCGGCGCGGGCGGAAATCGCCAAGGCCAGGCCTTCCATGGCGCACCTTTCGTTATACGTGGGCGTGAAGCAGACGGCGGAGGAACTGGGATTGAGCGGAACCAACCTGTGGGCGTTCCCCGGGCCGGATCACGACGGGAATTTGAAACGGTTCGAGCAGGATCCGGAGGCGCCATTTCCAGTGTTGTTCGTGTCGTTCCCCTCCGCGAAGGACCCGGAGTTCGCGCGGCGGCACCCTGGGCGCGCGACGCTGGAAGTCGTGGCGCCAGCGCCGTACGACTGGTTCGAAAAGTGGGAGGGTTCGCGTTGGAAGCGCCGGGACGCGGATTACGACGAATTCAAGCAGGCACTGGCGAGGCGGATGCAATCCGAGCTGGAGCGGCTGGTTCCGGCGATTGCCGGCAGGATCGACTACGCCGAACTTTCGACCCCGCTGACGACGCGACATTTCATGAACTACGAGCGTGGCGAAGCGTACGGGCTGAGCGCTACACCGGAGCGGTTCCGGATGCGATGCCTGACGCCGCGGACGCCTGCGCGGGGGCTATATTTGACGGGGCAAGATGTAGTGAGCTTAGGCGTAACCGGCGCGCTGATGGGAGGAGTGATCAGCGCGTCGGCAATCCTGGGAAAGAATCTGGCAGGGAAAGTGATGCGGCCCGCGTAGGCCGGGCACGGCTTCAGTTTAGCCCGGTTACACTGGAAGCAGTGGCAGCGGAAGAAGAGGTACTGGGGAAGGCATACGACGGGCGGCTGATGCGGCGGCTGCTGGGGTATATCCGGCCATACCGCAAGCTGGTGGGAATATCGCTGGTGTTCCTGCTGGCCCAATCGTGCCTGCAGGTGCTGGGGCCGCTGCTGACGAAGATCGCGGTGGACCGCTATCTGGATCCCACGCCACGGCGGGCGCTGACGTTTCTCGATCCGCTGCTGCCGGCGAGCCCGTGGGCGGGCATACCACGCATCGGGCTGCTCTATCTGGGCGTGCTGATCGGCACGTTCATCTCCGAATTTGCGCAGACGTACCTGATGCAGTACACCGGGCAGCTGGCCATGTTCGACCTGCGGCGGCAATTGATGGAGCACCTGCAGAAGCTCGACCTGGCCTTCTACGACCGTAACCCGGTGGGCCGGCTGGTCACGCGCGTCACCACCGATGTCGACGTGCTGAACGACCTGTTCTCCTCCGGGCTGGTGACGATTGTGGGAGACGTGCTGGTGCTCGGCTTCATTGTGGCCATCATGTTCCGGCTGAGCGCGGATCTGACGCTGATCATGCTGGCGGCGATGCCGCTGGTGGTGCTGGTGACGATGCTGTTCCGGCGGAAGGTGATCGAAAGCTACCGGCGGATTCGCGTGGCGATCGCGCGCATCAACGCGTATTTGCAGGAGCACATCACGGGCATTGTGGTGCTCCAGCTTTTCAACCGCGAACGGCGCAGCAGCGCGGAATTCGAGGTGATCAACCGCCAGCATTTGGAGGCATACAAAGACGCCATCCTGGCGTATGGCTGGTTCTACCCGGTGGTGGAATTCATCTCCATGATGGCGCTGGCTTCGATTCTGACGTACGGCGGATTTCACGTGCGCGGCGGCACCCTGACGCTGGGCGTGGTAGTGGCGTTTCTGCAGTACGGGCTGCGTTTCTTTCGGCCGATTCAGGACCTGAGCGAGAAGTACAACATCTTGCAGGCCGCGATGGCTTCGAGCGAGCGAATCTTCAGGCTGCTGGATACGGAGGCCACGATCCTGGCCCCGGAGGACGAGGGTGGGCACGTGCCGGAGCCGGCCGCGGGCATCGAGTTCGATCACGTGTGGTTCGCCTACAACGGAGAAGACTGGGTGCTGCGCGACGTGAACTTCCGCATCGCTCCTGGAGAGACGATTGCGGTGGTGGGACACACGGGCGCGGGCAAGACCACGCTCATCAGCCTGCTGCTGCGGTTTTACGACGTGCAGCGCGGGACGATCCGGGTGGGCGGCGTGGATGTGCGCGACTTCGATCCGGCGGAACTGCGGCGGCAGTTCGGAGTGGTGCTGCAGGACCCGCACCTGTTCACCGGTACGCTGGAGGAGAACATCCGGCTGGGCACGGCCGGCATCCGGCGGGAACAGGTGGAACAGGCCGCGGAGCAGGTGAACCTGATCGACTTTATCCGCGGGCTGCCGGACGGATTCGCCTACGCGATTCGCGAGCGCGGCAGCGGCCTTTCGACGGGGCAGAAGCAGTTGATCAGCTTCGCCCGGGCGCTGGCGCACAATCCGAACTGCCTGATTCTGGACGAAGCGACCTCGAGCGTGGATACGGATACCGAATTCCGCGTGCGGGATGCGTTGAGCCGGATGGTGGAAGGGCGGACCTCCATCATCATCGCGCATCGGCTTTCCACGATTCAGCGGGCGGACCGGATTCTGGTGATGCACAAGGGGCAACTGCGGGAATCCGGCACCCACCAGGAGCTGCTGGCGTTGCGCGGGATTTATTACAAGCTGTACCAGTTGCAGTACCGCGATCAGGACATCGCCCGAACGGCGCTGAATTCCCGCGGGGATTAAGCGTACAATTCTCCATATTGTTCATTACGCACTTTTGCGGGAAGAGGTGTGACCTGCACATCGAATCCGCACTGTGGCCTAAGAGAGGCATCCGAAGGAATCAAATCTGCTTGTCTTCGGCACGGAAAGGAGAATTGACATGCCTCAAGGCAAGATCAAAAAAACCGATTCCGATAAGAGCTATCGACGCGTGATGGGTGCAACCACTCTGGCCGGGGATTCGGTGCGGAACACCGCTGACGAAAATCTCGGCAAGATCAAGGAACTCATGATCGACGTTCCGTCCGGCAAAATCGCGTATGCCGTTTTGTCGTTCGGCGGCGTCCTCAACATGGGAAACAAACTCTTTGCGGTGCCCTGGAGCCTGCTGACACTCGACGAAGACGAGAAGGAATTCATTCTCGATGTGCCCAAGGAGCGCCTGGAGAACGCCCCGGGATTCGATAAGGACAATTGGCCCGATATGGCAGATGAAATCTGGGGCAACCAGATTCACAATTATTACGGCACGCAACCGTATTGGGAGACAGAGTCGCGGGAGCACATGTTCCGCGGTGGCGGCGGCCTGTAAAAGGGAGTCAACAGAGTACCTGGTTTGCGGGCAACGCAAACCAGGTACTTCACCACGAGAAATAACAACACAGCGTCTTCCCTGGCGAAATGGAATCATCGTCATGCCCGCTGGGGACCCGACCGCTATGCCTGAGCCGGACCGGGCGTCAGGCCATGGCGCCGCATGATCTCGCCTAATTTGGCCCGATCCGGAGGACCGCCGCCCGCCACCTCCAACACGTCGGCAACTTCGCGGAAATAGAGCGGACCGATGGCGGCGGGCGTAATCACACACAGCGCCTTTGCCTCGGTTTCCCGGTGGTTGTCGAAACGGTGGACGGCGCCTCGCGGAATGCAGAGAACCTGGCCGGGCCCGACCTCGATTGGCGTTCCATCGACGGTCCAGGTCAGCACGCCCTCCGTGCCGTAGATCGTCTCCTCGTAATGATCGTGGCTGTGTGCCGGCGCAGGCAGACGCTGCGAGCCTGCCACCGTAAGCTCAAAGGCCGCGATGCTGCCGTTTGAGTAGTCTCCGGTGAGTATAAACCTCACTTTGAGCCCGCCCATAGCGATGGTTTCATCGGAAGGATTGGTGCGGATGTCAACGTTTGGTTGTGGCACTTGGCCTCCTTTGGTAAACTAAATTTACCGTTTCATAATAGTAAACGAGATGTACTGTCATGTCAACCTCCTCGTCTCCAGTGAAACCGAAGGATATGCTGATCGGCGCCCTGTTGCGCGTTCCCGCTCAGGCTATCCATCGCCGGATCATTCAGCGGCTGAATGCGGCCGGCTTCGACGAGTTACGGCTCCCTCATATTGCGGTGTTCCAATTTCCAGGTCCGGACGGGGTGAGTCCAAGCGTTCTGGCCGAGCGCGCGGGCATGAGCAAACAGGCAATGAACCAACTGCTTGGCAGCCTGGAGGATTCCGGCTACCTCGTTCGGGCCGACGCGCCGAACGAAGGCCGTATGCGAGTGGTTCGTTTGACCAAACGAGGACACGCCGCATTCGCGAAGATCATTGACATTCTTCGCGAGATTGAGCGGGAGTGGGGTGCCGAATTAGGGCCAAGACAATTCGCGCAACTGAAGGCGCTTCTATGCCGCCTCTGGAACAGCCCCCTGATCCACTGAGCGGCGGCTTATGATGCGCCGACCTTACCCGTTCCGATAGGCTTCGTCGAGGAGCTCGACCACGTGCATCACGCGCTGGTTCGTGCCGTGGAGACGGACACCAGCTTGCAATTGCAGCAGGCAGCCGGGATTGGCGGTGGCGATGATCTGGGCGCCGGTCGAGTTGACTGAGGTCATCTTGCTGGCCAGAATCTGCATCGACATTTCGTTTTCCACGACGTTGTAAATGCCGGCGCTGCCGCAGCAGATATCGGCGCCGGGCATCTCGCGGAAAACCAGACCGGGAATCGCGGCAAGCAACTGGCGAGGGGCGTTGCGGACGCGCTGGCCGTGGGCGAGATGGCAGGAATCCTGGTAAGTGACCGTCGCCTCCACGCGGCCCATGTGGGGGTTGGGACCGGCGGCGGCGAGAAACTCGGTGACGTCGCGCATCCGGGCGGCAAATTCGCGGGCGCGCTGGGAGTAGACGATGTCGCCTTCGAGCAGCTCGCCGTATTCCTTGAGGGTGGAACCGCAGCCGGCGGCGTTGGTAATGACGGCGTCGTATTCGCCGGCGGCGATGGCGTCGAGATTGCGGCGCGCGAGCTTGCGGGCTTCCTCGACCAGGCCGGAATGAACGTGCAGAGCGCCACAGCAGCCCTGGCCTTCGGGAATCACCACTTCGCAGCCATTGCGCTGGAGGACGCGGACGGTGGCTTCGTTCAGGCGCGCGAAAGCGACGTTAGCGATGCAGCCGGCGAGAAACGCGACGCGGTAGCGCTTGGGACCGATGGCCGGGAACGTGTGGCCGATCTGGCGGAAGAAGAACGGCGGCTCGGCGGAA
>DATJMP010000332.1:0-5663 GCA_035508655.1 Bryobacteraceae bacterium
GGGAGCGGTCGGCCCACTCTCACCTCAAGCCCACTCCTCATTTCGCGCCGCCCCTAGTTTTTAACTTCCACGCCGCCGAACACCGCCCCGCCTTTCACGATCAGCCGCTTCGGCGAGGGATACAGCCGCGGGTCCGGCTGATTCGTGCTGTCCACGAACCCTCCGAACACGCCGGCCCCCTTCATGATTACGCTCCACGATTCCGGCACCTTCGCTTCGATGCCGCCGAATACCGCGTTCAATTCCAGCACGGCCGTATCGCCGGCAATGTCCGCCCGCCGCAGATCCAGTTCGTAGCCGCCGAACACCGCATCGTACTTGGCGCCCTGGAAATTGGGGTCCACAATCACCCGCTTGCCGCCGCTGAACACGGCCGATTCCTTCGTGAAGCCGCTTCCCTTTACCTTGCTGACGTCGATGCCCAGGTGCAAGCCTGTGCCTTTCTCCGCCAGCAGCAGGAGCCCGAACGCGATCAGCAGAACCGGCCACCACAGGTCGGCCATACGTACGTCCAGGTAGCCCAGCGTGTCGGCCAGAAAAATCGCGCCCGTGCCGATGAGCACAGCTGCTCCCAGCCGCCCGCCGGTCTCTTCCGCGTCCACCATCTTGGCGATGCCCCACGCGATTAATGCAGTGGGCCAGTAACGGAAAATATCCTGTACTTCGAGCAGGTGCAGATTGTTGAGTAGGAAAATCGCCCCGACCGCGATCAGGACGATCGCCGGGACGGCGCGCTCGGCGGACCCGGCTTCGTGTCGGCGGGAAAACTCGTTCGCTTGCATGCCCTAAGCATAGGGCCCGGCAATCCGGATCACCCGATGGAATCGGCGAATGCCCGGTGCCTGTCGGCGAATGCAGGCGGCCGGCGGTTTACCGCCGGCACTCCAGGGCCATCCCCAACTGCCGGATCGCGGCTTCATTGGCCCGCATGGCCTCTACTTTGTGGCCGCAGAAATCGTGGGGCGCCCGCCGCATGTAGTCCTGCGCGTCGCGCATCGCGTCCATCGCGGCGCGGATGCGCTCATGCATGCGCGGCTGCGGCTCTGGATTGGCGGGCCGTGGCGTGCTCACTACACCCACCACCATCAGCGCCACCCACGGGGCAAAACGTAAGAGCTGGCGTTTCATCCTTCCTCCTCGCGGCATGGCCGCGTCTGCCTGATTTCGGGCCGCGGCCGGTTCGCACACGAACCGCTCGCCCGGCCAGGTTCTTCGGAGAAAGTATAATGCACGCCCGCCCGCACTGGTGCGTTCACGTGCAAAAAACTAGCGCGCTTCAGTACTACAGGTTATGCGGCAGCCCCCCACTCTCGCATCGCCGAGTTCACCACCCATTCCACCTGCACGGATTCGAAAGGCGCACCGCAATAATCGGCTGCGCCCAGTTCCAGCGCGTCCAGCCAACGCGCATTCTCCGGATGCCGGTTCACCAGAACCACCGGCAGCCCCGGCCGGCTCATCATAATCCGCCGCACCACGTCCCGATAATCCGGGCCGTCCCCTCCCGCAAACACAATTTGCGGTCCAGGGTTTGCCATCGTTTGTATGGAATCTGTAATTCCGACGTCGTGCCCTTGCTGCTGGAGAATGCCCTGGAGCGAATCCGCCAAGTCCTTCTCTAGGCCGAGCAGCGTAATGCAAGCCATTGTCCTCTCCTTCTATCGACGGTTTGCTGCGAAAACTTCTCGGCAGGGAGAGAAAACCCCACAAAACTGTGTGGTGATTCTAATCAATTCTAACCCGCCCTTGTCTCTTTTTGCTGTTGGAATCCACACCATAGAAACTTTCGATTTGATCCCCGGCAGCTCGCGTTTGTAGGCTGGAAACAGGGCCGGATTCACTCTCTGGGTTCGAGTTCCGGCCGCACTCCGGGAGCCGGCGTCAGCCTCCCCGAACACACTCCCCTGACGGATAACCTTCACATTCGGAGAAACTTATATGAGACGCTTTGCACTCGGAGCGTTCGCCGCCGTGGTTGTCCTCGGGCACCTGGCCGCCGCGGTAGTTGCTCCCGATACGCACCTGTATGAAGTGGCCGGGGTGCTTCACGGCAACCCCGAAACCGCCGTACTTGGGTACGAAATCCAACTAACCGGCGTGATGATGATGAACCAGTCCTGGAGTACCTCCACGGACGCCACCGGCGATTTCCATTTCTCCAGCGTTCCCGCCGGCACTTACCTCCTGCACGTCAAGAACGGCTACGGCATCGAAGTTCAGCAGCAACTCGTCGAGGTGCACGACGGCCAGTTCCTCGATGTCCAGCTTCCCGGCCGCAGCCCCAAAGACCGTCCCGGCGGCGTGGTCTCCCTGCGCGAACTCGAACACCCACCCGCACCCAAAGCCGTGGCTGCCGCGGCCGATGGCACTCGCCTTGCCCGCTCCGGCAATGTCCCGAAGGCCGTGGAGAAGTACCGGAAGGCCATCGAGATTTCACCGGATTACGCGCTCGCCCACTCCGCCCTCGCAGTGCAGTACATCCGCCTGCGGGAGTATCAGCCCGCCCGCGCCGAAATCTCGAAATCCATGGAGATTCGCGGCCAGAATCCCACGGACCTGTGCAACCTCGCCTACGTCGATGCCGTCGAGCGCCGCTTTCCCGAAGCCATCGGCACCCTGCGCACGGCGCTCCGCCTCAACCCGGGCTACGCGGGCGCGCACTTCCTCCTTGGATCCATCCTCGTGACGGAACCGGCAACTGCCGCGGAAGGCCTGCAGCATCTTCGCCAGGCTGCCATGGAGATTCCCGCCGCCAGGAAGCTCCTCGAAAGCGTCGCGCCGCCTGCCCCCTGATGCGCCCGCAGCAGCAGCGCCTGTGCCACAATTGATATTCGGCACAAACGCATGCTGGGCACCGACATCGTGAAGTGGAACCGGCTTGCGCGTCGCACGCGCAAGCCTCTCCACCTCATTCTCTTCATCACCGACCATTGCAACGCTCGCTGCGGTACGTGTTTCTATTGGCAGAGCCTTAACCACGGCGAGTCGCTGAAGATTGACCAGGTCGAAAAAATCTCCGCCGCCATGGACGAGATGGTCTGGCTCGACCTTTCCGGCGGCGAGCCCTTCCTTCGCAAGGATATCGACCGCATCTGCCACATCTTCGTTCAGCGCAATCGGATCCGTCACATCAACATCCCGACCAACGCCATCCAGACTTCCGTCATTGCCAACTCCGTCAACGCCATCCTCGCCGATCCCTCGCCCTTCCGTCTCAATATCGCCATCTCCCTCGATGGTGTCGGCGAAATGCACGACCGCATCCGCGGCGTCCCCGGCAATTACACCAAAGCGCTCGCCACCATGACCGCGCTCGATGAAATCCGCCACCGCGATTCCCGCCTTGCCCTCAGCGTCGTCACCACCCTCATGCGCCACAACGTCGAGGACGTCAAGAAGCTCCTCGAGCTTGGCCTCAGCGAATGGAACCTCGATTACCATTCCATCAACATCCTTCGCGGCTCCTGGATGGATCCCAATCTCCAGCCGCCCACGCCCGAGCAGTACGCCGAAATCTCTGCCTTGCAGTTGCGCCAGTGCCGTCACTATTTCCGCGGGCGTTGGGGCCTGGTGAGCGGCATGCTCGCCACCGCCGGCCGTTCGGTTCTGAACAGCTATTACCAGCGCGATATGGAAGGCCGGCCCAAAGATATCCACTGCAACGCCGGCGAAGTAAGTTGCGTCATCGACGCCAACTGCGACGTCTATTTCTGCGAGTTACTCAAACCAATCGGCAACTTAAAGACTTACGATTTTGATTTCGACCGCCTCTGGCACGATTTCGAAGCCGCGGCCCTGCGCCAGAAAGTGCAGTCCGGCTGCCACTGCACCCACGAATGTTTCCACACCAAGAATCTGATCTTCTCCCCCTGGCGGCTGGTGTAATGCGGCCCGGCATCCTTCGAACCACGCCCGCCGGTTTGCCGTGGGGCAGGTTGGTAACCTGCGCGCCGATTGGCAATCGGCGCTCCGCCGGAGGCGGGCTTCTTTCACCCCGAGCCCTCCATGTTTAAGCCCGCCTTCCGCAAGCGCATCGAGCCCCTCATCCCCAAATTCGTGATGCGCTGGATGGACCCCTTCCACTCCTCCCTCAACGACCATCTCCGCGCCGCCGCCGCCGCCGTCCCCGCCGGCGCTCTCGTCCTTGATGCCGGCGCCGGCGAATGTCCCCACGCCGCCCTCTTCGGCCACACCCGCTACATCAAAATCGACCGCGGCATCGGCGACAAAGCGTGGGACTACTCCCGCATCGACGTCCAGGCCGATATCTGCGATCTCCCCTTCCCCGACTCGATCTTCGACGCCGTCATCAACATTCAGGTTCTCGAGCACATCCGCGAGCCCGGCCAATGCGTCCGCGAAATGGCCCGCGTCCTCAAGCCCGGCGGCCATCTCGTGCTCACCACCGTCCAGGACTGGGAAATCCACCAGCACCCCAACGATTTCTTCCGCTACACCCGCTACGGCCTCGAATATCTCTTCCTCAAAGCCGGTCTCGAAAGCCGCGTCGAGCCGCTCGGGGGCCTCTTCTGGAACATCAGCTTCCGCCTGATGGCCACGCTCGGCTTCCTCCAGCAGGGCTGGCGCTGGATATTCTTCGTCCTCCTCGCGCCCGTCTTCGCCTTCTTCGTCCCCGCCCTCTGCTACGCCCTCGATCCCCTCGACCGCCGCCGCGATTACACCCTCGGCTATTTCTGCTCCTGCCGCAAGCCGCTGCCCCGTAGCGCCGGCCTCCTGGCCGGCCATGCCGGCTTCCCAGCCGCCATACCTGACCAGTTGGAACACCGGCCCGGCTCGACTTTCGCCGGCGCGGGCCCCGGATGACCTCGCTCGTCATCATCACCCTGCGCCGTCCCGCGCTCCTGCGTCAGACGCTGGCCGCTCTCGCCCGCCAGACGCGCCCGGTGGACGAGATCATCGTCATCGATAATGGGCCCGATGCCGAAACCGAAGCGGCCGCCGTCGAATCCTGCCGCCGGTTCCGCCTGCCCGTCCGCCACGTCCCCGAACCCCGCCGCGGCTATGGCTGCGCCCGCAATCGCGGCCTCGCCGAAGCCCGCGGCGACCTCCTCTATTTCCTCGACGATGATTGCGCCGCCGAGCCCGATTGGGCGGAAATCCTCTACGAAGCCGTCACCTCCGGCCGCGCGGACCTGGCCGGCGGTTCACGCGTCTCCGGCCGCACCGGCCTTGCCGCCCGCCTCGAATATCTCTCCACGGATGGCCCCGTCCTCTCGCCCCGCCTCCCCGCCCGCCCCGCGCCGCATCTCTCCACGTCGAATCTGCTCCTGCGCCGCGAAGTGGCCGAGCGCACCGGCCCTTTCGACGAATCTCTCGCCATGTGCGAAGACCGCGATTTCACCGCCCGCGCCCGCGACCTCGGCTACCGCCTCCTTTTTGAGCCCCGCGCCCGCGTCACCCACTATTCGAGTGTCACCCGCTTCGCCGATTACCTCGCCCGCATGCGCCACTACGGTTTCGGCACCTCCCAGTATTTCGCCCAGCGCCCCTCCGAGCCCCTGGCCCGTTATTTCCCCACCAGCCCCGCCGCGCGCCTCGCCCTGTTACCCGCTCTGGCAGCCGCCGGTGCAGCCTACTTAGTCCGCCGCAACCTCCCGCACCACCCCGACGCCATCCCCCTCAGCCCGCTCCTCTACGCGGGC
>DATJMP010000333.1:0-5035 GCA_035508655.1 Bryobacteraceae bacterium
CCGCCGCGTTCGCCGCAGCCATGCACCGTCTGTCCGTTCTGCCCGCCGAAGCGCGTGTCGCTATGGCGCGAGCGGCTCGCAAAAACGCCATCGACCACTTCGCCCTGGATGGGGTGATCGCGCGATGGGAAGACCTCTATCGCGATCTCCTGCGGTCGGCTTGCCTTACAGCGAGGGAGCCATAAGCCATGGACGTCACCAACCGCTTCGTCCTCGATTTCTGCCGCAATTTTGCGGGCGAGCACCCCGCCGCCCCGATCTTGGATTTCGGCTGTGGATGCGGCGAGCTGGTCGCCGCGGGGATTGCGGCGGGGTTGCCCATGGTCGGGGCCGACATCTTCTATAAGGGATCTTCCGCGCGCAGCCTGGCCGAGTCGCGCGGCCTCCTGGGTAGCTCCGTGCTCGAAATCTGTGGATCCCGGCTGCCATTTCCAGATGCCCGGTTCGGCCTCATCGTCAACAACCAGGTGATGGAGCATGTCGAGGATCTCGAAGGGGTCCTGGCCGAGTTGCATCGCATTCTGGTTCCGGGCGGCCTTCTCCTGAGTCTTTTCCCATCCCGCGACGTGTTCCGCGAAGGCCATATCGGCATTCCGTTCGCGCACTGGTTCAAACCGAACTCGCGCGCGCGTTTCTATTACACCTGGACGTTACGCACCTGCGGCCTGGGAACGTGGAAACAGGAAGCTCCATCAGCCCGCCAATGGGCCATCGATAAACTTCTCTGGATAGACGATTACACACGCTACCGCACCCGCACCGAAATTTTCTCCGCCTACGCCCGCTATTTCAGAAACGAAACCCGCGAGGTCGACTACATCCGCTACCGTCTTTTGGACCGGCCCGGCCGCGCCTGGATCGCTTCCACCCTGCGCTTTCGTCCCGGTGCTGCGGCCGCCCGCGCCATCTTCCGGAAGTTGGCCTTCTTCGTAATTCTGTCGCGCAAGGAGCCTCGGTGAAGATCGCGTACATCATCACACGCGGCGATGCGGTGGGCGGAGCGACCATCCACGTTCGCGATATGGCAAGCGCCATGCGCGATCTCGGCCACGAGCCCCTCATTCTCGCCGGCGGCTCCGGACCTGCCATCGACCAATTCAAAGCCGCGGGCGTGCCGGTCCGCTCACTGCGCTACCTCTGCCGTCAGGTTCATCCCGTGCTGGACCTCATGGCGGTCGCCGAATTGCGCGAAGCTCTGCACGATTTCGCTCCCAATCTCGTCTCCGCGCATACCGCGAAAGCCGGATGGATCGGGCGTGCCGCAGCCCGCCTGCTTGGGATTCCTGCCATCTATACGCCGCATGGCCTACCGGTGGCAGGGCGCTTTTCCCGCTCGTCCGGCCGCTTCTTTACGTTTGTCGAGCGGGCCGCTGCATCCTGGTGCTCCGCGATCATCTGCGTTTCCGAATCGGAGAGGCGGTTGGCGCTCGCTGGCCGCATCGCCCCGCCGCAGCGGTTGTTTGTGGTCCACAACGGCGTGCGCGATGTTCCGCCGGAACTTCGCGCCTGCCCGGAAAGGGAACCGGTTCGCATCTGCTCCGTGGCTCGGTTGGACCACCCCAAAGACTTTGCCACTCTGCTCACCGCTCTTTCATTCCTGAAAGACCAGCCCTGGACGCTGGATCTCGTCGGCGAAGGCCCGCTCCGGGACGCGGTCCGCCGCCTGTCCGCACGGTTGGGCATCGCCGAAAGGCTCTGTTTCCTGGGTTACCAGCCGGATCCTGCGCCTGTCCTGGCCCGCTGTCAGATGCTCGTCCTTTCTTCCCTCTCCGAGGCATTTCCGCGCAGTATTCTGGAGGCTATGCGCACCGGGCTGCCGGTCATCGCCACGGATGTCGGCGGCATTCGCGAAGCGGTCCGCCACCGGGAAACCGGCCTTCTAGTCCCGTCCCGCGACCCCGCCTCTCTGGCCAGAGCGATTGCCCAACTAACCGCCGCACCAAAATTGCGCCACGAGTTGGGCGTTCGCGCGCGTTGCGAATTTGAGCAGCGGTTCCGTCTGGAATACACAATGAAGAAGACGCTCGCCGTCTACGCCCGCGCCATAGCCGAATCGTCGCCCCAATTGGACAGAGTCCAACGCGAGCACCCTGCTACAGGCTGCTAGCGCTCGATCAACAGCACCACGGACCGTGCCTCCACCCGATACCCGTCACTCTTCAGCAGCGTTTCCTGTCCTGCGGGATGAATATTCCCCCACTCCTCGGCATTGGCGCTGGTATCGGCCACCAGAAACCACTGGTTTCCGCTGAGCAGCGCCGGAATCGTCGTCTGTACCGCTTCTGACCACGCGTTATACACAACGTAAACCGAATCCGATGGATCGCCAAATTCCGTTCCGTCGATGCGGTAGGCAAGCAGGTGCCGGTTCGGATCCGCCAAATAATCCAGCGACGCCTCCGTGCCGGAATCGGAGTACCAGGTCAAGTCCTTCAACCCGTTTCCGTTGTGGTCGGTTCCCGTGAAAAACCGCGCCGGCCGCAGGCAGGGATGAGCGCGCCGGAACCACATCAGCGTGCGGGTGAAATTCGTCAGCGCCGCTTGTTGCGCCGCCGCGCCCCAGTCGAACCAGTTGGCTATTGTGTCCAGGTTGAAGGCGTTGTTATTGCCGCATTGCGTTCGATAAAATTCCGACCCTCCCGCAATCATGGGGGTGCCCGCCGATAGCAGAAGGATCGCCAGGGCCGTGCGCACGGCCTGCATCTGCTGGACGGGATCGCCGCCGTGATCCCAGCACATCTCCTCCTTCGCGCCGCGGCCGCCGCTCGAAGGGCCGAACGGAAACGGCTGGTTGTTGTCCGGCTGATCGTAAGAATAGAGATCGCGCAGCGTCAATCCGTCGTGTGAAGTGATGTAGTTGACCGAATTCCACGGCGCCCTTCCGCGTGGTCCGAACAGATCCTCGGAACCAGCGAAGCGCTTAGCCATGTCGCCGGGAGTCACCGGCACGATTCCCAATTTGTTCTGGGACGCCCGGAAGACATCGCGGAACCGGTCGTTCCATTCCGACCATCCCACCGGAAAGTTCCCTTGTTCTTGCCCTTGGGCAGTTGCCGTATACGGTTCGGCGATCAGGTCCACGCCCGCTCCGCCCGCTGCCGGTCGTGCGGGCAACTCCGTCACCGCCCGATTCAGAATATTGCCCGGATCGTCGCGATCGAACAAGTAACCCCCCGATGAGTTAGCGTTTCCCAACACCGCGGCCAGATCAAAACGAAAACCGTCCGCTCCCAGAACACTCGTCCAATATTTCAGGGAATCCAGAACCAGGTTGCGCACTGCGGCGGTCGCGCAGTTCACGTTAGGGCCGACGCCAGTGTCATTCTCGTAATAATTTCTCTTCGCCGGACTCAGCGCCTCGAAATAATCCTGGTTGTTCAGCCCGCGCAGCGAGAAAATCTCGCAAATGGTGCCTGTCGCCTCATCGACATTTCCCTCGTCGTGGTGGTTGTAAACAACGTCTACGTAAACCTTGAGCCCAGCCGCATGAAAGGCCTTCACCATCCCCATCCACTCTCGGGTCGGACCACCAGGGGATCGGTCGGACGAATACCTCCGGTCTGGTGCGAAGAAGCTGAACGAGTCGTAGCCCCAGTAGTTTTGTAGGGCCAGGCAATGAGGCAGATCGTTGAGCGCGTTTTGCGTTTCGTGGATTGGTAGGACTTCCACCGCCGTCACGCCGAGGTCCTTCAGATATCCCGCGCGGCTTGCGGCCCCGGCGTAGGTGCCCTGCAAGTTAGCCGGGACGTTCGGATCGTTCTTCGTCAGCCCGCGAAGGTGAACTTCGTAGACGATCTCGTCTTTGAAGGCCCTTTCGGGTTTCGCTCCGAAATCCGGCTCCGGGATGTCGATCACAATCCCCTTGGGCGCGAAGGGCCCCGTATCGATCATGCGGGAGGCAGGTCCGGATAGGTACACGGTCGGGTCAGGATGGTCTGGCGTCAGCGGATCGTGGCTCACCTCCAGCGCATACGGGTCCAGGAGCAGCTTATTCGGATTGAAGCGGTTGCCGGCAGCATCCACATCGGTCACAAAGCCCGTGATGGAACCCGGAATCCAGCGCTGGTCATGCCGCCAGTTCGGCCCCCATGCCCGGTAGCCATAGTAGATCGCATCCCCGATCGGAACCGTGCAGGCCAGCGAACCATCGGCCTGCACCGCCATCACTTCCTTCCGAACCGGATCGGCATCCATGGCTGTTCGGTACAACCAGAGCTCGACTCTCGTAGCTCTGGGCGCCAGCAGTGTAAAAGTCGCAGCGGAGTGATCCGGGAGGAAGCGGGCGCCTCGAAGAGGAACGCCTGCCACCCGAATGGCCAACCGGCGAGACATGAAAATAGTGTACCCTTGGAACCCACGCCGGAGTTGCCGTTCAGAAGCTGAACCGCGCGGCCAATTGAATCAGCCGCGGAGCCGCCGCGCTGACGATTTGCCCGAAGTTTGCGCTCGTGACATTTCCATTCACTGCCGCTGCCCCGTAGAACTGGGCGTGGTTGAAAACATTGAATGCTTCCAGCCGCAACTCCATGGTGCGCGTTTCCCCTAGCTGTACGCTCTTGTGCAGCGCCGCGTCAAAGTTCGCAATGCCCGGACCGTAAAAGAACCGGCGGTCGGCCGTTCCGATCTGCCCAAGAGCGGGAAGGCTGAACAGAGCGGAGTTGAATGCCGGTTTCCCGTTTCTCGGATTGGTATTCACCTCCAGTGCGCCCGGCGTGTAATTGGGCGTATCCACGCCGTTATTGTTAATGCCGTTCGGAATCGTGCCGAGCAGCGACGTGTCGTTGTTGTTGTACAAGGTCACCGGAAATCCCGTGCTGAGGCGCGTAACTCCCGATAAAGCCCACCCCTCAGCCAGCCGCAACCGGCCATGCACCAGCTTCTCGAACGGCAGCTTCCAGTTATAACTGACGACAAAGTTGTGGCGCATGTCGAAAGCCGAAATGGCTTTGCTAAGGTTCGGGTTCAGCGGATTCACCGCCTCCGAAAGGCTGGAAGACTGATCGAGAGACTTGCCATACGTATATCCGGCCAGCCA
>DATJMP010000334.1:0-13958 GCA_035508655.1 Bryobacteraceae bacterium
TCGCCGGGTTACAAACCCAGCAACAAGCTGCCCTACGCCATGGACTTCAACTTTTCTCTCCAGCGGCAGCTCAGCTCCAACACGGTCTTGACTGTGGCCTACGTGGGAACCCAGGGCCGCAAGCTGTTCTCGCAATACGAATCGAATCCCGGTAACGCCGCGCTTTGCGCGAGCCTGCGCGGGTCCGGCGTGATGGCGGGCACTTTGCAATGCGGGGCCAACCAGGAAGATTCCACTTTCACGCTGCCCAACGGCAACCTGGTCTACGGCACGCGGACCAACTTCCCTTGCACGGTCCAGCCCTGTCCCGATTTCAGCCAGAACACCTATCTGGCCACCGTTGCCAACTCCGATTTCAACTCCATGCAGGTGACGCTGGAGCGCCGCGGCCGCAACATGACATTCCTCGCCGCTTACACGCTCAGTAAATCGCTGGATGACGCCTCGTCCTACAACACCACGATGGATTTTTACAACTTCGCGCTGGCGCGCGGCCTCTCCACGTTCGACGTCACCAACAACTTCGTGGTGAGCTACAGCTACACGCTGCCGTTCTATAAGTTCGGCTCGCTGCCGAAGCGCCTGACCGACGGCTGGACCATCAACGGCATTACGCGCGCTGCGAGCGGTCTTCCCGTCAGCCTCTCGGAGAGCGGCGACCGCTCGTGGACCGGCGCCGGCGGCGTCGACCGTCCCAATTACGTCGGCGGGCTGGTGGTCACCAACAACGTTCGCAACACCCCCAACCAGCAGGACTTCAATAAGAGCGCCTTTACCGCGGAAGCGCTGGGCGGGCAGGGCACGTCTGACCCGCGCTTCTTCCACGGACCGGGCCAGGTCAACTTCGATCTCGGCCTGCAGAAGACCATTCCGTTGCATGAAAGCATGAATATGATGATCCGCGCGGAATTCTTCAACGCCTTCAATCACGCCAACTTCCTCAATCCCAATGGCAATTTCGCGAGTTCCCTGTTCGGCCGGGTCACCAGCGCCGGACCGGGCCGCGTAGGCCAGGTCGCCATGAAGTTCTCCTGGTAGCAAATCCTGCCTCGTCGCCGGCCAGCCCGTCGCGGTTGGCCGGCCGCGAGGCGGATCATTCCCCCGCCCCCGATGCCCTCATTTGCGGATGCTCTTTACCCTGATTTAGGAGAAACAAACCTGTTTATACTTGTAATATGGGTGTCTTTCAGAGACTGCTTCCGCTGTTGTACATCCCTACAGTGCTGTGGTGTGCAGGCCCCGACGCCTGGATTCCCGCACGCTGGCAGGGCGGACCGCTGGAAGTGGCGCGCCGCGTCCAATTAAAGACCGCACCCGCTGTCGGCCCGGAGCAGGAAGCCCTGGAGAACTGGTATGATCCCTCCACCCTCCGCCTGCTGGAAGGTTCGCCCATCAATTGCCTTCTGGTCACCTGGAGCGCCGGATCGGATCGCGACCTCATTCGCCGCCAGCAGGAAGTCGTCAAATCCTACACGGGCTCGGCCCGCCAGAGCGGCGCAGCCGTAATCGGTGTGGTCTATCCCGGCCCGAACGCAGCCGAAGCGGCAACTTCCGCCGCCGCGGCCGGCCTCGACGGCCTCGCGCTCGATGGTGATTTCCCCGCGGATTTCGCGGCCCAGGCTACCCGCGCGCTGGCCGGGCGCCCCGTGATTCCAATCCTCCAGGCAGCCCCTGCCGCCCGCACCTCCTCCGCGCCCCTGCTTGGCGTGGAAGGCGTTTCGCCGCGCGCCCGCAACCTGGCCGATATGGGCATCCGTTCCGCTCCGTCCAGCGAGCCCTGGATCGAATCCAACATCTGGCTGGTCCGCTCTTTCCGCCTTCGTCCCGGCGCCTGGCATCCCGTCTGGATTTCCTATGAAACGGAGGACGCCACTCCGGCCGATTATCCGCTCTTCGCCGCCGATGCCGCCATCGCCGGTGGCCGCTGGATTATCAACCTCGATGACAAGTTCCGCGCCGCTCTTCGCGCCCGCGATGCCGCCGCACTGGCCGCCTGGCAGCGTACCGGCGATGTTCTCCGCTTCGCCGAGGAGCACGCCGCGTGGCGCGATTTCTCTCCCTTTGCCGCTCTAGCTCTCATCGTCGATCCCGCTTCCGCCCAGGCTGACATGGGCGAGGAGTATTTGAAGCTCGTCACCCGCCGGCAGACGCCTTACCGGCCGATCCTCCGCTCCAGCCTGACTGCGGCAACACTGGCCGGTTTCCGGGCCGTGCTCGCCACCGAACTCGCGCCGCCCACTCCGGCTGAGCGCCAGATGCTCACCGCGTTCGCCGAAAACGGCGGCGTAGTGATCGCCGGCCCATCGTGGGGCAATGCCCCCAAAGGCGAAGACCAGCCGTATGCCGAACAACCGCAGGGCAAAGGCCGGGTCGTCGTCTATCGCGATCCCGACCCCGAATCCGTCGCCCGCGATCTGCGGGATACGCTGGCACAGGCCGAGCGCGGCGTCACCGTATTCAACGTGCCCGGCGTCATCACGTATTCGAGCTCGGCCAATTCCGGCCGCTGCGTTCTACTCCAGTTGCTCAACTATTCCAGTTCGCCGGCTGACGACATCACCGTCCGGGTGAGCGGTAGTTTTACCTCCGCCCGGCTTTTCGCGCCCGGCGCCGCTCCGGCTAAACTGCAGATCGAATCGGCGCAAGGACGCACGGAAGTTGCCATACCCAGAATCGCTCTCTGGGGCGCGCTTCTGCTCGAGTGAATTGCCCGCTGCGCCGCTGCCACGCGGCCGCGCGCATCCCCCGTCGCGGGGTGGTTTTTTGGGAAAGAGCTTTTCGGTCCGAAAGGAGAACTCGCATGCCAGATGCTCACAAGAACTTTTCACGCCGCGACTGGCTGACGCTCAACGCGCTGGCGGCCGGCGCATTCACCGCGACCGGCGCCTCCGCCACGCCGCAATCTGCGCCCTCGGCTCCCGCCGCCCCGGTCTCGGTGGCCAAGGTCCACACTTACGACGAGGATCTGGTCTCGCAATTTCGCAAGATGTTCGACCAGATCGGCGGAATCGGCGACAAGGTCCGCGGCAAGACAGTCGCTGTCAAGCTCAACCTGACGGGCGGAAACCGCTTCGAAGGCTACACCGCCGGCGAGACGCATTGGGTTCATCCCAAGGTTGTCGGCGCCGTCACCGCCGTCCTGGGCCAACTCGGCGCCAAACGCATCCGCCTTATCGAAAGCTGCTTCGGCCGCCGCCGCGAATCCAGGCTGGAAGACAAGCTCCTCTCCGGTGGCTGGGACGTCAACGCGCTCAAAAACGCCGCCCCCGTGGTCGAATTCGAAGACACCGATTCCAACCAGGGCCAGCCCTATGGCACCTTCAAAGTCGCCCACAAGCCCTATGTCTTCCCGGCCTTCGAACTCAACCATTCCTATCACGACTGTGATTACTTCGTCAGCCTGGGCAAGATGAAAAATCACGAAGAGATGGGCGTGACTATGTCGATCAAAAACATGTTCGGCGTCACCCCCACGGCACTCTATGGCGGCCGCGAACGCATCTTCCATTACGGCCAGGTGCAGGCGCCCGCCGGCGCGCCCGCCGAAATCGATCCCAAGAGCAACCGCTATGAAGGCTGGCGCCTGCCGCGCATCCTGGTCGATATCGTCGGCGCGCGTCCCATCGATCTCGCGATCCTCGATGGCATCATTTCGACGGTCGGCGGAGAAGGCCCGTGGGTTCTGGGCGCTAAGCCCATCAAGCCTGGAATCCTGGTGGTCGGTCACAACTGCGTGAATACCGATGCCGTCGCCATGGCAACCATGGGATATAACCCGCGCGCCGGGCGCCATGAGGCTCCCTACCGCCTCTACAAAGGCCCGAACGATCATCCACCGGAGCAGTTGAAACCGGCGGACGAATCGTTCCAGTATGCCGACAACATGATGCTGCTGGCCGAAGCCGTGGGCATCGGCTCCGCCGATCTCAAGAAAATCGACGTCCGCGGGACACCCATCAAGGACGCCATGTTTGAATATGAGGCTTTCTGGAAAAACCAGATGCCGAAAGAGAAGTCGTAAACTCGTAGGGGCCGCATACATGCGGCCCGCCCTTCAAATTGGAGCGCGCGCCGGGCCGCATGTATGCGGCCCCTACTTCACTTCCTTCCCCACCCGCATGATCTTCATGTCGTACGAGAGGTGCTTCCCGCAATCCAGGCACACGACGTACGTCTCGCCGCGCGGACCGTCTTTCCTGGCTGGCGGCGTCACGGGGCGGCTGAGCCGCTTGTGATGACAGCCAAACAACAGATCGACAACCCGGCCTATCGAAAAATTGCCCCCCATGCCAACCGCCCCCTGTGAGATTCTGCGCCCCTTTTTGAGCCCACACCTCGCGTAGGAGCCGCGAGCGTCACCGAGCAGTGATCCAGGCGGCCCCCTCACTCCAGTGTGTCACAATATTCCGATGCTGCCCCGGCCGTCCGTCGCGACAGAGCGTCCCACGCGCGTTCGCTACTGGATGATTGTATTCGCGGTCACGCTTGCCGTGATTACTTATGTGGACCGCGTCTCCCTCTCCTTTGCTTCGCTGGTGATTCGCCGGGATCTCGGGCTCTCTCAGGCGCAGATGGGTTGGGCCTTCGGCGCCTTCGGCCTCGCCTACGCCCTGTTCGAATTGCCTGCCGGTTTTCTCGGGGATTGGCTTGGCCCGCGCCAGGTCCTGCTGCGCATCGTCATCTGGTGGTCCTGCTGTACCACCGCCACCGGCTCGGTCTTCAATCTCGTCTCCCTCACCACCATTCAGTTCCTGTTCGGCGCCGGCGAGGCCGGTTGCTTCCCCAATCTCACTAAGGCCTTCACCACCTGGCTGCCGCGCGAAGAAAAGACCCGCGCGCAGGGGTTCATGTGGCTGGCCGCCCGCTGGGGCGGCGCCTTTACCCCGCCGCTCGTGCGCATGGTCATGCGCCACGCCGGGTGGCGCAACGCCTTCCGCATTTTCGGGCTGATCGGCGTGGTCTGGGCGCTGCTCTTCTATCGCTGGTATCGCAACGACCCCGCTGAGAACCCGCGTCTCAACCAGGCCGAGCGCGACCTGCTGGCGCAGAATCGCGCTCTCGCCGCCAGCCACGTGCACGTGCCCTGGAAGCGCTTCCTGCGTTCACGGCAGGTGTGGCCCTTGTGCTGGGGATATTTTGCGCTCAGCTATGGCTGGTATTTCTATATCACCTGGCTGCCCACTTACCTTCGCGATGCCCGCGGACTTAGCATGGATTCCGCCGCCTGGTACGCCATTCTCCCGCTTTTCTGCGGCGGCCTGGGAAATCCCGCCTCCGTGGTGTTTGGAAACTGGGTGGAGCGGCGCACCGGCAGTCTGAAGATTGCCCGCCGCCTCGTCGCCTGCCTCGGCTTCGCGGGCGCCTCCGGATTCCTGATTTTCGCTACGACCCTCCCCAGTCCGCTGGCCGCAATGTCGGCCATCGGCGCTGCCAGTTTCTGCAACGATCTCGCCATGCCGCCCTTCTGGTCGGCGGCCATGGATATCGGCGGCAAATACGCCGGCACACTTTCCGGCACCATGAACATGTGGGGCAACCTCGCCGGTTTTGTCGCTCCCGTCGTTACCGGCTATCTCCTCAAATGGACCCTGGGAAACTGGAATCTGACCTTCTTTGTCTCCGCTGCCATCTACGCCACCGGCATCCCCTTCTGGCACCTGCTGGATCCGGTTACCCCGCTGGATCAAGAACGTGTAACGCCGATTCGATCCGAGCCGCGACCGTAAGGGAGCGGTGCCCGACCGCAGAACCTATCCCCGCCAGTTCACACCCACATTCAGCTTCTTCTTCGCATACTCCAGGCTCCGCTCCAGGTCGGCTTTCTGCTGTTCGCGCAGCGCGTCCGTCATCACCTGCGGGTGCGCACCGGGCACGTCTTCAATCACCATCGCACCCATGTATGGCCGCCCGCTCTTGGCCAGCGCCACGAACCGCGCGAACTCCCACGCCGGCGTCTTCGGGAACACTTTCCAAAAGTCGGCCTCCAGGTACGGCAGCACCGTCGGGGGCCGGCCGGTAATGATCTCCAGTTGCATCGTCGAGTGCGGGCAGAGCCGCCGGAACTCGGCCACCAGCTTCACGAAATCCACGCTGCCGTCTCCCAAAGCCACCCATTGCGCCGCCGCTCCGCGCGGCACCTCGAACACCGCCGAATCTCGCATGTGAGTGGTCACCACGTAGGGCGCCAGCGTCTCCAGCGTCACGAACGGGTCCTCCACTACCCACATCGGGTTCCCAGTATCCAGGCATGAGGCCACAAAATCCTTCCCCGCCTCTTCAATAATCGTCCTCACCTCGCGCGCCTGCATATCGCCGGAATGGTTTTCCAGCGCGATCTTCACGCCCAGGTCCTGTGCCTCCGCCTTCACCGAGCGGAACAGTTGGATCGTCGCCTCCATGCATGCCTCGATGCCCGGCTCGCCCATCCGGTCCGCGGCCGCGCCCTGGTAGCACCGCATCGAGGTCGCCCCAACCTCCTTGGCCACCCGCAGTCCCTGGAGCAGGCGCTCCCGCGCCGGCGGCCCGTTCTGTGAATAGGATTTGCTTCGCGGGCAGATGCAGCCCATACCGGCGTCAATCTGGATGTGCAGCAGCGACGCCTGGTCTTTCAGCCTCCGCAGATACGCCGGCTCGTAGCTCTCGTAGTCATCCATCGAGGAGATCTGGATGGTGTCCAGTTTCAGCCCGCCGGCGTAATCCAGCAGCCGTCCCGCTTTCCATCCCCAGGCGCGAATCGAGTAGGTGTCGAAACCCAGTTTGACGGGCACATCGTTTGCCGCGTTCGCGGCGCCCGATTGGGCGGCCACGGCCGCTCCTGCGGCGAGAGTTTCCAGAAAAGTCCGGCGATGCATGCCTGCTACTGTAACGCAGTTCCTGGCACGCCGCGTGCATCCCAACTCCCCGTGCTCGCCCGGCATTCGAACAACTCTATACAGAGCCGCGATTTGGCCGTTTTTACGCGGCGCCCGTTCGTGCCGATTCCGCACACTGGTGTGTCCTCAAGGCATCAGTCTGTTTCGCCAAACCCTTGTTATACTTGGGTTTTAAAACCATCCTTACCGGGTCTTACTAAAAACTGCGCATGAAGTGCTTCTCTGTATTTCTTCTTTCCGCCGCCTGCCTTTGCGCTCAAGACGGCCTCAAAACCACCAAGTCGGCCATGACGGCGCCGGCCCGGCAAAAGCATCTTCACAGTTCCTCGCCGTTCGGCCCCGACGGCTCAGCTCAATCTTTGCCGCGCCGGACCGGGTCTCGCGGCGTCGGCGATGCCGGCTCCTTCGGTAACGGCACCTTTACGCTGGGGCAGGCGGCCCGGCTCGTCATCGGCCAGGCTACGTTTACCAGCCAGAATCCGAATCCCAGCGACGTGGTCCTCGGCGGACCTGGCGGTGTCGCGTTCGCCGGCGACACATTGTTCGTCTCCGATTCCAATCGCGTCGGTGTCACGCCCGACAATAACCGGATCCTGCTTTTTAATGGCGCATCCAGCCAGTTTCCCAGTCCCACTGCGGCCCTCAATTACACCACCAAGTGTCCGGTCTGCGTAGGGCAGGCTTCCGTGGTCCTGGGCCAGCCGGATTTCACCACGACCACCGTCAATTTCAGCGCGACGGCCACCACCGTGCGCAACCCGACCGGCATTGCATCCGACGGCGTTCACCTCGTCATCGCGGACACCGATGACAATCGCGTACTCATCTGGAACAGCATTCCCAACACCAATGATCAGCCCGCCGACGTCGTCGTCGGCCAGCCCAACTTCACCTCCACCGCTCCCTCGCCCGGCACCCCCAGCGCTACCAATATGCGCGGCCCGCAGGGCGTCTGGATCCAGAACGGCAAACTCTACGTCGCCGACACGATCAATAACCGCATCCTGATTTACAACAAGATTCCCACCACCAACGGTGCGGCCGCCGATGTTGTTCTCGGCCAGTCCAGCTTCAACGCCTTCGTCTCGCCCGACATCAGCACCCCTCCGCCGGCCACCGCCTCCTCCATGCTCGATCCCGTCTCGGTGACATCCGATGGCACCCGCCTCTTCGTTTCCGACCTCGGCAACAATCGCGTGCTCGTCTGGAACAGCATTCCCACCGCAAACGGCACCCCGGCCAACTTCGCCCTCGGCCAGCCCGATCTGACCAGCAGCACGGCCAATAACGCCTACACCTTCGTTTCCACCAGCAGCTCAGCCAATTGCACGAACACGATCACTAACACCGTCTATCCCGGGAGCGGATGCGTAGAAAAGCCGGTTCTGTGCCCCACCGTCACCGGCACGGACAGCAGCGGCAATCCCACCTACGACAACATCTGCTACGCGACCATCAGCTTTCCCCGTTTCGCCCTGTCTACCGGCACGCAGCTTTTCATCGCCGATGGCGGCAACGACCGCCTCCTGGTCTACAACACCATGCCGACCCAAAGTGGCGCGACCGCCGACTTCGTCATCGGCCAGATCGGCGGCGATGTCGATCAGGCCACCAATGCCGCTGACTCCATGTCCACCCCCATGTCGCTCGCCTGGGACGGCGTGAACCTCTATGTCGCCGACGTCTACAACCTCCGTGTGAACGTCTATTCCCCGGGCCTCACGACAATCCCCTACCAGGGCATCACGAATTCCGCCAGCGTCGACGTCACCGCCTACGGCACTGTGGCCATCGGCGGCACCATCGAGGCCAATGACGTCGTTACCGTCACCATCAACAGCGTCAATTACACCTACACGGTAAAGGCTACCGACGCCCTTTCCGACGTGGTTCAGGCGCTCGTCAACGTGATCAACTCTTCCAACTCCGGCCAGGGTGATCCCAACGTAATCGCCACCGTCGATACCACTGGTAACGAGGTCGTTCTCACTTCACGGCAGCCGGGCGGCATCGGCAACCAGATCACTATTGCCTCCTCGGTCTCCACCAGCGCCACCATCACCGCCACCGCCTCCGGCGCCAACCTCAGCGGCGGCAACGACGCAGCCTCGGTTGGGCCCGGCACTCTTGTCACCATTCGCGGCGCCAGCCTGAGCGCGGGAACCGCTGCCGCCGATACCAGCCAGAACCCGCTGCCCACAACCCTCACCAACACCACCGTCTACTTCAACGGCATCCCCGCCCCGCTTCTCTACGTCTCCCCGACGCAGATCAATGCGCAGGTTCCCTGGGAGGTCAACGACAGCACCAGCATCAATGCCTACGTGCGATCGGTTCTGCCGGATGGCAGCGTGCAGGTCACCACGCCGGTGGCCCTCACCATCGTCCCGGCCAATCCCGGTGTGTACACTCAGGCCAACACCAACCCGCCGATGGGCGTGGCTTTCCACGGCTCCAGTTATGCCAACGCCATCGTTTCCGTGGACGGAACCACCACCGCCAACGACACCTGCACCATCACTGTTCAGGACCGGACGTACACCTACACCGTCCAGGCTGGCGACACCCTCGACACCGTCCGCGATAACCTGATCGCCCTCATCAACCAAAGCGATCCCACCGTGACGGCCTACGCCGCCAGCGTGTATGACCGCATCATTATTCAGGCGCGGGTCCAAGGTCCCATCGGTAACGGCGTCCCCATCACCGCCACATCCAATGCCGGCTCCAGCGAAGTCATGACGGCTTTCAGCAACGCCTTGTGCTGCGCCAATGTCGAAGGGGCGCCCATCACTGTCGATAATCCAGCCTCGCCGGGCGAATTCATCGAGGTCTACGCTACCGGACTCGGGCTTCCCATCCTCTCCGACAACCTGACCGGACTCCTCCAGACCGGCTACCAGTGGCCTATCGGTGCACCCGACACGCAGCCCACCACTGCCGAAGCCGTCTCGTCACTTGCCGGAGGTGGCACCGCCGGCGGCACCAGCACCACCGCGGACGTTATTTCCGCCAGCCTGCTCCAGGGAAGCGTCGGCATCTTCAAAGTGGTGCTCCACCTGAACACCGGCCTAACCGCCAACAACGCCACTCCCCTGACCATTGCCCAAGATGTTTACGTGAGCAACATGGTGTACATCCCCGTCGCCGGGACCGGCAGCCAGTAACCTGCGGGGGTCAGGAGTCAGGGGATCGAGAATCAGCCGACGGTTCGCTCCTGCAGGACCCTGATGGAGGCTGCAGAGCTTGTCAAGGAATTTCAGGACCTCTTTGTGTGTTTTGCCCCACATTGCGCAGGAAAACCCTACACACCTACTCCTGCGCGGCCTTCGCGAGCCCAAAAACACGAAGGGCGCGGAACCTGTCCGCGCCCTTCTGAAACCCGTGACGAAAGTGAAGGCTTATGCTGCGTTGGCGAGCAGTTCGTCGATCGATTCGCCGGATTCCGTCTCGAATTCGTGCCGATCCGCCGCTTCCTGGCATCTGATGCAGTACTTCGTCCACGGCACCGCATCCAGCCGCTTCTGCTTGATCTCTTCCTCGCAATGCAGGCAAACGCCATAGCTGCCGTCGGCAATCCGAGCCAGCGCCGAGCGCACATTGCGCAGGAGGCTCGATTCCCGGTCCAGGTTGCGAATGGCGAGTTCCCGCTCTCCGGCGAGTTGCACTTCGTCCAATGCATCCGGCGTCTTTTCGATCGCGATGTCTTCCCGGTTGCGCAGGCCAGCAGACAGCTCCGCCTGCTTGGCCTCCAGCACCGCTTTGTATTTGTTGAGTTCGGTCTGGTTCATTTCTGGTTCTCCTTCTACCGTCTTTTTTCTTTTTATTTGTTCTGTTTAGAGCGTGTTGCTTTCCGCAAGAATATAGACGGAAAAACATGCCAAAGGTTTCACACCTCGCCGCCTCCCTGGGCTAAATCTGCCGAAGTTTGCCCCAGTAACGGCCGCACGAGTACCGATCTTAGCAATTCTCGTGCCAAACACAACTCCCCGGTTTTGAAACCTCCGGCGCGGGCTCCCCTCGGACAATGTTCTACCCATCGGTTGCGTTTCGTCCGGGTTTGCCACTTTCGCCACGTACTCATCGTCTGCATTTCGTTCGCCGCTTCCAAAGGCGCAGGGGTAATTCGCCCATACGCTCTTGGGTTTAGGTTCACTTCCAAACATATCGGCTGATTCGTGCTTCTCCGGGACGCCTAAAACGAGGCTCGTAAAATTTCTCCTCCCGAAGCCGATACACGGTACCCTGTTCCCTTCCCATAATGGCCCTGCCTGATCTCCCGGCGAAGGCCGCGACAGATCTTGGTCAATATACACCAGCCCCGGACTCTGCGACACTATAATCAGTAATTGGCCGTACCCTGACTCCCATGCTAGATAATCCCTTACGCCTGACCGCGTGCGTCCCCATACTGATGCTTGTTTTGTTGACTTTGAGCCCGTTTCCCGCCCGATCCCAAGGGCGGCGCGGCGCCGGCGAACCTCCCGGCGCCGCCGGTGCGGCTGGTACTGCCGCGGCCGACCACGCACCCGAAAAACCGGCGCCGATGCCCCCCGACACCCACGTCGCCCAGAGCATTCAACTGAACGGCAAGGCCCTGTCCTACACCGTCACAGTAGGCAGCCTTCCGGTCTTTGACGCCGAAAACAAGAAGGCCGGCGAAGTCGTTTTCACCGCCTACACGGTCGATGGCAATAACCGCCCCGTGACCTTCGCCCTCAATGGCGGTCCCGGCGCCGCCTCCGTCTATCTCAACTTCGGCGCCATCGGACCCAAGCACATCGAATTCGGAGACGAGGGCGACAGCCCGTCGGATCCGCCCATCCTCAAGGACAATCCCGGCACCTGGCTCGATTTCACCGATCTCGTCTTTATCGATCCCGTCGGCACCGGCTTCAGCCGCTCCCTCCTTTCCGCCAGCGAAACCCGCCAGCAGTTTTACTCCACTGAACCCGATATCCATTACCTTTCCCGCATCATCTACGACTGGCTGCTCAAAAACGGCCGTCTCGGTTCCCGCAAATACCTGGTCGGGGAAAGCTACGGCGGCTACCGCGGCCCGCGCATCGCCCATTACCTGCTCTCCCAGCTCGGCGTGGCTCTGAATGGCGTCGTCCTCGTCTCCCCCTATCTCAATCCCGACCTCAATGCAAACGCCGACATCTCCCCAGTGCCGTGGATGCTCACGCTTCCCTCCATCACCGCCGCCCACCTGGAACGCGAGCACAAACTCACTCCGCAGGCCATGGCCCAGGTGATTGCGTACACGCGCGGGGAATACGCCACGGATCTCCTGAAGGGCCGCTCGGATCCCGAGGCCACGCCTCGCATCGTCAAGAAGGTAACGGAGATGACCGGCCTCGAAGAGGAGTTCGTCCGCCGCGCCGGCGGCCGCCTCGAAATCGGCGCCTACCTGCGAGAGGTCTTCCGCGAAAAAGGCAAGATCGGCAGCATCTACGACTCCAATGTCACGTCCTACGACCCCTACCCCTTCGCCTCCGAACAGCGTCTGAATGATCCCCTACTCGAAAGCATCATCGCTCCTACCACCACCGCCATGGTGGATTTCGTCACCCGCGTGGTCGGCTGGAAAATCGATGCCCGCTACAACGCCCTCAGCAACGACGTGGCCCGCCAGTGGGACCGCACCACTCTCCGCACCGGCGCCGTTCCCGATCTTCGCCAGGCCGTCGCCGCCGATCCCAAATTGCGCGTCCTCATCGCCCACGGCTGGAACGATCTCTCCTGCCCCTTCATGGGCTCTGTACTTACAGTAGATGAAATGCCGGTGATGGGAGATTCAACACGCGTGGCCGTTCACGAGTATCCCGGCGGGCACATGTTCTACAGCCGCTCCGCCAGCCAGGCCGCCCTGAGGGCGGATGTGCGGGAAATGTACGAGAAACACTAGGGGTTGGGGGCCGGGGGCCTGGGACCAGGGTCGGCCAGGGAAATCCAGGAGAGCAGATGCACGTGCGGTCCTCACCGATGCGTCAGGACCGCACGAAACGATCAGGCGTGATGGACGCGTCACCGCGCCCGGTCCCCGGCCCCTGGCCCCTGGCCCCATTTCTTCCAAGTCTCCGGCTCCGCCAGCATCTTGATGAACAGACCGCCCACCACCGAACGAGCCTGGAATCCCTGCTGCTTGGCCGTAACCGTGTCGTACCAATCCGTGAGCGGCACCCGGCTCGGCGACTCGTTGGCGAACCGGTATGCCGGCGCCACCAGTGCCTCGAAATCCTGCGGCTTCTCCGCCAGCGTCGCGTTCCAGAGCTCCCAATCCAGCTTGGTGTAATCCCGCCGGTTGTCGAGCGGCAGCCCGTAGGCGTTCAAGTGCCGCAGATCAAACGCGATCTCCGTCCGCGCCACCTCCGGCGGAAAAAGGTTGAGCCCGAGCAGCTTGTCCCACACCAGATTATATTTCTGGCTCCAGGTCCCCGGCTTATCGAAGGCCAGCCGGTAATGGTCGCCGTCCGCCGCCATTTCCACCCATTTCTTCGCAAACTCCCGCGCCGTCGCGCGGTATTCGTTCGCCGTCGTGCTCCGTCCCGTCATCTCCGCCAATTCGCCGTACGCCCCCAGCGCCAGAATCGCTTTGATCGACAGGTTCGCGTTGTGCGCCAGGTGCCCCGCGAAATCATCCGTCGAAAGCTGGTTCTCCGGGTCGAGCCCCTTCTCCTTCAGATACTCCGCCCATTTCGTCACCTGCGGCCAATACTGATTGGCAAAAGCCGCGTTCCCTTCCACCCGCGCCAGCGCCCCCAGCAGGATGAGCATGTTGCCGCTCTCCTCCACGGGCATCTGGTTGGTCTCCGTGCGCTCTCCGCCGCCGTAGACCTGTCCATCGGCTAGGGGATAAGTCCCCAGGTCGTGCGGCGCGAACGGGAAATGCCACCGCTCGAGGCGCGCATATTCCAGAACCGGCCGAAGCTGCGCCTCCAGCAGCTTCGGATTGAACAGCAGCGTGAACGGCGCGCTCGGGTAGATCACGTCCACCGTCGAAATGCAGCCGTTGGAAAAGTTCTCTTTCGGGAAATACATGGGCGAACCGTCGATGTCCGCCGTCAGCTTGTGCGCCGCCAG
>DATJMP010000335.1:0-5152 GCA_035508655.1 Bryobacteraceae bacterium
GGCTGCGCTTGCGCCCGGCGCCCGCGTCACCATCGCCGGCGCCGGCACCGGCCAGATGTTCGATTCGCTCGATGCCGCCCTCTTCCGCCCCTACCGTCTTACCTGTAGCGATCTGAACCCGGCTTTCCTGGCGCTTCTCCGTCGGCGCCTGCTTGCCCACGGCCTGCGCGCCGAACTCCTCGAGGACGATTTCGAGGAAACCACGCTCCCGCCCAACCCCGATCTGCTCCTCGCCACTCTCCTGCTGGAGCACATCGACTGGCGCCGCGGCGTGGAATCGATCGCGCGCCTCCGCCCGCGCGCATGCGCCATCATCGTGCAGGAGAACCCGCCCGGCATGGCCACGGCCGTCACGCCCGGCCGCGCCCTCCCGCCATCCATGGCACGCGCAGTGGAAGTCGGGCATCCGGTGCTGGTGCCGAAGAGCGGTCTGATCTCCGCCTTAGGCGCCCACGGTTTCGGCTGCGTCGAGCAGATCGTCCGCGATGTGCTGGACTCCAAGCGCCTCGTCGGACTGTTCTTCCGCGCCGGATCGCCGGATGCTTTATTTTGATTTAGACGGTACGCCCGAAGACCTGCGGCGCAGCCTTCGGAATCAGCTTCCTTAGAAGACGCTACCAGGCTCTTCCGCGAGTCGATCCGAGCGCGCCCGCGCCCTTGGCAATTGCCCGATTCTCTGCCGCGCGCCTGCGCGCGGCCGCTATCAGATCTTCGGCCCGGAAGTGCGTATCGAGCTCTGGAGCAGGTTGAGGCACGGCAACCGGTGTAACAATCTGCGTCGGCGGCACGTGCCAGAACCGCGTCAGCGTCACGACCGTCGTGATGCCAATGAACCCGCCGGCAACCACCGCCAGCGGCTTGTCGAACCAATCGCCGTACTCCCACGCCAGGATGGCGAAACGAAAACCCACCGGAACGAACACCACAAACGCCACCGTATAAAACAAGTTGCGCAGCCGCTGCTGTTCATAAAGCCGGAAGATAAATTGACGAAGCCCAGTCACTACCGAACCCTCCCTTCTTCAATCCTAGGGCCGGCGGCTCAGCCTTCCCATCCCGTAGATCTAGTATTCAGCGCAATCAATAGAGCTAGCCCGCTTGGGGCAGACATGGCTGTTTATGGTCTGCCCGGCGCCCTAGTCCGGTAATGCGAAGACGTACATGGTGCCTTCGCCTGTCCCCACAATGTACTGTTTGCCCTTCACCGCGTAACTGATCGGTCCACTCGCATTCGGCCCGCCCAGGTACGCATGCCACAGAAGTTCTCCCGTGTGCGCATCCAACGCTACGAAATCGCCGTCCATTCCGCCGCCGAACACCAGTCCGCCCGCGGTGGAAAGCACGCCCGATTCCGTGTAGTTCACCATATGGAAATCCCACACCTTTTGGCCGGTCTTCGGGTCGATCGCGCGGATCGCGCCATAACCTTCGTCCTCGGTCTTATATTGCGCCGAGGCTCGCCCACCGCCCGCGGCTGCGCCTCGCCCCGCCGCGCCGCGCCCGGCCGCTCCGCCTCTGGCTGCTACCGGCATGGGCTGGCCAGGGCGGAAATCCCGTCCCGTTCCCGTGTAGCGGTAGCCTTCCATCCACGTTCCCACCTCTCCCTTAGGCGAGTTGCCGCCCGAGTTTTCCCAGGTTGGTACGTAGAACAGCCCGGTCTGCGGGCTGTAGGAAGGCGGATACCAGTTCGTGCCGCCCTGGTTGCCGGGCTCGATGTGCGTGCCGCCCATGGGCTTCGGCCAGCGTGCCGGATCCTTCATCGGCCGCCCCTTTTCGTCGAAGCCCACCTCCCAGTTCTGCTTGACGAAGGGTTTCGCCATGAGGAACTGGCCGTTGGTCCGGTCGAGCACGTAGAAATGGCCGTTGCGATTGGCCCACAGCATCACCTTCCGCGGCTGGCCCTTCCATTCCATGTTCACCAGCACCGGCACCTGCGTCGCGTCCCAGTCGTACTCATCGCCCGGCGTGAACTGGTAATACCACTTCAGCTTGCCGGTATCGGCGTCCAGCGCGACCACAGAATTGGAATACAGGTTGTCGCCCGGCGTGCGCGGATCGCCGTTCCATCCCGGGTTCGGATTGCCCGTGCCCCAGAATGTCAGGTTGGTCTCCGGATCATAAGCACCGCCGTTCCAGATGGGCGAGCCGCCGTGCTTCCACGAATCTCCCACCCACGTCTTCGCCTCCGGCTGGTCCGCCGACATCGGGGCCGTGTAGAACCGCCACATTTCCTTCCCCGTCTTGATGTCGTACGCCGCCACCCAGCAGTTCGCGCCCGCTTCATTCGTCGCCGGCCCCAGAATGATCATGTTGCGGACGATCAGCGGCGCCACATTGTATTGGTAGCCCTTCTGCCACTTCGCCATCTCCGTGTCCCACATCACCCGCCCGGTTTTCGTATCGATAGCCAGCAGATGGCAGTCGATGGTGGCCCAGAACAGCGTATCTCCTGCAATCGCCATGCCCTTGTTCACTTCGTACGCGTTGTAATAGGCGTTCGGATCGAGCGACCGCGAGATCTTCCAGAACTGCCGCCCGGTCACGGCGTCCAACGCCACCACCTCCAGCGCCGTGCCCGTGTACATGATGCCGTCCACCACCAGCGGCGTGTTTTCCATCTTGGATTGATTCTTGGCCGTCTTCTGGTAGATCGGGTGGTACACCCACTTCATCTGCAGCAGATGCACGTTGTTATGGTTGATCTGCGTCAGCGGGCTGTAGCGGTGGCCCTCATAGCCGCCCGAATACGTCATCCAGTTCTGCGGCTCCCGGTCGGCGTGCAGAAGCCGATCGTACGTCACCTGCGCCAGCAGCGTACCGGACACGAACACAAGCGGCAGCAAAATACGGTTCGTCATGATCCCTCACGAGTGCGCTGCCGATTATATCCCTCCTGCGGACCCCCCGCAACGGAGGCCCTTTCGGGCTATCGGATCCGCTACCGCAGAATCCGCCAGAGGCCGCTATACTCGTCCGTCCACATGCGCAGCCCCGCGATCCCGTCGATCCCGCTCGCCGCCGGGCGAATCTGCGGCGCCTCGAAAAATCCCGGCCGGGACGTGATCAGCACCCAATCCGACGATGATTCCTCGTCCACGTCGTTTCCGCCGTATGAGAGCATCCGCGCGTCCTTCCCGTCTTCCGCTGCCGCCAGCGCCGCCACCGGCGCCAGCGCCAGGTACTTGTTCGAGACGTGCACGGCCAACACGCCATCCGGCTTGAGGTGCCGCCAGTAAAGGCGGAACGCCTCCTGGGTCAGAAGGTGCACCGGGATGGAATCGCCCGAGAATGCATCCAGCGCCAGCAGGTCGAATTGCCGCGGCGCCTCCCGCGCCAGGGCGAGCCGCGCATCGTCCGTCACGATCTGGTGTGGCGCGGGGCAATCCCGAAGAAATGTGAACTGCGTTTCCGCAATCCGTACCACCTCCGGATTGATCTCGTAAAACGTGAACCGGTCTCCCGACCGGCCGTATGCCGCGAGCGTTCCCGCGCCCAGCCCGACCACCCCCACGTTCACCGGCCCGCGTTGCATCAATACCGCCAGTGCCCGTCCCACGCCCGAGTTGTGCCCGTAGTACGTCGTGGCGTACCGCCGGTTTTCAGCCTCCAGAAATTGCTCCCCGTGGTCGATCGAGCCATTGCGCAGCACCCGAACCGGCCCCTTCGGCCGCGGCATCTCGTCGTCGTAGACCACTAGAGACCCGTAGAAATTCCGCGCCAGCAGCCGCGCGTAGGCGAACGAGTCCCAGGTCTCGCGGCCGAGGCTGTAGGCGAATCCCACCGACATGCCCGCCACCAGCATCACGGCCGCGGGCCGCCAGCCTCCCGCCCTGCGTTTGCCGCCCGCTTCCCACAGCAGGGAGACCAGCAGGAAGGTGGTCGCCGAAAGCACGATCGGCAAATCGTAGAGGGCGTGGAAGCAGTACGGCGCCACCACCGTAATCAGCGCTCCGCCCGCCGCTCCACCCGCCGCCAGGGTCAGATAGAACGACGTCAGGTGCGCCGCGGCCGGCCGGCGCCGCGCCAGTTCTCCGTGGCAAACCAGGAACAGCACGAACACGGCCGCGGAAAGCAGGCCGATCGCCGTCTTCAAACCGAGCAGCCCCAGATCGGAAATCCGCTCCGTTCCCGAAACCAGCCATCCCGTCAAAGGAAGCGCGATTGCGGCCAGCGGCCCCCACACCCCCCGCCGGTACCAGCGGTCTGCGTCGAATGCCAGGATAAAGCTGAGCAGATACAGGCTCAACGGCAGCACCCAGAGGAATGGAATCGCCGCGATCCGCTCCGTCATGTGCACCGTCACGGCCAGCAGCAACGCCGAGGGGCAGGCCGCCAACAGCAGCCAGCGCATGCGCTCCACCCGCGTCGGTGCCGCGCCTGGCGCCTCGTCGGGCGGCCCGGCATCCACGCCTCGCTCCCGCCACGCCGCCGCCGCTGCCAGCACGGCAAAGAGGCCGTAGCCCGCCGACCACATCCACGCCTGCTGGTGCCCGGTCAGGTAAGGTTCCACCAGCACCGGATACGTCAGCAGACCGGCCATCGAACCGGCATTCGAAACCGCGTAAAACCGGTATGCCGTCCCGCCACCCGATTGCGCTGCCCATGCCTGCAGCAGCGGACTCGTGGATGCCAGCATCAGAAACGGCAGTCCTACCGTAGCCGCCAGAAGTCCCAGAATCCGAAGCAGCGGATCTTCCCCGCCCTGCGGCTGCCATCCCGCCGCCGGCACGATCGGAAGCATCAACAGGCTGAGCGCGAGCAGCGCCAGGTAGACCCCCCGCTGCACGGCCGCCGCCCGCCGGCTCAGCCAGTGCGCGTAGGCGTATCCGCCGAGCAGCATCACCTGAAAGAACAGGAGGCAAGCGGTCCAGACTGCCGCCGACCCGCCGAACCACGGCAGAATCAGCTTGGCAATGAGCGGCTCAACCTGAAACAGCAGAAAGGCGCTGAGGAGAGTGAGGGAGGTGAAGAGAGGGCGCGAAAACCGAACCGGCCTTTGCACACCTGAAACCGCGGGTTTCCCAACAGCAGCCAATCGGCCAGTATACAACCCCGCTCTGGGCAGGATGGCATCCTGCGCGCTGGTTGGGCAACCGGCGCCCAGTGCCAAGTTGGGTAAATTCGCGTATGACCGCTCCCTTCGGTCGCGGCT
>DATJMP010000336.1:0-4920 GCA_035508655.1 Bryobacteraceae bacterium
TTTTCGACACCCTGAAAACCGCGCTTACCGGAAGGTTCGCCCGTGCCATTCGGCGCGAAGGGCATTCAGGAGGCCGAGAGCCAAGGCCCTCCAGGGAGCGATGCCGGAAAAAGCGCCGCCCACGGCGTAGAGAGTAGCGAGCGAGAAACGGCGCTCGCGAGAGATCACGTAGACCTTTTCCCAGCAGGCAGGCTGGAGCTTCGAGCGGAACTGCTCCAGGCCACGGAAATTATAGAAGCGATTGGCGTGGGCGCGGGCGAAATAGAGCAGGCCGCGGAGCCAGAGCGGGGACTCGCGGAAGACGTTGCGGGCGAGGGCTACGAGGCCGAGGGTGACATAGGAGCGGCCTTCGGCGGCGAAACGGCGCATGGCGGCATCGATGAGCAGTTCACTGGTGCCGTTGGGCGCGCCGGCCGAGCGTGCCAGTTCCTCGATGAGATATCCATTGCGCGCGACCACGGGCGAGGCGACGAGATAGGCGACGGTGCGGCGATTGCGGCGGGCGACGAAAACAACGCGATCCTCCACCACTCCACGGAGGGCTTCCGGCTTGGTGAGGAAATGAAGTGGAGGGAGAGTGCGGCCCTCCAGCCACTCATCGAGGACGCGGGCGATTTCGGGATCGCGCGCGGCGGAATTGGGATGCACTTCTTCAATGGCGACGCCTTTATTTCGGGCGCGCTGCAACTGGGCGCGGAGGGATGAGCGGGCGGCGACGAGAGCGGGCCAGGACGCGGGGTCCCAGACCGGCTGCGCGCCGATGGGCACAACCGCGTGCGTGCCGGCGCGGGCTACCTGATGGCGGAGACGTTCCCCTGCGCAGACGTAGCAGACCTTAAGCCCCTGTCCGCTGCATTCGGCTTCGAATTCGCGGATTACATCTCCAATGGATTCGGGCGGACAGACCGGCGCGCCGGCCACCAGCACGTAGCGCGAGCGGCGGATGAAGCCTACGACTGCGTTGCGGTCGCGTGTGAACCAGTAGGAAATGCCGGGATTCAGAATCTGGTAGGCGGTAGAGTTCCACCCATGCTGGAGCACGACCTGACGTGCCCGGACCTGTGCCTGCAACTCCAATGGATGGATTCTAGCATGGGCGGGAGGCGCAGCCGTAGCGACGGGCGAGCGGCGCATGGTAGATTGACTCGATATTGGGGCAGGAGGGATAGAGTGCGAACGTTATTGCTGTGCGGCGGCTTGATTCTGAGTTTCGCCGCATCCGGCGCAGGGGCGGAAGAGGCGGGCGATCCCCGCTATACGAGCTCCGGGGCGCTCATTTTGCCGGCGGATTACCGGGAGTGGGTCTTTCTGAGCTCGGGGCTGGGAATGGTTTACGGTCCCGCCGCGGAAGGGGCGAGCGCGGCAAATCCGAGCTTCGACAACGTATTTGTGACGCGTGCGGCTTACCAGGCTTTCCGGAAGACGGGGCGATGGCCGGAGCGGACGATGTTCGTGCTGGAGGTGCGGTCGTCGCAGTCGGAGGGGTCGATCAACCGGGGCGGACATTTCCAGGCGGACGTGAAGGGGATCGAAGGCGAAGTGAAGGACGGCGGGAAGTGGACGTTCTATTCGTTCGGACGGGATGGCAGCGAGGGGAAGCCGTTCGAGCGGACGGCAAGCTGCTATACATGCCACGGGCAGAACGGGGCGGTGGACAACACCTTCGTGCAGTTCTATCCGACGCTGCTGCCGATTGCCCGGGAGAAGGGAACGCTGAAGAAGTAAGTACCGGTAGAGGGCGGAATTTCGGCCTTGCTGTGATAGAGTAGCGGAATCGGCCGGGCCGCAACCCGCCTTGCACAGCCGGATCTGCCGGCGCGAGAGAGTCATGAAAAACGGAATTGGCTGGAAGAGAGCGGCGAGGGGATTGCTTGCCGGCCTGATCAGCGTGTGCGCCGCGGTCGGTCAGGGACAGGCCCCGGCGGCGTTTTCGATTCTAGTGATCGGCGGCGAAGGATCGGTCAACAACGTCAAACAGCGGACAGCGCGCGAGCCGATTGTCGAAGTGCGGGACCGGAACAACCGGCCGGTTGCGGGCGCGGCGGTTCTGTTCGAGGCGCCTCGGGACGGAGCGTCGGGAACGTTCACCGGCGGTTCGCCGGCGCTGCGCGTGACTACGGATGCGCAGGGCCGCGCGAGCGGACAGGGCTTCCAGCCGAATACGCTGCAGGGCGAATTCGCAGTCAACGTGACGGTGACGGTGGCGAACGTGACGGAGACAGCGGTGATCCACATGAAGAATGTGGGCGCGGGCTACGGCCATTTTCTGCACCTGGCAGGGCACGGGAAGCTGATTGCGATTGTGGCGACGGTGGGAGCGGCCGCGGCGGTGGGAGCGGTGGTGGCAGTGAAAGCCAGCGGTTCCGGACCGACGACGGCGCCGACGACTATTTCGGCCGGCACCGGCACGGTGGGCGGGCGCTAGGGAGATTGGGCTGGATGAAAACGGTTCTGACAGCGTTTGTGCTGGCGGCGTGCTGCGCGGGCCAGCAACCGGGTACGATTAGGGGGCCGGTTCTGGGGATGGTGTTCCAGAGCGGAGCCGGGACGATCCGGCCGCTGCTGGGGGTTTCGGCGTCGTCGCGGTTGGGCGCGGCTTTGGATGCCGGACCGGCGCTGGCGCAGGCGGCGGCAGCGGAAACATACGCGGTGGGAGTAGAGGCGGACAACGGCGCGGCGATGCTGATTTCCGCGGCCGGGCGGAACGCGCTGGCGGGCGTGCCGGCTGAAGCCGACCGGGTGGTGTTGAGCCCGAGCGGAACCGCGGCGGCGTTTTATTTCAATCAGTCCCGCACCGCTTACCTGGTGAGCGGCCTGCCGGACAGCCCCAGCGTGGCGGGGCAGGCGGTAACGGGCAGCCAGCCGTTTGCGATGGCGGTGAGCGACGACGGCTCGACTCTACTGACCATCGAGCAGAACGGGAGGGACCGGGAGCAGTTGATGGCATACGCGGGCGGGCAGGCGCCGGCGATGCTGTGGTTCGGCCCGCACATCCGCGACGTGGAGTTCAATCCGCACAGCCTGACCGCTCTGATGATCCAACCGGACGCGGTGGCGACGGTTTCGATTGGCAGCGGGGCACAGGTGATCGCGGGCGCGCAGGACGGGCTTGCCAACGTGATTGCGGCGGCGGTTTCCGGCGACGGATCGAAGGTCTACATCGCGATGGAGTCGGGGCAGGTGATGGTGCGCGACCTGCAGGCGAAAACGCAGACTTCGATTTCCTGCTCATGCCAGCCGACGACGCTGGCGCGCCTGAAGGGGAATGCGGTTTTCCGGCTGAACGAAATCGGCGGCACGCCTCTGTGGCTGGTGGATGGCGACGGGGCAGCGCCGCGGGTGATGTTCGTGGCCAGCAGCCAGCAGTAGGCGGGTTGCACGGCTCCCGCCAGGATCGCTCCCTCACGATCGCGGCTCGGAACGAGGTCGCAGCCTGCTACTTGTGCGAGACGCGGAACTCGTAGATCACGGGACCGGTGAGGGCCGAGGGCGAGATGACGCGGGACTTGTTCTGGTCCTGCACAATGACGAGCTCGCGGCGGGTCATCTGCGGCACGGCGGAAATCGAGCCGGGCAAATCCTCCTGGGGCGCAACGTTGCGCGGGCCGGCGGAGGAATCGATGCACAGGCCGCGCGCGCGGAAGATGGAGTCGTCGCAGCGGGGAGTGAGCTTGCCGGCGGGATGCGCACTTTGCGTGCCAAGGGCAGCAACTGGATTGCCGCCCAGAGGCACTGGGCTCAACAGCCAATAAATCACGTCATGGCCGGCAGGGCCGGCGACTCTGAAAGAGGCGCCGGTGGAGGGGACGAAATACTCTTTGCCGGCCAGGACGCGGTTGCTACGACCGGTGGCGTCGCCAGGGAACAGGAGCGTCTGCGCGCCGCTGGTGCCCGAGTCGATGACATAGAGATAACCGTCGAAGGTGGTGCGGAAGCGGAAGCGGAGCAGATCGCCGGGATCGAGGACGAGGCCGGGATCGATGGCAGACCAGCCGCCTTTCTGATTGCGCTCCATTGTCACTTCGATGGATTGCGTCTGCGCCACGAGCATCAGGGGCAGGAGAAGAGGCAGAGCGACTTGGAACGGCACGAGGCGCGAGAGACGAGGCATCAGCGGTGCTCCAGGCGTATATCGGCCACCAGCGGCCGGCCGGATTTTTCGACGACGTAGACGGCGTTTTCCATAGGATCGGAGGACTGGGTGTCCGGGGCGGAAGGCGTAACGGTCTGGACGATGAGGTCGCGGGAATAGGTCTGGCGCATGCGCGAAACGAAGCTGTCGGTGATGGGAGCGGCGCTGGCGGTCAGGACGGCGGGAGGAGCGGACGGAGGCTTTTCGGCATTGCCGGGCTGAACCAGGGTCGGGAACATGCTGTCGATATCGCGGACGGGCTCGGCGGAGTAGATCAGAAAAAGCTGCTCCTGGCCTGGCTGCTCATCGAAGGTGAAGGCCTGGCTGCTGGAAGGCAGCGTGTAGCGCTGGTGCGGCGCGACGCGGTTTTCACCGCCGTTGATGTCGGGAGCCGGAAAGAGCGGCTTCCAGTTGCCGCTGGAGCCGCGGGCGATCACGTAGAGATAACCGTTTCGATTGCCTTCGATCTTCACGCGGACCATGTCGCCGGAATGGAAGGTGGACTGCGGGCCGACCTCGCGCTCCGCGCCATTGACTACCTGGACGAGGGCATATCGCAGGCCGAGAGGCGATTCCGTCTTCACGTACGCGGCGTTGGTCACGTTGACGGGCGGCGCGGCTTGCGCGGGGGCAGGCGCCGGAGCGGGAGTGGATGCGTTTGCATCCTGGACCGCCGGTGCGGGAGCCGGTTTGGGCGGGGCTTTTTTGGCTACTTTCTTGGGCGCGGGCTTGGCAGAGGGCGCGGGCTTGGCGGGCTGCGCGGGCGGATTCGCTGCGGCGTCATCCTT
>DATJMP010000337.1:0-4287 GCA_035508655.1 Bryobacteraceae bacterium
AGTCAATTTCCAGCTCTACCTTCCAGGCATCTCTTTCCCCGAGCGCGAAGCGATCTTCCGTGTAAAAGACCTGACCTACCACGGCAAGCTGGCTATGTGAGCCCTCAATGGAGATTCTCGCTCTCCAGCGGCACCACGGCCGGTCCGTGGAACCAGTGATTCTCCCCGATGATGAAAAACCCGATGGGGAACCCGCCTTCGTGCGTGTAGACCAGATCCAACCCGCGCTGCTCCGCCGGCACCGCAAATCGCCGCGTGGTGTCCACCGATTCTCCCGGCTGGAGCAGGGTGTCGAACGGGATGCCGCCGCCGTCCTGCACTGGGTCGTACCGGCGGTTCACTGAATCCACCAGGTAAACCACGGTCCCTTTCTCCCCCTGTGGCACCCGTTTTGCTCGGCTGGAAAGCCGCAGCGCGACCTCGACCGCCTCGGGCCCTGTCCGTCTGGCGCCCGTGACGGCAATGCACCAATCATCGAAACAACGTGTGTCACCGATCCGGTAAATCTTGCGTGGCGACGCGGCTGCGACGGCTAAAACGACTCCCATGTAAACCACCGCGCCGATTCCCAGCTTCCGGAGCTTCGCCAGCGCACGGCGCCCTTCACCCCGAACGGCCAGCCCCGCTGCCAGGACCAGCATGACAACCGCGGTCAACGCGCAGGCGAGAAACAGTAGGTCGAAAACTGTCATAATGTACTTTACATTGTAGAGTACACCTCGGGCTGCGTACTGGCACACCTGTGTTAACGGTTACGAAAAGGATCTTCGCCGCTCTTCGCCGCCTGGACCGGTGATAACCGGGTGCATTTGTCTTAAAATCGTGGACGGCCTATGCGCGCCGTCGCCGCTTTTACCCTACTGTTCCTCTGCCCGGCTGCATATGGGCAGCCGCCCAGCCTAAAGGACCTCTATGAGCACCAGGAGTGGTTCCGGTTGCGTGAAGCCGTTTTGGCCGTCCAAGACCCGCCGCTATTTTACCGGGCGGCAATAGCAGTGGCGTTCCACCAGGACGATGAAGCCGAAAAAATGCTCCAAGACGTCATCCGGTCGATGCCGGGTTCCTGGGAAGCCACCGAGGCGGAGAGCTTGTACGACGGATTCCAGATACGCAGCGGCCGTCAATCGAAGCAATCCGTCGCGAATCCAAAACCATGCAGAATCCACTGCAAGATCAAGCGAGGTTGCCTGTATATCCCGGTCACCATCAACGGCAGAAAAGTGGAGTACCTGCTCGACACCGGTGCCGGTACATCCGTGGTCAGCGAATCGGAAGCCAGGCGGCTCGGGCTCATACTGGAAAAGATCGACAGCCAGGCGTTCGACGGAGCTACCGGCCGCCAGATTCCGGTTCACTATCGAGGTATTGCGCGCCGATTCGCCGTCGGGAGTTGGGCAATTCGCAATACGATATTCCTGGTATTCCCGGACGACACCTTCTTTTTCAAAGGCCTTCCCCCACGCGAAAGCGGAATCATCGGGCTGCCTGCGATTCAAGCGCTGGAAGCCGTTCGTTGGGATGCGGACGGAAACTTCGATATCGGTTTTCGTTCCAGCCCAGCCGATGCTGGGCCACCGAATCTGGCGTTCGAGTCCGACCGCGTGGTTGTGGAGGTGGGATTCCAGGGCAACCGGCTGACTTTCGGGCTGGATACGGGCGCCGAGAACTCGGGTCTTTACGTTGGTTTCCGGAACAGGTTCGCAGATCTGGTAAAAGCTTCCGGCCGGAAAGATCGGGTGACCGGCGGCGGCGCGAGCGGAACCATCGACTACGATGCCATCATCCTGCCCGAAGTCAAGCTGCTTGCCGGCGGACTCGAGACCTTACTCCAGCCTGCCGAAATTACGCTGAAGGGAGACTTGGGATCCGGACACTACGGCAACTTCGGCCTGGATCTGCTGAACCAGGCGCGTGTGGTCACTATCGATTTCCGCACAATGCGACTGACACTGGACGGCCGCCGTCCCGATGCAGAGCTTCAGACACTCTTGCAAACGAACCGGTGGTACGAACTGCGGGAGGCGCTCGGCGCGCTGCCGGGGCCATCCTTTTACCGCGGCGCCGTCGCATGTGCCTTCAACGAAGCTGCCACCTGCGAACAGAGCCTCCACGCCGTCATCCTGCGGGCGCCCGATTCCGACCAGGCCTACCTCGCGCGCGGGCTTTTGACCTATCACTACTCGCGCACCGGTCGTCCCAGGCAGGCGCTCCAACAACTCACGGAAATGCACAGACAACGCCCCGATGCAGCCGATGTGAATGGCTCGGCCGGATGTTTTGCGGCGCTGGCCCATTCGCCGAATCAATCCGTCGCCAGGCGTGTGCCGTCTACTCTTGTCCTGCGCGGGAAGGGGATGGTGGTTCCATTCAGCATCAACGGGAGGAACGTGGAGTACCCGCTCGATTTCTCGTCGGCGCTGTCCGCCATCACCGAATCCGAAGCCAAACGCCTCGGACTGGCGCTTCGTACGACCGGGAACTGCTCGGAGGCGAAGACTACAGCAGTTGCCGACCGGCTAATCATTGGAAGCACCGAACTGCGGCACGTGGGGTTTTTCGTTTACCCGGATGACGAAGCGCGATTTGCCGGATTACCGGCCGGACGGCAAGGCCGGCTCGGCCTCCCGGTCATCCTGGCTCTGGGCGGAATTCGTTGGCGCGAAGGTCAACTCGAGACCGGCATCCATTCCGAGCCGACCGGAGTACCGAACCTGCGGCTCGATGGGTACACGTTGCTGGTACAAGCGGGAATCGGCTCCGGCGATGCCGAATTATCCCTTGGTACGGCGGACAGTACGAGATTCTTTTCGAAGTTCGCCAAGGACTTTCCGGCGCTGGCGAATGCTCCGCTCAGTCTGCGCCTGGGTGGGCTCGATATGATTCTAAACCGGCTCGTCATCACTGATGAGGATTCCCCATATCACGGAACCCTCGGTCTTGACCTGTTGCGTCAGGCAGGCAGCGTGACGTTCGACTTCAACTCGATGACGGTAAAGCTATCCAAGTAGGCTGGCGCTCGTCCTGGCTCCGACCTCCCTCATCCCCGCTCACGGCGTCGCCTTCACATCGCACCCGAGCTCCTCTTTCGCGACTCGAAGGCTCTTGGCGGCATCCGCTTCAAGCCCGCGCTGAAGATAATGCCCCACCACCGCACGCGAGGCAGAGCAGATATCGTTGTGAACCAGGGGGCATTCCGGGTTCAAATCCCGGCCCGCGCCGGCTGCGGTCACGGAACACCCTGCCGGATCGATCTGCGCATACAAGTCCACCAGCCTGGAGCGAGTCTGGACGCGGCCGGCGTCCATGTAGAGCGCCTCCACCAGCGCCTGTGCAGCCGCTCGAAGATGGCCGTCCTGCTGGTACATCGAAGCCAGTTCTTCCAGCAGGTCCGGGTCGGATTCAAGCGTGCGCCCTCGTTCAAACGCCGCGAGGGCGTGCGGCCGGTCGGAAAGAGCCAGGTATGCTCTCCCCAGCAGCAGATAGACGTGAGCGGGAATGAAGGTAAGCCCCGGCTGCCCGACCCTGGCGTATGCCCGTGCATGTTCCTGGTCCGCCACCGTCACAATCCGCTCGCATCGAAGCGTCGCCATCAGAGCCCGCCGGTACCAGAACTCCGGATTGGTTTGCGGCAATTCCGCTGCGGGAATGATCCCGTTCCTCGCCGCGTCCCCCACACCCAGATAGAACTGGCCCGCGTCGCTGTACGCTTCCCAGGTATTACGGTCGTCAGGAAGGCCATCCAGGATTTGCATCGCGCGATCCATATCGGCAATCGCCTGCGCCAGATGCTCCGCGCCGAGGTGCTCCAGCGCCGCCGTTCTCATCACCCGCGCCTTGTACGATTCCGGAGCCGCCTCTACCGCGCTGTCCCACAATCTCTGCTCGTTCCCCCAGTCCTCATTGCGCTGGTGAGTTCGAATTCCGGCCGCAAGCAGCACTGCCGCGGCCGCACTCCATAAGAGCCACCGGCCCCCACCCGCGGGCCGAAGAATCTCTTGCGCTCTTTCGCACGCGCAAAGCACGCAAATGAGGAACCCTATGGCCGGCAGATACAGGAACCGTTCCGCCATGATGGTCCCAATCTTGAGTGCCACATTCGAGGTCGGTGCGAGGGTGACGAAAAAGAATCCGATCCCGAAGAACACCCGTGAGTCCCTGCGGTAGGAGTATGCTGCGGCACCCGCAGCCCCGATGCAAATCAGCAGCGCCAGAACTGCTTTCCCGTCTTCCCAGCCGCCCCCACCGAACAGCCGGATCGCATTGTAGGAGTAATCGCAGGAAAGTTTC
>DATJMP010000338.1:0-22539 GCA_035508655.1 Bryobacteraceae bacterium
CGGCCTCGGACGCCTCACAATGTCCAGAATCGGGCCCTGCGGATTCGGAATGAATTCCATCACCGCTCCCTCCGATTTCAGAATGCGCGTCAGTTCCGCGGTATCGATGTCCTGCACGGCACGGCTTGAGCCGATGGCCAGTTTCGCGGCCACTCCCGCGGCTTGGCCCAGGATCATGTATTGCGGCTCCATCCGCACCGAGGAATAGGCCACGTGGCTGGCGGAGAACGCCGCCGTCACCAGCAGGTTGCTGGTCTGGCCGCGCTTGGGGAGCAGGATGCGGTACGGAATCTGGTACGGCTTCACCGGCACCTGCATGTCACCCTCGTTGCGCACGAAGCCGCGGGCGTCGGCGAGACGCTGGATGTTGTGCGAATCACTGTTGTAGGAGCCCATGCCGATGGGGTCGGGCTTGGTGAGATCCGTCTGCAGGTCCTTCTGCACCATGACGTATTCGCCCACCATCCGCCGCGCCTCGCGGATGTAAAGCTGGCGCGGCCAGTTGCCGGTATCGGTGAATTCGTCTTTGCACAATCCCCAGCCGTTCATCTCGGAGCGGAGCGCGGCCGGCACCTGCTCGTCGTGCGCCAGGAAATAGAATAGGCCTTCGGTGTAGTCCTTGTGCGCCTGCCAAATTTTCTCGCGTTCGGCATAAGTGGCATCGGGGTAGGTCCAACTGGCGCCGATGTAGTCGGTGGAGAAGGCGCCGTTATTGTTGATGTCGGCCTTGCCGTTGGGAATTCGGTCGATGGAAAGCAGGGTGGCCAGCGGCGGGACCTTGTGTTCGGCGGCAGTGCGGGCGGCGATCAGCTTGGCCAGCAGGGTGTAGCGCGCGGGATCGTAATGGGCGGGCCTGGGAAAGGCCACCTGGTTTTCCGGCACCTCGCTGAAACACATGCGGAAGTTGTACGACTGCACGTGGCGATCGGCCGAGCCAGGTGCTTCCGGCGCGCCGCCGGAGATTTCCGGCAGCAGCCGTCCGTTTGCGTCCCGCGCGGGGATGTCGACCAGAAACTGGTGGAACGGCGTCCGCTCGCGGGCGCCGGCCAGCGATTCGCCGTATTGGGAGGCCGCCTCCCGGCCGACAGTGTAACGGACGCCGCTTTGCGCCATGACGTCGCCCTCGTAGCCGGCATCGATGAATACGCGAGCGGTGAACTCGGTGCCGTCTTCCATGCGCAGCGCCTCCAGCACCGCGCCGCGCTTGCGTACGCCCCCGGTTTCTGCCAGTCGCTCGTGTTCGAACAGGCTCACGCCCGAATCCCGGATGAGCTGGCGGAAGATGTCTTCGGCCACGTGCGGTTCGTGGAGCCAGGCGACCTCGTTGCCATAGCGTTCCATGCGGTAGTGCAACCCGACGCGCCAGTAGAATTCCAGCGCATAGCCGCCGAGCACTTCCTTGCGGCCATAATCGGTCCGGCCGAGGCCGCTAGAGACCATGCCGCCCACGTGCGCGGTGGGCTCAACAAGTGCCGTGCGCAGCCCCTGGCGTGCGGCGCTCACGGCCGCCATCACGCCACCCGCCGTGCCACCGTACACCACCACGTCGAAATCATGGGTCGCCGCGGGCAAAGCGGCCGCCGCGAGAAAGAGAACCGCCCAGCGCATCATCACCGAACATGATGGCACGATGCGCGCCCGTCTGCGGGGCGACGGAAATCAGAGGCGCGCACGGAGGGGCCGGGCACGCCCGGCTCGCGCTTTGGCCTGAAGGCCGGGCCGCATGTATGCGGCCCCTACAGGCGGCGCAGGACCTGGTCATCGAGCGCCATGGGTGTCGGGAAGGTGCGCGAAATGTGATCCTGCCAGCCGAGGCTCTCCTCGTCCAGCAGCGACCATGCCAGCCCTAACAGCGAGAACAGGCTCAGGCACGACCCGGCGAAGCGCCACAACCGCTGTTTGCGATCGGGAGGGAAACCCTCGAAGGTCACCAGGCGGAGGCGCGTCCACTGCATTCCGGCCGATTCGCGTCCGGCCCAGCACCACATCAGCCCGTACACCATGCCGAGTAGAGGCAGCACGGCGCCCAGCATGGCGATGCTGGTGCGGTTGAGCGCAAACTGGCCGCCCATCAGTCGATAGGCAAGGAGAAACAACCCGTAGGCGATCACGACCAGGCTGGCATCCAGCCCGGCCGCTACCGCCCGGTGCAGCCTGACGGCCACGGGAGCGTCACAAAAGATCTGTGCTTCCACTGTAGTTGGGAGAGTGCGGGGCTTCGGCGGCGCGGGGGGCAGAAAATCCAGCGCGCCCTGTTCCTCCGGAACGCGCGGGGCTCGCCGCGGCGGACGCGGCGAGGCCGTCCGTTGCCGGGGTTTAGGTAGAGGTTCGACCGGAGCGTATGCTTCAAATGGAATCACGTTGGGCGCCGGACGGTCCTGAAAGAGCGGCACCTGAACAGCGCGCGTAAAGTTCATCCGCCGGGGCGGCTCCTCCACCCTTGCGCGCGCGGGCCTGGCGGCAACCGCCAATTGCCCTTCCGTTGGGTGCAGGATGTAGTCGCCGGTCAGCGTGTCATCCGGACGCCGCCCGCAGCGGCGGCAGCGATGCTCGCCATCGGCATTTCGAGAGCCGCAAAACCCGCAAATCATCGAATCGTCTCCCCCGACTTTAACCGGCCGTATCGCCGGGCCTAAACCGTACTGCCTAAAAACCTTTCGACTAAAATCGTGTTAATTTTCAATATTGAAACCGCTTTTCCAGTTTTTTCAGTCGCCTCTTCGTTTTCTTAACATATCCATACCCGAATGTCACGAAAAATCTTCGAGTATTAGGTGGATTTTTTCTCTTACGGGCTTGCTTCTGCTGGTTTTAGCAGTCTCCGCTCCGGCTCAGAGCTCGTTTGGCTCTCAAGCTCCGAAGCCGGCGGTTCCACCCGCCTCGCTGCCGCCGCACGAATGGAATATCGTGGGAGAGCAGGAAGTGCGGGGGCACATCCGGATCGTTCGCGGTCATCCCGCCGAGATCGAGAGCGCGACGGAGCTTTTCCGCGCCGACGAAATCCAGTTTGACGAAGATACCGGCGACCTGCGCGCGGAAGGTCACGTCTACTTCCGCAGCTTCACACGCAACGAGCAGCTTTGGTGCAGCCGCCTGGAGTACAACACCGAAGATGAAACCGGACGCTACTACGACGTGAGGGGCGAGACGATGCCCCGCATCGTCGCCCGGCGCGGCGTGCTGACCGGCAATGAGCCGTTCCATTTCGAAGGCCAGTGGGCGGAGCGAATCGGGGAAAAGTACATTCTGTATCACGGCTGGGTAACGAACTGCAAAATTCCGAACCCATGGTGGCACCTGAAGGGGCAGCGGTTCGACATTATTCCGGCAGACCGGTCCATCAGCCATCAGGCGTGGTTCTACGTCTGGAAAATGCCTATTTTCTACGCGCCGTACTTCTACCATTCGCTGGAGAAGCACCCGCGCAAGAGCGGTTTCCTCATCCCCAACCTGGTGCCGCACTCGCAGCGCGGCCCGATGTACGGAATCGGCTACTACTGGGCCATCAACCGCTCCTACGATCTCACCTACCGCTTCCAGGACTACACCAGCCAGGCACTCGCGCATAATATCGATTTCCGCGCCAAGCCGCGCGCGGGCACCAGTTTCGGCGCCATTATCTACGGTGTGCAGGATTTCGGCGCGCCGGGTTATACCGGTCCGCTGAACACTTATAGCGGCATGAATATCTACGCAGCCGGCACCTCCGAGCTGCCTGACGGCTGGATTGCCCGCGGCTACATGAATTACACGAGCTCCTTCCGCTTCCGCCAGTATTGGTCGCAATCTTATAACGACGCCATCGGTTCGGAAATCCACTCGATGGGCTCTGTGGCCAAGAACTGGTCCACTTACACGTTCGACACGATCTTTGACCGCACGCAGAATTTCATCTCCACCGAAATTCCCGAGACGAACCCCTCCACCGGCGCCGTCTCTTTCCTCTCCGACGCCGTCGCGATCCATCATTTGCCGGAAGTCGAGTTCTCCAGCCGCGACCACCCGCTTTTAAACAACATCCCGCTGTGGTTCTCGTTCGACTCGGATGCCGGCCTGCTTTCCCGCTACGATCCCTTGTTCAACAACAATAACGTGCTGGTTTACCGCTATCAGACCAGCCAGGCGGTGAGCCGGCTCAATGTCTCGCCGCGCTTGACCAGCGCACTCCATTTGGGGGATTTTCACCTGGTGCCCAGCCTCGGCCTCGACGAAACTTTTTACAGCCAGAGCCAGACGCAGGTAAACCAGGCGGCGGTGAACGAGACGGGGGCGCCACTGCAGGACGTCAGCCCGACCGAGCGCATCAATGAATTGCTCAACCAGGCGTTTGTGCGTAGCGCGCGAGATTTCCGGCTGGACCTGATCTTCCCCTCGTTCGCCCGTGTCTTCAACAAGAAAACGATTTTCGGCGATAAGTTGAAGCACGTCATCGAGCCGCGCGTAACTTATAAGTATGTAACTGGAATCGGAAGTGACTATAACCAGGTAGTCCGTTTCGACACCATGGATATCTTATCCAATACAAATGAGCTTGACTTATCCCTGACGAACCGGATTTATGCCAAGCGCGGCGGCACGGACCAGGAAATCTTTACCTGGGAGCTGATCCAGGCCCGCTACTTCGACCCGACGTTTGGCGGCGCGCTCATTACCGGCCAGCCGAATATTTTCGCCACTACCGCCGACATCACCGCTTACACGTTTCTGACCGGGCCCCGCACCTATTCCCCAATCGCATCCATTTTCCGCGCGAGCCCGGTTCCGGGCACCGGCATTCAATGGCAGGCGGATTACGACCCGCGCTTCGGCCGCATCGTGGACAGCGACATTTCGGTGGATTACCGCTGGAGTCCGAAGTACCGGATTTCGGTCGGCAACGACCAATTGCGCAACGACGTCCTCCCCGCGGCCAATCAGTACCGGGCCCGCTTCGACTACGGCGATGCCAATCGCCGCGGGCTGAACGCGGGAATCGAGGCTGTGTACGACATCCAGGCGCATGTGCTGCGGTACACTACCGCGCAGGTGACGTTCAACACCGATTGCTGCGGATTAAGTATGGAATACCGGCGGTACAACGCGGGTATCCGCGACGAAAGCCAGTTTCGCATCGCCTTCTCGCTGGCCAACCTCGGCACCTTCGGCACCTTGCGCAAGCAGGACCGGCTGTTCTGAGATCGGCAATCGAGACCGGAACCTGACCGCTGTTCTTCCATCGCAGGCTCTTCAGCTTTTCATCGCCGCTTTGCGCCGCGCCACTTGTTCAGTGGTTTCTTCGGCGATGCGCGTGGCGATCCACCAGACGTTTCCCGCGGGGTCTTCGATGCCCGCGCTGCGCTCGCCATATGCTTCATCGGTCGGCTCGCGCAGCGATTTGGCTCCCGCCGCGACGGCCCGCGCGTAGGTGGCATCGGTATCGGGAACATAGACGTGTAAGTTCAGGCGCATTGGCCTCCAGGGTCCTCCGGCTTCGCCGAACTCGATGATCGAATCGCCGAAGCCCACTTCCGAGTGCATGATGCGGCCGTCCGGACCGCGATAAGTGGAGATCTCGCGCGCCTCGAAGACGCGCTCAAGAAAGCCGAGAAACCCGGCCCCGTCTTCGACCACGAAGTAAGGCGTGATCGTACGAAAACCCTCCGGCATGTAATGCGGTTTGCTCATGCGTCTATTCTGCATCATCGGTCGAAATGCGTGCTTTGGGACGTGAACGGGATTGATCCTCACCCGGCGCAGCCACGTTTGGATGCGAACAGCACGCACCTTCAAGCGCATAAATTTACTCCGCCGCCGCGGGTGAGTTAGTGTTGTTTACGGATGCGGCGCGCTGCGATGACGCCGCGCCGCTTGGCCGCGCGACGGAAATGTTCGATCGCTCTCCACTCCGGTCCCAAAACTCCAACCAGCCGCTCCAGTTCCAGTCCTCCGCTTCTGCTTGCGCTTCCGATTTTCCAGTGTGCACTTGTTGTTCGGACCAGGCCGTTCCCGCCAGAATTGTGGCGCTGCTTCCGGGCGGAATGGCCTCGGTGGAGAGGAACGGCGCGATTGAGGAGATCAGCGTCGAATTGGTCGAATCCGCTCCGGGTGATGTAGTGCTGGTCCATGCCGGCGTCGCGATCGCGCGGTCCGGCGGGTAAACGCAATTTACTACCGGCCGGAACTGGGTCCGGCCGGGCAGTTTCAGCCGGCGGGCGCCGGCACGGTGGGAGGGGATCTCAGTGCCAACCGATACGAAGGAACAGGTCGTTCACGTCTTATGGATCAATGCCGGTCTGAGTTGCGACGGCGATTCGGTGTCGCTCACCGCGGCGACGCTGCCGAGCGTCGAGGATATCGTGATGGGCGGTCTGCCCGGCTTGCCCAAGGTGCAGTTCCACTGGCCGCTGGTTGATTACCAGGTCGGCGATGACTTCATGCAATGGTATTTCAAGGCCGCGGCCGGCAAACTCGATCCCTTTGTGCTGGTGATCGAGGGCTCGGTTGCCAACGAGCGGGTGAAGTCGGAAGGCTACTGGACCGGTTTCGGCAACGATCCCCAGACCGGGCAGCCGATCACGCTGATGGAGTGGCTGGACATGTTGGCTCCCAAGGCGCTGGCACTGGTGGCCGCCGGCACGTGCGCGACCTATGGAGGCATCCACGCCATGCAGGGTAATCCGACCGGCGCCATGGGCGTGCCCGATTACCTGGGCTGGAAGTGGCGTTCCCGGGCCGGAATTCCCATCGTCTGTGTTCCGGGGTGCCCGGTGCAGCCGGACAACATGTCGGAAACACTTCTGTATCTTCTCTACCAGGTGGCCGGCAGCGCGCCCATGATTCCGTTGGACGACAAGCTGCGTCCGAAATGGCTGTTCGAAACCACGGTTCACGACGGCTGCGACCGCGGCGGTTATTACGAGGAAGGCAAATTCGCGCGGGAATACGGCTCGCCGGAATGCCTGGTGAAGATCGGCTGCTGGGGGCCCGTGGTCAATTGCAACGTGACCAAGCGCGGCTGGATGGACGGCATCGGCGGCTGCCCCAACGTCGGCGGCATCTGCATCGCGTGCACCATGCCGGGCTTTCCCGACCGCTTCATGCCGTTCATGGACGAGCCGCCCGGCTCCAAACTCTCGACGGAAATCACCGGCCACTTTTACGGCCCACTGATTAAGTCGCTGCGCGGCATCACGAACCATTCCGCCGATGAGGAACCGAAGTGGCGGCATAAAGGTACGCGGCTAACTACCGGTTACCAGCGGCCGTGGTCATAGGCGAACGAGAAAGGGAACAGAATATGAGTACACAAGTTCACGACGCGCAGGAACTGGAGCGCAATCGGGGCAACCTGGTGGAGGTGGCGTGGGACCCTATCACGCGCATCGTCGGCAGCCTCGGCATTTATACCAAAATCGATTTCGGCCGCCGCCAGGTGGCCGAGTGCTACAGCACTTCTTCGGTGTTCCGCGGCTACTCCATTTTCATGAAGGGCAGAGACCCGCGCGACGCTCATTTTATTACCAGCCGGATCTGCGGCATCTGCGGCGATAATCACGCCACCTGCTCGGTCTACAACCAGAACATGGCGTATGGAGTGGTGCCTCCGGCGATGGGCGAGTGGATTATCAACCTCGGCGAGGCCGCCGAGTTCATGTTCGACCACAACATTTTCCAGGAGAACCTGGTCGGCGTCGATTTCTGCGAAAAGATGGTACGGGAGACCAATCCCGGCGTTTGGGAGAAGGCCGAAAAGACCGAAGCGCCGCATGCCGGGGCGCACGGCTATCGGACCATCGGCGACATCATGAAGTCGCTCAATCCTTTCGAGGGCGAATTCTACCGCGAAGCGCTGGTGATGAGCCGGCTCACGCGCGAGATGTTCTGCCTGATGGAAGGGCGGCACGTCCATCCGTCGACGCTGTACGGCGGTGGCGTAGGTACCAATGCGACGCACCAGCTTTTCAGCGACTACATGGTCCGGCTGATGAAGTACGTGGAGTTCATGAAGAAGGTCGTCCCCATGCACGACGATCTTTTCGACTTCTTCTATGAGGCCATTCCCGGCTATGAGGAAGTGGGCCGGCGCCGCGTCCTGCTGGGGTGTTGGGGCTGCTTCCAGAATCCTGAAGCGCGCAATTTCGGCTATCGCAACATGACGGACTGGGGGCGGGCGATGTTCGTCACGCCGGGTGTGGTGGTGGATGGCAACCTGGTCACCAACGACCTGGTCAAGATCAATCTTGGCATCCGCATCCTGCTGGGCAGCTCCTTCTATGAGGATTGGGACGACCGTGAGATTTTCGTCTCCCAGGACCCCGCCGGTAATCCGGTCGACCGCCGCCACCCCTGGAACCAGCACACGATTCCCAAACCCCAGAAGCGCGAATTCGGCGACAAGTATTCCTGGGTAATGTCTCCGCGCTGGTATGACGGCAAGGATTACCTGCCGCTCGATACCGGTGGCGGTCCCATCGCCCGTTTATGGTCGACGGCCCTCAGCGGGCTGGTCAACTTCAACTACGTGAAGGCCACCGGCCACAGCGTCAAAATCCACCTCCCCAAGACCGCGCTGAAGCCGGCCGTCGACCTGGAATGGAAGATTCCGGAATGGTCCAACGCGATCGAACGCGACCGCGCCCGGACCTACTTTCAGGCGTATGCCGCCGCCTGCGCCCTGCACTTCCTCGAGAAAGCGTTCAGCGAAGTGCGCGCCGGCCGGACCAAAACCTGGACCGATTTCAAGGTGCCTAAGGACGCGGTGAGCTGCGGTTTCACCGAGGCCGTTCGCGGCGTACTCTCCCATCACATGGTGATCCGCGACCACAAGATCGCCAATTACCACCCCTATCCGCCCACACCGTGGAACGCGAGCCCGCGCGATTATTACGGAACGCCCGGGCCGTACGAGGATGCGGTCCAGGGGCAGCCCATCTTCGAGGAGAATGGCCGGGAAAACTTCAAGGGCATTGACATCATGCGCACCGTGCGCAGCTTCGATCCCTGTCTTCCATGCGGCGTCCATATGTACATAGGGGAGGGCAAGGTAATCGAGCAGCGCCACTCCCCCACGCTGTTGAACATGATCGAAAAATAGGAGCCCTCGTGAACGAAACGCGGGATGTAGATGCCACGGTAAATCGAATCGAAGAACTGATCGCCGCGGTGGGCGAGGCCGATCCTGCCATCGCCCACTCCGCGGAGGAACTGGTGCGGAACTTGATGGCATTATATGGTGCCGCCTTCGGCCGCATCCTGGAAATCGTCGGAAGCCACGCAGCCGAAAGCCTGGCCGAAGATAAACTCGTCGGCAGCCTGCTCCTCCTGCACGGGCTGCACCCTAAGCCCGTCGAATTGCGGGTGGCCGAAGCTCTGGCACGAATCGAGCGCCGCCTTGACGCGCGCCTTTCCATTACCGGGTTTTCCGAAGACCGGGTGAGGGTCCGGGTGGAATGGAATGGCGGCGGGGTGCCGGCAGCCGCAGCCGCCGCGATGATCGAGCGCGCGGTATCGGCGGAGGCGCCTGAAATCGCCGCGGTCGAGATCGAAGGCCTGCCGGAGCCCATGATTTCGCTGGTGCAGATCGCGCCCGCCACCACCCGTTGATATGGAGAGTCTCTTCCGGCTGCGACGTTTCCTCGACGGCGCCCGTTCCGCGGAGCCGTTGGCAGAGCGGCATGCCGCCTCCCAACCCCAGCCGGCCAATGGCGGGCCGGCAGGGGACCCCGGTTCCGCCGGATCGGTCCCGCTCACAGAACCGGCAGCATGGTCACACAGCGTTGCCGCGGAGCGGAAAGCCGCCGCGTGCGAGCTTTGCACCGCGCCCCTGGTGGGCCGGCATTGGCACGTCATCGACGCCGAGTCGCGCCGCCTGCTCTGCGCCTGCCGCCCCTGCTACCTCCTGTTCACGCATCCGGGCGCGGGCGGCGGAAAATTCCGCTCGGTTTCCGAGCGCGTCGTCAGAATCCCGGAGTCTTCGCTGGACACGGCGCAGTGGGACGCGCTAGGCATACCGGTGGGCGTGGCCTTTTTTGTCCGCCATACCGGCGGGCGCATCTCCGCGTTTTATCCGAGTCCCGCCGGCGCCACGCAGTCCGGGCTGCCGATGGAGAGTTGGGAAGAACTGCTGGCGTCGCGGCCGCTGGCGGCCACGATCGAACCGGAAGTCGAAGCCCTGCTGGTTTGCCGGCGCCGGGACCGGTCGCAGTGCTGGATTGTTCCGGTCGATTCCTGCTACGAACTGGTCGGGCGCATCCGCCGCCGCTGGAAAGGGTTCGAAGGCGGCGCCGAGGCGTGGCGCGAAATCGACGAATTCTTCGCCTCGCTGGACGATGTAGCCCACGCCGGCGAATCCCAAGCAGGCGAAAGGAGAAGCGCCTGATGGATTTGCAATTCGCCATCGAGGGCGCCGCGCCCGATGCGTATGCCGCCGCGCCCTCGCTCAATTTCCGCCTGCGCATCACGGCGTCGCAGCCGGTCCACGCGATCCTGCTGCGCGTGCTTCTGCAGATTGAGCCGCGCCGCCGGCGCCACTCGGCGGGCGAAGCGGAGCGCATGACCGATCTGTTCGGTGAGCCCGAGCGCTGGGCCGAGACGCTGCGGCCGCTTGTCTGGACGCGAATGTCGGTAACCACGCCGTCCTTCGACCACAGCATCGAGATCGATCTTCCCGCTGCCTGTACCTACGACTTCGAAGTGGCGTCGGCCAAGTACCTGCACGCCCTCGAAGACGCGGATGTCCCGCTGCTGTTTCTCTTCAGTGGCACGGTGTTTCTCAAGGCCGAAACCGGCTTCCAGGTGCAGCAGATTCCTTGGAACAAGGAGGCCGCGTATCGCCTCCCTATCCGTTTCTGGCGCGAGGCGCTGGACGCCCATTTTCCGGGCTTCGCCTGGATTCGCCTTCGTCGTGAAAGCCTCGATGCCCTCAATCGGTACCGCCTGCGCCGCGGCCTGCTCAACTGGGATGAAGTAATCGAGGCGATCACCGAGTCGAGCGCGGGGGCCGCACGATGAGCTTCGCCTTCGCCCGCAAAATCGCCGATGCCGTGCTGTACGAAGGCTACGTCCTTTATCCCTACCGGCGCTCGGCCCTGAAGAATCGCTTTCGCTGGCAATTCGGCATCGTCGCCCCGCGCGCCTGGAGCGAGCACTCTGGCGAGCCCTGGGAGATGCAGACAGAATGCCTGGCGGAGGCCGGCGCCGATTCCGCCTTCGATATCACGGTGCGCTTTCTCCAGGTGGAAGTGCGCAATGCCGGCACGGCCGAGGAATGGGAAGAAGGCGTCGAGCGTACGGTCGAAGTACGGGATCTCGCCGGCGCGGATCTCCGCCGGGAAGTGCCCTTCACGCTGGACGGGGCGCCGCCCGTCAGCGGGCGCGTGTTGCTGGCCTCCGAGCCGATCGATGGATTCCGGAAGCTGCGCATCCGCATTGAAAACGTCACGGAATTTCCGGGCGCGGCCACGGCTTCGCGTAGCGACGCCATGCGTCTTTCCCTCGTCGGCGTGCATACACTGGTTTCCGTGCGGAACGGCGCGTTTGTTTCGCTGATCGATCCGCCCGAATCCGCTCGCGCCGCCGCCCGCGCCTGCTCGAATCTTCACACCTGGCCCGTGTTGGCCGGTCCCGCCGGTTCGCGTGAGGTGCTGCTTTCTTCGCCTATCATCCTGCAGGACTACCCTGCAATCGCCGCCGAAAGCGCGGGCGATTTCTGCGATGCCACCGAGATCGACGAACTGCTCACGCTCCGCGTCATGACCTTGACGGACGAAGAGAAGCGCGAAGCCTGCAACACCGATCCGCGCGCCCGTGCGATCGTGGAACGGTGCGAATCCGCCTCGGAAGAGGACTTCCGGCGACTGCACGGCGCCATCCGCTCCCGCCCCGAGAGCGTCGAAGAGTTTTTCAATCCGCCGGGCGACGATCCCGATACCGCGTCCATCGAGGTGGCCGGCGGCGTGGCGGCGCGTGGTGCGCGGGTTCGACTCGCGCCCAAGCGCCGCGCCGATTCCATGGACCTGTTTCTGGCCGGCCGCACAGCCGTGGTGGAATCCGTTCATCAGGATGTCGACGGCAAAACCTACGTGGCCGTCAGCGTCGAAAACGATCCCGCCGCGGCTCTCGGCATCCGCACCGGCCGTTTTTTCTATTTCTATCCCGACGAATTGGAGCTTCTGCCATGAACCGGGAAAAGCCCGTTTCCGCCGGCGATCCACGCCGTTCGACGCCGATCAGACCGTTTGTCCTTTATCTGCGTTCCCCGGTGTTCCTCCCCGGCCAATTGCGATCGAGCAAAGGAGAACTCGTATGCGTATCTTCGGTTGGACCGTTGCGATTGTCGTAGGCGGCTACAGCACCTACGTCTTTCTGAAATCCGTTCCCGATCTGGTGCGGTACGCCAGGCTGTCTTCCCTGTAACCATGCCGCGCCTGCTCGTAGCCGGAATCGGCAATATCTTTCTTGGTGACGACGCTTTCGGCGTCGAAGTCGCCCAACGTTTCGCCGCGACCGGGCCGCCGCCCGGCGTCGAGGTACGCGACTTCGGCATCCGCGGCCTGCACCTCGCCTACCAGATGCTGGACGGCGCATATGATACGACGATTCTCATCGACGCCGTCTCGCGCGGGGGATCACCCGGCACCCTCTATCTGATCGAGCCGGATCTTGAAAATCTTCCCGCCGTCCCGGCCGACGCCCACTCCATGGATCCGATGGCGGTGCTCCGGCTTTTGCGGACTCTCGGCGGCGCGCCTGGCCGCGTCCTCATTCTCGGATGCGAGCCGGCCAGCCTGGAGGAGCAAATGGGTCTGAGCCGGCCGGTGGCCGGGGCCTCCGCCGAGGCAGTCGAGTTTCTCCGCGAGATTGTGGCGCGGGAACTGTTACCGTGCTCGCCGGCCCGGGCAGCCGCGGGGCGAGCGGAGGAGGCCTGACATGTGCCTGGCCATTCCCGGACAGATTGAGCGGCTGATTCCCGGTACCGATCTCGCCACGGCCGACGTCAGCGGCGTCAAGCGCAACATTAACATCGGCCTGGTCCAGCCGGAAGGCATCGCGCCTGGCGACTGGGTCCTCATCCACGTCGGTTTTGCCATGTCGAAAATCGATGAAGAGGAAGCGCGCTCCGCGCTGGAGTTCCTGCAAACGCTCGGCCAGGCCTTCACCGATGAAATGGACGTCATCAAGGAGAGCGGCTCGCCGTAAAGCATGTCAACCGAGCCGCGACCGTAAGGGAACGGTTCAGGCTGGCGCTAGAGGACTGTTCCCTTACGGTTGCCCACCCCAGCCGGCCAAGGGCGGGCCGGCCGGGGGCCCCGGCCGCGGCTCTGTTGGGGTTTTCAGGAGAGTGGAGTGACCTATGCGTTTTGTTGATGAGTACCGCGACCGCACGCTTGCGTGCGAGCTGGCCTCCGAAATCGTGCGGCTGGCCGATCCGCGACGCCACTACCGTTTCATGGAGGTCTGCGGCGGCCACACCCACACCATTTACAAGCACGGCATCGAAGACTACCTGCCTGCCAACATCACGCTGGTGCATGGCCCCGGCTGCCCGGTATGCGTCATTCCCATGGGCCGCGTGGACGACGCCATCGCCATCGCGCGCCAGCCAGGCGTCATCCTGGCGTGCTTCGGGGATATGATGCGCGTTCCGGGCGGCGCCGGCAGCTTTCTCGATGCCAACGCCGCCGGCGCCGATATCCGCATGGTCTACTCGCCGCTCGATGCGCTCCGGCTTGCCCGCCGCAATCCTGACCGCCGCGTGGTCTTCATGGCCATCGGTTTCGAAACCACTGCGCCTTCCACCGCGCTCACTCTTCTCAAAGCCGCCGCCGAACGCGTCGAGAACTTCTCTCTGTTCTGCAACCACGTCACAATTGTCCCCGCCATCAAGGCGATCCTCGATTCTCCCGACCTGCGGCTGGATGGATTTCTCGGTCCGGGGCATGTCTCTACCGTGATCGGCTGCCGCCCCTACCAGTTCATTTCGGCGGCCTTCAAAAGGCCGGTGGTGGTGGCCGGCTTCGAACCACTCGATGTTCTCGAATCCATCCGTATGCTGCTCAAGCAACTGGCCGAAGGACGCTGCGAGGTGGAAAACCAGTACACGCGTGTCGTTCCCTGGGAAGGCAATCCGAAGGCGCTCGACGTGATCCGCCAGACCATGGAGCTTCGCCCCTATTTCGAATGGCGCGGCCTGGGTTTCATCTCGCAATCGGCCCTCAAGCTGCGTGATTCCTTCGCGGCATTCGATGCCGAGCGCCTCTTCGCGATTCCGGGCGTGCGCGTCGCCGACCCCAAGGCCTGCCAGTGCGGCGAGGTGCTGAAGGGCGTACTGAAGCCGTGGGAATGCAAGGTGTTCGGTACCGCTTGTACGCCCGAAACGCCGATCGGCACGTGCATGGTCTCCTCCGAGGGCGCCTGCGCCGCCTATTACAATTTCGGACGCTTTACCCGCGAGCACATCCAGGAGGCTGCCCGATGACCGCCCGCCCCGAACTGGAGCGCGAAGCGCTCGCCCGAATCGAATCGTTCCGCCGCCGCAAGCCGACGCTGCGCGAGGAGCGCATCACCATGTCGCATGGTGCCGGCGGCAAGGCCACCCACACGCTGATCGAAGCGCTGTTTCTGGAGGCTTTCCACAATCCGCTGCTCGAACCTATGGAGGACCAGGCCGTATTCACGGTCAACCCCGGCCGCCTTGCCTTCACCACGGATTCCTTCGTCGTTTCCCCGCTCTTCTTTCCGGGCGGTGACATCGGAGACCTGGCTGTGAACGGCACGGTCAACGACCTGGCCGTTTCCGGCGCGCGCCCGCTCTATCTTTCGGCCGGCTTCATTCTTGAAGAGGGTTTCCCGGTCGCCGATCTTCAGCGTATCGCCGCTTCCATGGCTCGCGCTGCCGCCACCGCGGGCGTGCAAATCGTCGCAGGCGACACCAAGGTGGTTCAGCGCGGCAAGGCGGACGGCTGCTTCATCAACACCAGCGGGATCGGCGTGCTCGAACGCGACGTGCGCCTGGGTGCGGGTACCGTGAAGCCCGGCGATGCCGTGCTGGTCTCCGGCCCCATCGGCGACCATGGCGTGACCATCATGTTGGCGCGCGGGGAACTCGATCTAGTCTCCGATCTGGCCTCCGACACTGCGCCACTCCACACGCTGGTGGCACGCATGCTCGACGCGACCACCGCTGTGCACGCCATGCGCGATGCCACGCGCGGCGGCGTAGCGACCATCCTGAACGAAGTCGCCGCCGCCGCAGGAGTGTCGATTGTTGTGGACGAAAACGCGGTTCCGGTGCGGGACGAAGTCCGGGGGGCCTGCGAAATTCTCGGCATCGATCCGCTCTACGCTGCCTGCGAGGGCCGGCTGGTTGCGTTCGTCGCCCCCGAGGGCGCCGAGGCCGCTCTGGGGGCGATGCAGTCCGATTCCGCCGGCCGTGGCGCCGCGCTCATCGGAACCGTTCGCGCGGATTCCTCTGGGCTGGTACTGCTCAAGACCCAGTTTGGCGGAACGCGAATCGTCGACCTGCTGGTCGGCGATCCCTTGCCGCGGATCTGCTGATATGCCGGCCGTCGCTCCCATTCGGTCCCGCACCGCGCGCCTGCTGCTGGAACGAAATGCGGCTTACGAAGATTTCTTCGCCCGCCAGGCGGGCCGGCTCGCCCTGGCCTGCCGTGAGATGGCGCAGCGTTTCCTGGCTGGCGGCCGGCTCCTCGCCTTCGGCCACGGAGTCTACGCAACCGACGCTCAGCACGTGTCGGTGGAATTCGTCCACCCCGTGATCGTCGGTAAGCGCGCTCTGCCTGCGCTCGACCTCTCAATGCTGCCTGCCGCGGCGGTAGAAACGCTGGTCCGGCCGTGGGACATTGTGATGGGCTTCGGACCGCCGGAGGGAGATTCCGAAATCGGCCGCGTTCTCGCGTCCGCGTGCCACAAAGGCGCAATGACCTTCGCCCTCCCCGGAGCCGACGCCGATTATGCCGTCGAATCTGTCTCTTCCAATCCCTTCCATCATCAGGAAGTCATCGAGATCCTCTATCACACCCTCTGGGAAACCGTTCACGTCTTTTTTGAACACCAGGAGATTTCCTCCGATCCCGGCCAGGCTGATTTCCTGTATCCGTTCCTCGCTCCCGCCGTAGCGCCGCCCTTCCGGGCGCCCATACCGGCTCTCGAGCCGGCATCTCCACGGGAGCAGCGGATGCCGGCAGGAATGCCGGCATTGCCGGCTGAAAGCCGGCTCTACGAAGAAGTCGCGGCCTCCATCCGCGCCAAGGTCTCCGACGACGCCCGTCTGCGTGCCCTCGTGGCTGAAGAGGAATCCGCGGCCATCACCCGGGCCGCCGCCGCCATCTCCGCACGTGTCCGCGCCGGAGGCAAGCTCATCATCTTCGGCAACGGCGGCTCGGCGACCGACGCCAACGATTTCGCCCTCGACTGCCTTCTGCCGCCACCCGGATTCCGACCCGTCCCGGCCATCTCGCTTTCCGGCGAGCCCGCCATCCTCTCCGCGCTGGCCAACGACATTGGCCCGGAGGTGATTTTTCTGCGCCAGTTGATCGCGCACGCCCAGCCCCCGGATGTCGCGGTCGCCATCTCCACCAGCGGCGGCTCCCGCAATCTCCTCGCCGCGCTGGAGGAGGCGAGCCGGCGCAACCTGCTGACGGTGGCCCTGCTTGGCTACGACGGCGGCGAGATCCTCCGCCGAGGCCTTGCCGACCACCCGATCGTCGTACGCAGCGACTATATTCCCCGCATCCAGGAAGTCCAGGCCTCGATTTACCATGTGATCCGGGAGCTGCTGGAGTGCCCCGATGCATGAGCTTTCGATCGCTTCGTGCATCGTCGATCTCGCTCGCGAGGAGGCGGAAAGCCGCGGCGTCCATGTGCTCGCCATCCACCTCAGGCTGGGGCCGCTCGCGGGGCTGGTGCGGGAAGCGCTTGTCGGCTCGTATGAAATGGCGGCTGCGGGCACCCCGCTCGCACAGTCGCGACTGGTGATCGAAGACGCGCCGATCGTGGTTTTCTGCGCTCCCTGCAATGCCCGGCGCACAGTGCTTTCCCCGCAATCCCTGCGCTGCCCGGAGTGCGGCACACCGGCTCCCCAGGTGCTCGAAGGCGCCGAACTTGAGGTGACCGCCCTGGAGATCGATCCATGACCGCTCAACCCCGCCTGCTCGAAATTCGCCAGAATGTGCTCAAACGCAACGACTTGGTTGCCCGCGAACTGCGTGAGCAGTTCCGCCGCGCCGGAGTCTACGCCGTGAGCCTTGTCTCCAGCCCCGGCTCCGGCAAGACCATGTTTCTCGAACGGACGCTGGCGGAACTGCGCCCGTCGCTCCGCGTCGCGGCATTGGTTGGCGATCTGGCAACCGAGAATGACGCTCGGCGTCTCGCCCGCTCCGGCGCACCGGTGCGCCAGATCGTCACCGGAACCGTTTGTCACCTGGAAGCTGACATGGTAATGAAGGCGCTCGCAGATTGGGACCTCGCGAATCTGGACCTGTTGTTCATCGAAAATGTCGGCAACCTGGTCTGCCCGACCTCCTATGATCTGGGCGAGAATGCGCGTGTAGTTCTAATGTCCGTTACGGAAGGCGAGGATAAGCCGCTGAAATACCCCGGAATTTTTCATGCTGCGGATCTGGCCGTCATCACCAAGATGGATCTGGCCGATGCCGTAGGGTTTGATCTAGAAGCCGCAGCAGCCAATATCGCGGCGGTCAATCCGCCGTTGGCCGTGCTGCCGCTCTCCGCCAAGACGGGCCAAGGCATGTCGCCGTGGCTGGAACGCCTCCGAACCCGAGTGCCCGAGAAAACTTGCCCGAACCAGGAGCGCGCGTAAAATCCGTGCGATGGGCGCTATAGAGCTGTAGCCGGCGCGTCTTCCATTTTACGAGTGCAGGCGTTGTGCAAAATCCTACATACCTCGGCCTCATAAAATGGCTGCGCAATCAAATCGTAGGCACCGCGGTTGAGTGCTTCCGACCAGAGGCGGGCATCCGCATGCGGGTCGGTGATAATGACTTCCAAATCCTGTGGACATGCCCTGACCAAGTGGAGCACATCCAGCCAGTTTCCGTCGGGGAGTTTGGCTTCGGTCAAAACGACTTCGTACTCGGCCTGCCGAAGCTTGGCGCGCGCGTGATGCAGGCTTTCCGCATACTCTACTGCCAGCGGAAGCGACCGCACCATTTGCGAAATCTGGCGGGCATCTTCCTGACGCCCGGAGATGAGAAGAATCCGGGAGATCATAATGCGCGCTCCAAAATGTAGCTCTTCTAATTCAATTTTAAACCGCTCTTGGTGACGCGTCGATCACAATCTCAAAAAACACTCATGAAAAAATCGAGAAATCGGATCGGGTTATCGAATCACGCCCTTGCGGATGGCATAGAGAATAAGCTCCGCCCCGCTATGCAAGTTGAGCTTTTGCAGAATGTTGCCGCGGTGCGTCTCGATGGTGTAGAGGCTAAGGTTGAGAATGCCGGCCACTTCCTTGTTGTTCTTACCTTCGGCCAGCAGTTGCAGGACCTCGCGCTCCCGCGTGGTCAGCAGCTCATAGCTGTCTTCCACGTTGCGTTCTGCCAGCGAGCGCATGTAGTCCTCCACTAACATCTTGCTGATTGCGGGACTGAAGAAGGCCTTCCCTTCGCTCACGGCCTTCACCGCGTTAATCAGATCCTGTTCGGCCGAATCCTTCAGCAGGTAGCTGCGTGCGCCGGCTTTGAGGGCGCGCAGGACGTAGCTCTCGTCGGAGTGCATGCTGAGGAAGACCACCGCCGTCTGCGGCAGCTTGGCCAGGATCTGGCGGGCTGCTTCAATACCGTTCAGGATAGGCATGCCGACATCAATGACCACCACTGCGGGATGCTGCTCTTCGGCCATAGCCACGGCCTCGCGGCCGTTGGCGGCTTCGGCGACTACCGCAAACTCCGGCTGGCTTTCCAGCAGTAAGCGGAGGCCTTTCCGGACCACCGTGTGATCGTCGGCCAGCAGGATACGGATGTTCTTCATGCCGCCACCCTGGCCGGCAGCGGCAGCGAGATGGTGAGCACGGTTCCGGCGCCCGGGTGGGAATGAACTTCGAAGTTGCCGCCGAGGTGCTTCACCCGCTCCTCCATGCCCACCAGCCCCATGCCTTTCTGGCGCCCGGGGTCGAAGCCGCGGCCGTCGTCTTCCACCGAAAGGCCGAGCCGCAGCTCGTCCTGCCACACCGTGACCTTCACTTTGCGTGCGCCGGCATGCTGCACGATGTTATGCAGCGCCTCCTGCACCACGCGGTAGATACACGTCTTATGCTCTTCGGGAAGCTGCTCGGACACCTGCCGCGCATCTACGTCCACCCAAACGCTCCCCCGCTTGGAAACCTCCCGCGCCTGCCATTCGAGTGCCGGGACCAGCCCGAGATCATCCAGCATCGAGGGCCGCAACAATAGCGCCATATTGCGCACCACGCGAATCGATTCCTCGATCAATTTCTTGATTTCGGCCGCCTTATCGGACACGCCGTCCATGTCGTGCGCGCGGATCAGTACAGTGAGATTGGCCATCTCCACCAGCACCCCGGTCAGCGCCTGGCCGACCTGGTCGTGGAGTTCGCGGGAAATGGAGCGGCGCTCTTCCTCCTGCGCCTCCACCAGGCGGGCGGATAGCTGCTGCAACTCGGCGCGCGCGCGGGCAATTTCCTCGTAGTGTCTGGCCGTTTCCGCCTCCAACCCGAGAATCTTCCGCATGCTGAAGGTGGCCAGAAGAAGTCCCAGACCGACGGTCAGCGCTACCGTCCAGCGCAGCCGCCCCCGCAACCGAACGAATTCATGTTCGATCCTGTCCTTGCCCTCGTTCAGTTCGGATTCGTTCATGGCGCCGATGCCATCGGCAATTGCCAGCATGGCCTGCCGGCGAGGAAATACCTCGTCGCGCAGGAAGGCATAGCCCGCCTGGCGCCGCTGCTCGGGCGTCCACCGGAAGACCGGCTCGAGCAGCGCCCAATAACCCGAGAGCTCGCGCGTCAAGCCTTGAAACGGGACCGTTTCCCGGTTGTGAATCATGGCCCGGTATTCGGCCAGCGCGGCTTCCATATCCCGGCGGGTTTCCAGCAGGCTGAAGCGGTTGCCTTCCGCGCGCCCGCTTTCCGGCTCCAGCAGGTAATCGCGCACGTAGGTTCCGGAGACGTAGAGGTCGGCGCGGATCCGGTCCAACACCCGTGTGCGTTCCAGGAAGGCCTCGCGCGTGGCGTCGTTGGACTGCTGAATTTGCTCGAGAGCCTGTGTCCCATCGATACCGGAAAAGGTCATCAGGAGCAAAAGGCCGCCGAAGCCGGCCATTAGGACGACGCGGCTGCTCACCGGGCGGCCGGTCTTGGCAAGCGGTGGATGCATGAACACTGCCCAGCTTTCAATATCGCATGCCTGCCGGAGCCATCGTTCACTCTTCCAGACTAGCCTCCGCGGACCGGCCGAGCTTTTTTAGCAGGGCAGCCGCCTCGGCGCGCTCTTCCGGGGTGAGGCCCGCCGTGGCCCGCTCCATAGCCAGGCTATGCTCGGCGAACGCGGTGGAGATAAGCTGGCGGCCGGCAGCCGTCAGGTGGACCATACGGGTGCGCCGGTCTGCCGGGTCCCCGTGCCGCTCTACCAGTCCTTTGCGCTCCAGCCGGTCGACGGCGGCGGTGATCGATCCGCTGGTCAGACGGACCCGCCGCCCAATCTCGTTGACGGGCGTCGGTCCTTTGTGCAGAAGTACTTCCAAAACCGCGAAATCGGAAAAGCCGATCCCCAGTGTCTGCACGTGACGGATCGCGTGCTGCCGGAGCGCTTCGTGGGCCTTCATGAGGATGAGCCAGAGATGAACACCGGTTTCGTGCGCCATACTGAATCCTTTCGAGTATCTTAACATCAATTATCTTGAGGTGGAGATATGAGGATCGAGGAAAGAAAACCGGTACGGATTTTTACAGCCCCACGGGCGAGCGATGGCGACGGAGTCGAACTACGGCGTGCCTTTCCCGGGGTGGCCCTGAGCGAACTGGATCCTTTTCTGTTGCTCGACCAGATGGGTCCGATGGACTTTGCGCCAGGTGACCCGCGCGGCTTCCCGCCACATCCGCATCGCGGATTCGAAACGGTCACTTACTTGTTGAGCGGGGAAATGCAGCATCGCGATTCCTGGGGAAATCGCGGTACGCTGCGGCCCGGCGACGTGCAATGGATGACGGCGGGATCAGGATTGGTCCATTCGGAGATGCCTGGACAAGGCTTGGTTCGGGAGGGCGGCCGTCTGCACGGCTTTCAACTCTGGGTGAACCTTCCGCGGCGTGACAAAATGACTGCCCCACGATACCAGGACACGGCCTCGGACCGCATTCCGGTGGCACGGACCGCAGGCGCGGAAGTGAAAGCCAAAGTCATCGCCGGGGAAGCGCTGGGGGCAAAAGGGGTAATCGAGACCCGTATCCCCGTTTTATATCTGCATCTAACCCTGGCGCCCGGGGCCGATTTCACGCAAGCGGTGCCGGGGAGTCACAACGCCCTTGCCTACGTGATTGAGGGCGCGGGCACCTTCGGGGGAGAAGCGGCAAAGCAGAACCAGGTGGCCGTCTTCGACCGGGGAAAGCCGGGTTCCGAGGGGCCCATTCGGGTTGTCAATACGGGGACGGCACCGCTGAGTTTCCTGCTGATTGCGGGTGAGCCGATTGGAGAGACGGTCGCGCGCTACGGGCCGTTTGTGATGAACACCAGGGAGGAGGTTATCCAGGCGGTAGAGGATTTTCGCTCCGGAAAAATGGGCGAATTATGAGCGCCGCCGGCAGCGGTAATCGTACTCTTAGTACTTATGTAAGAGACTGGATCAATTGATCCTAAATGGCCAGGCATGTACGTGCAGCGCAGCAAAATAAGTGGTCGAAAATGGGGCAAGTTCGGTTAAAGTAATTCTAGCAGCCCGTGAATGAAGTCGATTTTCCGGCAGGAACCGTATCGGACGTATCTGGGTTTCAGCCGGCCAGTGGGAAGGACTTCTTCCGCGGGTTCCCAGACTGGAATGCGAAAGACGCTCAACGCTGCCCCGACTCTCGACTTAGCGCGGTTGTTGGTGGCGCACAGCGAGCTGGCTGCACGTCTGACCTTGCAGACCATCCTCCAGGCCGGAGGCTACGCCGTCGATGTGGCGGCGACCGCCTCCGAGGCCGTCGCAATGTTGGACAAAGGTAAGTACGAGCTGGTTCTGAGCGGTGGTGATCCGTCTTTACGCGCCGTGCTGGCTTATGCGCGGGTAAAGGACTACCGCCCCGCAACGGCTGCCGTCACTTCGAACGATCCGGTTCGAGGGCAGCATTCAGTCCGTAACCAAGACAAGATTTCAATCCGGACGGAGAATGTGCCTCATCTGCTCGGCCGGGTGGCGGAGCTGATCGGGTTGCGAGCGATACGGCGTTACCGGCCTATGGGGCAGACCGTATAGCTGTTGCGAATTGCAACCATTCTTACGGAAGGGACGTCATTCGTATCTGAAGGCTTTTTTACGGGTGGTTCCTCGGGGTTCTTTGGACTCTGTGGACCAGGGCCGGCG
>DATJMP010000339.1:0-4342 GCA_035508655.1 Bryobacteraceae bacterium
GAGCGCTCCGCAATCCAGATTACGATGCCGACAATGATCATGGTCGCGCCCATAACCAGTGGCGTCCGCCATTCCGAATCAGCCTTCTTTTCGAATGCCAGGCCGGCGATGCCCACGGGAATGGAACCGATAGCCAGCAGCCACAGCAGGGCGCGATTCTGTTTCAACTGCTCGTCGTGTCCGACGTGCATGCCGAAGGCTTGACCGAAGATCTGAATCCAATCCGGGAAGAAATAGATCACCACGGCGATCAGCGTGCCGAGGTGCAGCATGATGTCGAAGGTGAGCGATTCGGTTTTCCAGTCCAGCAGCCACGAGGTGAGGTAGAGGTGGGCCGTGCTGCTGATGGGAAGAAACTCGGTGAGGCCTTGCACGATTGCCAGGACAACAACCTGATAGATGGGCATCGGAAACAGTGTAGCGCGGGATGGGCGAGCGGGATTGGGACTAGGAGGCTTGGCAGTCAGGTATAGTCCGCGATGATCCTGAGGGCATGGAAGTACCGGTCATTTCGCGCCAGAATGGGGCCGCAAACGGAGGCGAAATTCGGTATCCTGATAACTCCCATGATGCTCACCCGGATGGCCGCGGCGGCGGTCCTGTTTATGTTTTGTGCCGGAATCACAACGGCGCAACCAAACACCATCAACCCCAAAATCGTCCAGATCGTGGACCAGATCTCCGAGGCCCGCATCCGGGCCATTATCGAGAGGCTGCAAGCCTTCGGCACGCGCAACACGCTATCCAACGCGGACGACCCGGAGCACGGCGTGGGCGCCGCACGCGAATGGATTCTCCGCGAGTTTCAGAGCTATAGCCCGCGGCTCCAGGTGCGGTTCGACAAATTTCGCGTGAAGAAGCAGGGGCAGCGGATCTTCAAGGACGTGGACCTGTGGAACGTGCTGGCGGTGCTGCCGGGAACCAAGATGCCGGAGACGCAGGTCTTCGTCTCCGCGCATTACGATTCGCTGAACCTGGGTAACCGTCCGGCCAATACCGACGCGGCACGCCTGCCGCAGCTGACGCCGGCCGACTTTGAGAAGAATGCTAACCTCCCGGCGCCCGGCGCCTGCGACGACGCCAGCGGCACCGCGGCGGTGATGGAACTGGCGCGCGTCATGAGCCAGTACGAATTCGACAAGACCCTCGTCTTCGTCAGTTTCGCCGGCGAGGAGCAGGGACTGGTGGGCAGCACGCTCGAGTCCGCCAAGCTGAAGAAAGATGGGCAGGTGATCGAAGCCGTGCTCAATAACGACATCATCGGTACCGATCATTCCGGCAGCGGGCGCTTCGGCAACGGAGCGGTGAATATTTATAGCGACGATAGGATGGATTCGCTCAACCAGCAGCTTTCCCGCTACGTGAAGGAGATCGGCGAGCGCTACCTGCCGGCATTCGAGGTGAACACGATTTTCGCCCAAGACCGCCTGGGACGTGGCGGCGACCACACTCCCTTCCAGTTGGAAGGGTTTGCAGCGGTGCGAGTATCGACGCCCAACGAAATCTACGCGAATCAGCACCACGACACCGATTTGCTGGAGAACATGTCGGTACCGTACACGGCGCGCGTGGCGCGGCTGAATGCCGCGGTCGCAGCCAGCCTGGCGCTGGCGCCCAAGCCGCCCTTAGTGATGCGCATGCCGCGCCCATCCGCTAATTCGTCGCTCACGGCCAGGCCCACCCCTCCGCGCCCCACGCCAATGATTTCGCGCGGTTCCGGCTATGACGCCGTGCTGGAATGGAAACCGGACGGACGGGAGGACGATATTCAGGGATATGTCGTGGTGATGCGGTCGACCAACGCGCCTTACTGGGAAAAGGAAATTTACGCCGGCAAGGTCACAAAAATCACGCTGAAGGATGTCTCGATCGACGACGTCAAGTTCGGTGTGAAGGCGATCGGCAGCGGCGGTGAAAGCCTGGTGTCTGCCTATGTATATCCCCCCCGGGCGAAGGCGGAATACGAGACGGAACCTTAGCGGAACTTGCGCCAGCCGGAACGGCGAAAAGCGGACAGGTATCATGAAAGTGTGAAGTTTCTCGCAGGTTTCGCCCTCGCGCTATGCGCGTATGCGGCACCGCCGCCGTTCACGCTGGATCAGGCGCTGAGCGCGGCCTTTCCCACCGATCTGACGGCTGCCCCGGCGGGCGGTGCATTCGCCTGGGTCTCCAACCGGCTCGGCGCGCGCAACGTAATGGTGGCGGAACCGCCGCTCTATCGGGCGCGGAAGATCACAGCGTTCAGTGTCGACGACGGGCAGGAAATCGACGATCTCGCATGGACGCCGGATGGGACCGGCATTGTCTTCGTGCGCGGCGGCGGTCCGAATGGGGCGGGTGAAGCGCCGAATCCGGCGGAAAATCCCAAGGGTGTGGCGCAGGATTTGTGGTTCGCGTCGCTGCAGTGCTGCATGGCGCAAAAGATTGCGGAAGGCAGCGCGCCGGCGGTCTCGCCCAAGGGCGACCGCGTGGCGTTCGTACGCAAAGGACAGATCTGGTGGACGCCGCTGGATGGGAAGTCGGCCGCGACGCAGGCGTTCGTGGCGCGTGGGACTTGTGGCCGGCCGATGTGGTCTCCCGATGGCACACGCATCGCCTTCACCAGCGGCCGCGGGGATCACGGCTTCATTGGCGTGTATGACGTCGAGGCGCAGGCGCTTCGCTACCTCGACCCGAGTACCGATTACGACCTCTACCCGGCATGGTCGCCGGACGGGCGCGAAATCGCGTTTGTGCGCATTCCCTCCACGGGAAAGCGGGCAGTGCGCGAGCCGCATCGGCAGGGCGAGCCGTGGTCGATTCGTGTGGCGGACGCGGCCACGGGCGAAGGAGGGCAGATCTGGCGGGCGAAGCCGGGACGGGGCAGCGTGTTTCGTGAACTGGCGGGCGAAGAGCAGTTGTTCTGGATGGATCGCGGGGCGATCGTGTTCCCCTGGGAAGCAGACGGGTGGACGCACCTGTACGCGGTGCCGCGAACGGGCGGCGTCACCGTCTTATTAACGCCGGGCAATTTCGAAGTGGAGGACGTGGCGGTCGCGCCGGGAAGACGCGAAGTCGTTTACTCGTCCAACCAGGGCGATATCGACCGGCGCCATCTGTGGCAGGTTTCGCTCAGCCCCCGCCCGCCCGTGGCGCTGAGTTCCGGCGATGGCATCGAATGCCAGCCGGCGGTGGCAAGCCAGGGCGGATCCATCGCGTTCCTTCGCTCGGATACCGCCAGGCCGCTGCGCGCCGCGGTTATGATGGCAGGCTCGGTCCATGATCTCGACGCTTCCGCCATCCCGGCGAATTTTCCGGCCGCGAGCATGGTCACCCCGCAGCCGGTGATTTTCAAAAGCGCCGACGGCCTGGAGATTCACGGCCAACTTTTTCTACCGCCGCATGCGAGCGGTCGTGCTCCGGCGGCTGTGTTCTTCCACGGCGGCTCGCGGCGCCAGATGCTGCTTGGCTGGCATTACATGTATTACTATTCCAACGCTTACGCGCTGAACCAGTACCTGGCGAACAGCGGCTACGTGGTGTTGTCGGTCAATTACCGCAGCGGGATCGGCTATGGCCTCGACTTCCGCGAAGCGCTGCACTACGGCGCATCGGGCGGCAGCGAATACCAGGATGCGAAGGCAGCGGCCGAATACCTCAGAACCCGTACCGACGTGGACCCTGGCCGCATCGCCGCCTGGGGCGGCTCGTACGGGGGATATTTGACGGCGATGGCCCTGGCGCGCTCATCGGATCTCTACCGCGCCGGCGTGGATTTCCATGGCGTGCACGATTGGGCCAAGGAGCTCGGCATCCCGGCCGGCGAACCGGATTACAAGATTGCGTTCGATTCGTCGCCCATGGCGTTTCTTGACACTTGGCGCTCGCCGGTGCTGCTGATTCAGGGGGATGACGACCGCAACGTGCATTTCAACCAGACGGTAATGCTGGCCGATGCGCTGCGGCGGCGGAACGTAGAAGTGAAAGAGCTCGTTTTTCCGGACGAGGTCCACGATTTCCTGCTATGGCGCTCATGGCGGAACGCGTACCAGGCGGCTGTGGAGTACCTGGAGAAGAAGCTGGGGAGGTAAGGCAGTCGCGGCTCGGATCGGAGCCGCGACCGGCAGGGAGCGGTTTCACGATACCCGGGAATGCCTACGGCGCCCACACGGGCATGACGTAGGCGTAGAACATCACCAGCAGGCCAAGCACGCTGGCCCGTACGATACTGTGGCGGAACGTAAGAGGTCCACGATTTCCTGCTGTGGCGCTCATGGCGGAACGCGTACCAGGCGGCTGTGGAGTACCTGGAGAAGAAGCTGGGGAGGTTAGGACCGCTCCTTTCAGTCGCGGCTCGGATCGG
>DATJMP010000340.1:0-3711 GCA_035508655.1 Bryobacteraceae bacterium
CACCGCGCCGAAACCGTTCCCTTCCATCGCGAATCGCAGCACCGCCGTCTCGCCCGCCAGACGCGGCTGCAACTCCACCCCGTGCCATAGGTCGTAATACCGCCGCCCCGCCCGGTGCGGCACCGCAATCTGCTCGCCCTCTATCGGATACTCGTTGCGATTGACGAAGGTCCACACGGTGCTCGCCGCTAGCGGGAATTTCGACGCGAACACGCCGTACTGCATCACCGGCGTGTGCGGTTCCCAATCCGCGCTCACCATGTGCGCGGCGAAGCGCCGCTGGATGGCCGCTACCCTCCGCAGCGCTTCGGCGTCCCGAGGCGTGATCTGGTTCCAGATTCCCCAGATATTCTCCCAGCTCACATACCCGATGCCGTTGAAGAACGCATACTGCAAATCGTCCGTCTTGTCCCGCGACCAGCGGTCGCTGATGTTGATCATGTGGCGCGGCTCCAGCCATTTTTGCTTCGGCACTGCCGGCACGAACGTGAACCGGAAATTGGTCCAGTTCATGTTGTTCCACATCAGGCCTTCGTCAGCCTCCGGCGCGCCTTCGGGCTCGAACGCCACCGCGTGCCCCGTCTCGTCCGACGCCGTCCGGTAAGCTTTCGGCACGCCGGAGAACGTGTCGCCGTTGACGCCGTCCGCGCCGATCTCCGCCATCAACTGCGCCGTCGCCGTCCAGTGCGGCACCCCCGCGTCATGCGTTCCCGTGTCCCACGGCATGGCCGGAAACAATACGCGCACGCCACGCCGATGGAAATCCTCTACCATCTTGCGCAGCGCCGGAATGCCGCCCGGCATATCGCGATGCAAATCCCACTGGTTGCGGTTATCGATCCCGATATTCGGATACACCGGCCACAGCAGCACGCTGTCGATGCCGCCATACCGCTTGTCCAGATCGTCCAGGAAGCGGCCCACCGTGTACACGCGCCGCTCCGGATCGTAAAAGTACCGGTCCTCCACCATCGCCTGCGGTGAGACGAAGTTCTTCTGTGTCCAGAGCAGTTCCTGCCGACGGTATTCGGCATCGTCGTATCCCATGCGGATCAGCCGCTCGTGCCGCCATTGCTTCAAATCCGCCAGCCACGCGGCAAACTCCGAATTGCCGCTCGCGCGGAATTGGAGAAGGCTGGTGACCCATTGCGGCTGCGGCGGCGTCTGCCCCGGCCCGGGAATCTGGCTGCCTTCCGGCGGATAGCGCGTATCCTGAGCTGCCAAAGGCAGCAAAAACAGCAGCGCGAGAACGAGGGAACAAAATCTCACACGCACTCCTTACATCAAAGTTCCCCCACATATACCACCTGTCATTGGCACCCGTAGCGGCGCATACATGTTGAATTGCGACCCAACAGGAACCATGGAACCGGGCCCAAATCCGAGCCCCGATTCCCCGATCCCTAACCCCTGATCCCTAATCCCAGGGTTTAGGTAAACCGCGTCCGCTTCCACAGCAGCACGCCGCACCCGATCAGAAACGCCCCCGATGCCACCATCAGCCCCACCATCCACGGCACGTTCACCGCAATCGGCTGCCGCGTCGCGCCCGCGCCCAGCCACACGAACAGCACCACCGCCGCGGCCATGATGAGGAATTCCCACCACCGCCGGGGCCGTTCCGCCTCCAGCGCTTCTCGTCCTTCCACCGCCGCCGCCACATGCTCCCGGTCCAGCCCGTACCGCCGGCATTCCCGATCCATCGCCGTTCTCCACGACCGCTGCTCCGATTCCGCCGCGCCCGCAAAGCTGATCGCTACCACCCCCGCGATCATCACCAGCGACCCCGCAAGCAGCAGCGCCACGCTGCGCCCGCTCTGCCCGGCAAACTCACCGAACACCAGCGCGCCCCATGCCAGTCCCCACAACTGGTTCGTATTCGATAGCGGAATGCCACGGCTGATCCCGATATATTTGGCGGCGTACTGCTGGAACAAATCGCCCAGCACCCAGCAGAAGCCGCCCAGGAACAGCCAGAAAAGGGCCGGCCGCGCCCGCACTACCGACACCGCCAGTCCACTCCATCCGCCGTCGAACGCCGCCGCCAGCGCTGCCGCCGTCCCCAGTTCGCCGAACGTAAACACCGTCACGAACGAGAGCGGATTCATCCCGCTGATATATGCCTTGCGATACGGCACGTACATCGTTCCCCACAGCACTCCCGCGCCCACCGCCGCCAGAATGCCGAGCACCGCTGCGCCATGCGCCCCGCCGGAATCCCTGGAGGCCGTCGCGTAGGCAACGATAGTGGCTCCGGTCACGATCGCTCCGGCACCTCCCAGCACCTTCGCCCGTTCGATCCCCGTCGCTCCGCGCAGCTCGTTGAAAAGCAACCAGCCCCAGAACAGTCCGACGAGGCTGTTGGTGTTCCACAGAGGAAACGCAGTCGATAATCCCACGTTGCGTATGGCGAAAACAGTCAGCGTGTTCGCCACCGCCCACAGCATTCCGGCCAGCACCGCCCAAACCATCAGATGCGGCTTCGCCCGCAGGTCGGCCCAGATGTAGCCTGTGCCCTTCAGCGCCATTGGCACCGTCCATCGGCCCACGAACACGCCCAGCACCATCCCCAGCGAAACCACGAACGGCGAGAGCCCGGCTGTCACCAGCTTGGTCGGTGCCTCCGCTGCACCCAGCCACGCCCCCGCTGCCAGCCCGCACGCCACGCCCAGCACGTGCAGTGAATGCGCCGACACCTTCGTAGTCATGGTTGGGGAGGTCATTTCAGCAGCACCAGCAGCACGACTCCGAAAATCAGGCTGCCGATCGGCGCCCATAGTTGCGGATCCGTCAGAATCGCCCGCATCAAAGATTCCTTCGAGTCTTCCATATCGTTCTATCCCGCGGCCGTGGGCCGCGCCGGCTCGAACTCGCTCACGCGCACCGGACGTCCTTCCTCGCGCGACCTCGTCGCCGCCAGGCTGATGCGCAGCGCCGCCATCGCATCCGCCCCGCCAAGAGACGGCCTGTTCCCCTGCACCACCCGATCCACGAAATCCTGAATCTGCGCCAGGTAGGCCGTCTCGAACCTCTGCATGAATCCCTGCACCACGTCGTGCGTGATTCCTGCCTCCGTCATCACCAGCAGGGGCGTCTCGATGGCGTAGCCGATCTGGAGCGTTCCCTTCGTCCCCCAGATTTCCGTGCGGATGTCGTACCCGAACACCGCGTTACGGCTCAACTGCACCGTCCCCAGCGCGCCGTTTTCGAAAGCCAGGTTTACCACCGCATTGTCGATATCCCCGACCGATTTCATCTCCGGATACGCCAGCGCGCCGCCGATCGAGTGCACCTGTTCCACCTCGCCCAGAAACATCCGGCCCAGGTCGAAATCGTGAATCCCCATATCGGCGATCAGGCCGCCGCTCTTCCGCGGATCGCAGAATGCGAGCGGCGGCGGATACGGATCGCGCGAAGTCGACGACATTACGATTGGCTGCCCGATCGCGCCCTCTTCAATCTTCCGTTTCGCCGCCACATAGCCGGGGTCGAAGCGTCGCTGGAATCCGGCGTGGAAGAAGACGCCCGCCCGCTCCACCGCCGCCACCATCTCCTGCGCGTCTTCCAGCGCCAGCGCGAGTGGCTTTTCGCAGAAGATCGCCTTCCGCCGCACCGTCGCATCCATCACCACCTGCTTGTGCGTGCTGGTCGGCGTGATGACCAGCACCGCATCCACATCCCGATCCTCGAGCAGTTCGCGATAATCCGTGT
>DATJMP010000341.1:0-4627 GCA_035508655.1 Bryobacteraceae bacterium
TGACCGCGGGATTTGGTTTTTTGAGGGAACCGCTCCCTACGGTCGCGGCTCGGATCGGTGCCGCGCATGCCGGGCTTTCCCACGGGTCAGGTATGCCGGCGAGGACGCAGGCATGGCCGGCTGGAAGCCGGCGCTACGGGCAGACCTTCGGCCGTTATCGGCAGCCATGCGCTCGAGCTGCTAGCGGCGCGGCAGGTCGAGGGCGATGCCGTCCAGGGCTTCTTCGGGCTTGATGCCGAGCTCGCGGGCGAGAGTGGGCGCGATGTCAACGGTGCTGGCCGGCTTTACGAGTTGCTCACCCTTCCACGGGCCCCAGAAAATGATGGGCACGCGCCGATCGTAATCATAAGGGCTGCCGTGCTGGGCGGGATCGTGGCCCGGCGGACCACCCCTTTCCACCAGCGGCGGAAAGGCCAACAGAATGTCGCCGGCGCGCTCCGGAGCAGCGCTGAATTTCAGGCGGTAAGCCAGGCTTTCTTCGCGGGGGTCGTCGAACCGTTTGTTGGGCAGAGCCGCCAGTTCGTCATAAGACTCCGCCACCGCCAGGTTGGGCATGGCGCGCACAATGCGGAGGACGCTTGCCAGGAGTTCCTTGGCATTGCCCAGGCTGCGCACCATGGCGGGATCCAAGTACAACTGGTCGGGGTCCTGTTCGTCCGCCACCAGCAGGAGGTCGCGATCGAGGTGCAGTTGCTGCCGCACTCGCGACTGCAGCTCTTTCAGCCAGCCTTCGACGTCGATCCGCCGCGCGGGAATGCCCTGGTCGCGCAGGCGCTCGGCGAAATCGAGCCCGCCGTGGTCGGCGCTGAGGACTACCACGACCGATCTTCCGCCCGCCTGCATATGGTCGAGAAACAGCCCGAGCCGCCGGTCGAGGCGCCTGATCTGATCCAGCATCTCAGGGCCGCTATCGCCATAGGCGTGCTCCAACGCGTTGGTCGCGGAAAGCCCGACGGCAAGCAGGTCCGTGCCCGGCCCCTGGCCGAGCCGCTCGTTGCGGACCAGCGCCTCGGCGGCATCGAGGATGGCATCGTCGAAAAACGGCGAGGCCCACCAACGCCGCCAGAAACTGCCGTCCTGCGCTTCGTGCAGCAGGTAGCCCGCCTTGGCTTCCATGCTCATCCCCGGAGCCTGGATCAGGCGCGGCAAGCGGCTGACCACGGGGACGTCTCCCGCCATCCAGCGGCCGGGATAGGTGAGACCGTCATCGGGACCCATCGGCGTCCAGATGATGCTGCGGTCGCGCAGCCCGGCCAGCAGGTTGCGATCGTATTCGGCCAGCCACGCCGGCACCGATTTGGCGTAAGCCGTGGAAGTGGTGAAGCCGAAGCCGTCCTGAAACCAATAGACGCCGTCGGCATTCGGCCCGGCCATCAGGATGGCGGCGCGGTCCTTGCCGGCAATGGAAAAAACGCGGCTGCCGGGCACCTGGTGCTTAAGCCACGTACCGAGATTGGTGCCGCGGAAGCGGGCCCCGCCGGAGCCGGCCTTGCCGGAGGGATCGCCGAAATCCGTGGCGTTCGTATCCTGCACGCAATAGACGGTGGCGCCGGACGCCCGGTCGCGCCATTGATTGGCGGGGATGCCGGTGGATGCCGGATGGCGGCCGGAGAGCAGAACCGAATGGCCGGGACCTGTTTCGGTGAAGGCATGCTCCTGGAAGCCATTCTCGAAGAAGACTCCTTCCCGCTCCAGCCGCCCGAGGCCGCCGGGAAGCCCGGCGCCATAGCGGTCCATGATCTCCCCGGAGAGCATATCGACGGAAATCATGATCACCATATCCGGCCGCCTGGCGGGCTGTGCGCCGGCGGGCGCCGGCACGGCGAGCAACGCGAGCAGCGGCATCAGTGCGCGGGTGCAAATTCTGTGACGGCGACGGGGAATGGCGGGCCTCCTCGGAATGGCTAACGATTTATTGAACCACAGGCGTGCTACTGAATGACGATCCGGCTGCGGGCGAAGGCGAATTTCCGGCCGACTTCATCGACCACGTTGATCTGGCAGGTGTAGGCGCCCCGGGGCACGTCCTTCAACGGAACCTGAAACTGCACGGGCACCGCTTCGGGCCGCGTCAGCGCCAGGCTGGTGGCGTCGAGCGGACCGATTTCGAACGTCTTCACGCCCTTGCCGTTGAACAGGCCCATGCCGACCTTGACGCGGCGGGTGCGGTCGTTGGCCGGGTCGGGCTGGGCATCGTAGACATCGAAGTTCACATACAGGTTCTGGCTGCGGCGGAAGACGTGGGTGATGTTAGGGATCACCTTCTGGTCTCCGAGGATCAGAGGATTGGCCTGGATGGCGCGGCGCGTAAACCGGGCGGCAGTGCCGACCGCGGCTGTGACGGCCTCGCGCTGGCTGCTCCAGATGATGCTGCTCAGCTTCAGGCCGGAGGTGTCCGCGCTGAGATCGGGGACGGTGAAGCGCGTTTCGAACGTGCCCATCTTGCCGGTGACGTTTTCGCGCGCCACGAATTTCATGTGATACCTGCCGGGCTCGAGCGTGAAGCCGGCGTCGTACTGGAAGCTCCGGCGGGCGGCGGCGGAGGCGTTCTCCTCGTCGAGCTTGATCTGAATGTTGTCGCGCACGTTGCCGACCACGGCGCGGCGCTCGTCCTGAATCTGGCCGGCGAAATCGAACTGGGTGAGGCTGGCCCCGCGCTTGGCGGCGAGCGCCACCACCGAACCCGGAACCTTGATGGACACCGGCACATAGTAAGCGGTGGGGGAGATCCGGAAGTAATCCACCTGCAAAGCGAGGGGCAGATCGGTAACCGGGTCCCCCGCGGATAACGCTTCCTTGAGCTGCTGCTCCTTATCCTGCGAGTTCAACTTATTCCACACCTTATCGGCGTAATAACCCTCACGGTGCTCCAACTTAGCCGCCAGTTTTGGATTATTCAGCTTCACGGTAATCTTTCGGAACTTACCGTCCATGGCGGGATTGGTGCTGTAGTAACCGATCAGGTAGTAACTGCCCATCGCCTCCTGCGTCTTGACGATTTCGCCGCCGATGTCGTTGTCGTCGAAGAAGGCCTTGCCGCCGGTCTCGGCGGCCAGCGTGTAGAGCGTATCCTGCGAGGCCAGTGTGCTCTGCCGCTGCGAATTGTAGACCGATCCGTTATAGATCCCGGTGCCGCGGGATGCGCCCTTGCTCGCCGATCCGCCCGGAGGATCGCCCATCAACCCGCGGGCATCGATGGCGTAAATGGCGACGTTGGCCTTGGCCGCGGCATTGATGGTCGCCTGAAGCTGGGCTTCGTTGTCCAGACCGGTACGCGTGACGCCGCCGGAAAAATAAACCAGGGCTTTCTTTTCCGGAAAGGAGGCCAGCATTTTGGCGGCATCCTCCACCGCCGCCAGTTTCTGGTCGGTGTTGAAGATGTTGAATTCCGTTTCGTCTGCGACGAACGCCGCCTGCGTATCCTCGCCGTTCACATCGCCGGTGTCGGCCAGGCCGGCGAGTTCGCTGGCTTCCCCGATGGGCAGCGTCTTGATGACGTTCTCGAGCACTTCGCGGTCGTCGGTGAAGCCACTCAGCACCTGAATGGTGCTGGCGTAGAAGAGGATCGCCACCACGTCGTCCTTGGTGATGTGCTTATTGAGATATTCAAGCGCCCCTTCCTGCGCGCGCAACTGGTCGGGGATCTGCATCGAGGAGAAATCGAAGAACAGCACCATCAGCCGCTTGTCGTGATAGTGGATCTTGCCCGGCGCGACGGAGACGATGCTGGTCTGCGGCGCCTCGGGCATTTTGAACTGATCGGCGAGGGTTAACGCCGGCAGAGGCTCTGGCTCGGTGGCGATTTGCTGGTATTCGAAGACCGAGATCTTTTGCGGCTTACGATCCTCCAGCACCGCGAAATCGTCTGCGGTCAACCCTGGAATAGGGTGGCCCGCCTTGTCCTTGACTGTCACATCCACGATGACCAGGTTCGCGTTGGCATGGAACGTGGCGACGGAGGACTGCGGCACGGGCGGCGCTTGCTGGGCGCTGCCGGGCATCAGCAGCAGGGCCGCAACGATCGCCGATAGGATGCTCTGGTTCCGCATGCTGCCTCAAAAACTGAAACGCATCCTGAGCGTAACACTCCGGGTTGCCGATGCCGCGGTGGCTAGCCCATAGGTGGCGGAATTCACCGTGGTTCCGAAGCTGGTGATGGCCACGTGATTGAGGACGTTGCTGGCCGTAAGGGAAAGCGTAAGGGTGCGGCGTGTATCGCCGAAGCGGAAGGAACGGTTCATCGCGGAGTTCAGGCTGATACGGAAGGGGCCGGGAATGGTGTCGCGGCCGGCATCGCCAAACTCGCCCGCGGGCGGCGTGGTGAAGGCGGCAGGGTTGAAATAAGCATAGCCCGGCGCGCTGACCGGCAGGCCGGTGGCCTCCGCGCGCAGGTTGCCCGCGCCGGCCAGGCCGCCGGTGTTGGAGAGATTGCCGGAAATGTAGGCCGTAAGGGGCGTACCGGAAGCCGCGGAGAAGGTACCCTGAAAATTCCAGCTCCGCAGCAGCGTGGTTCTCCATCCGGCGTTGCGGAGGAACCCGCGGATGCCCACAGGCGACGAGAGCTGAAACGTGGTGGACAGGTTGTGGCGCTGATCGAAGGTGGAGAGGCCGCGCTCCAGGCTCAGGT
>DATJMP010000342.1:0-29154 GCA_035508655.1 Bryobacteraceae bacterium
GTGGACGGGCGGGAGCGCTTCGTCGCGCTGGAAGCGCTCCGGCCGGGAACGGTTTTCCGCGTGAAATCCGGCGAGCGCATTCCCGCCGACGGCATCGTGGTGGAAGGGCGCTCCCACGCCGACGAATCCGTCCTCACCGGCGAATCCGCTCCGCGGGCCAAGGCCCCCGGCGACCGCGTGGTCTGCGGGAGCCTGAACGCGGGTGGCGTGCTGGATATCCAAGCCGAGCGGGTGGGCGCGGAAAGCACGCTCGCGCACATCGTCCGCACCGTGGAGCAGGCTGCCCGAAACCGGACGCAAGTGGAGCGCACGGTGGATCGGGTTTCGCGCCTGTTCATTCCCGGCGTGCTGGCGATTGCCGTGCTCACCTTTGCCGGATGGCTGGCGCGCACCGGCCGGCCGTCCGACGCCCTGCTGCATGCCATCGCGGTGCTCGTGATCGCCTGTCCTTGTGCGCTGGGGATCGCAACCCCGCTGGCTCTGACGAATGCGGTCGCGGCCGCCGCCCGCCGGGGAATTCTGGTGAGCGACGCGCGCGTGCTGGAAACCATTCGCTCGATCGATGTAGTAGTGCTGGATAAGACCGGCACGGCCACCACAGGCCAGTTCCAACTTCTCACAGCCGCCGGCGATACCAGCCGCATGGCCGAACTGGCCGCCGTGGAGGCCTGCTCCGAGCATCCAATCGGCAAGACGATGGCGAGCCAGTCCCGCGGCCTCACCGCGCGCGAAGTTCGCGTCTACACGGGGCAGGGAATCAGCGGCCTGGTGGGAGGGACGCGCTATTTCCTCGGCAACCGGCGGATGGTGGAGACGTGCGCGGCCAAGGGAGATCTGCCGGAGTTGGACGGAACCGTCGTCTATTTTGGATGGGATGGCGCGGTGCGCGGCGCGCTATCTTTCGGGGATCCCATCCGTCCCGAGGCGGCCGGTGTCTGTTCCGCCCTCCGGAGCCGCGGCATCCGCACCATTCTGCTGTCGGGCGACGGCAGCGAGGCCACAGCCCGCGCCGCAGCCGCCATCGGCGCGGATGAATGGATCGCCGAAGCCAGCCCCGAGCAGAAAATCGAGCAAATCCGGCGGCTGCAATCGGCGGGCGCACGTGTCGCCATGATCGGCGATGGCGTCAACGACGCTCCCGGCCTTGCGCAGGCGGATCTCGGTATAGCGCTTGGCTCCGGCACCGATATCGCCGTGCAGGCCGCGCCGCTGGTGCTGATGGGCTCGGGCCTCGGCGCGGTGGTGGAAACGCTCGATCTCTCGCGCCGCGCCTTCCGCATCGTGCGACAGAATCTTTGTTGGGCGTTCGGCTACAACACGGCCGGGATCACGCTGGCGGTGGCGGGCGTGCTCAATCCCATCCTGGCGGCCGCGGCTATGGTGCTTTCCAGCCTGTCTGTGATCGCGAATTCGCGTCGGCTGGCGTGAAACCTGAGGCGACCGCTCCGCTGAAAGTCATGCCGGACTGGTATCCGGCTGGTCCGGAATGCCGGCACGGATGCCGGCGCTACGGCAGAATCGACCTTCGTGCTTAGGGTCGCGGCTCGGTTTCGAGTTCACACTTCCACAAGGGGGATCTCTATCAACTCGCTGAATTTCCGCACCAGTCCGCTTACGTGACCGACGCCCAGCGCGCAGTGATGCGTCGGTCCTTCCTGGCACCAACGGTTGAAGAATTCCCGCGGGCCTGGCGGAAAGCGGAGGCGCGAGTTGGTGTTGCCGATTTTCAGGATGGGGCCCGGGATGGACTCCCCTTCCGCCGCGATCATTTTAAGCCGGCCCTCGGCCGTTTGCGTCATGCCGAGCAGCGTCACCGGTCCGGTTTTCACCTTGAATTCGACCGAGACGCCGCAACCGCGCTTGCCGTGATAGAGGCCCAGACCGCGCAACACGGGACGGCCGTCCGAAATGGCCAGATGACCCGGTCCATCGTGCCCCATGAGTATGAATTGCTCGACGAAATCCATGGCATAGAATTCGGTGTACGAGCCGCCGGCGCCGAACCGGTCCAGGATCAGCATGGCGAGACACGTTTTCAGATCGCCTTCGCCGCTGGCCGGAATGCCGCGCGCGGTGAGGAGCGAGTTGCCGAGAATCAACCCGGCGCCGAGGCGTTCGTACGGGTTGCCATCGAGGCCGCGGTAATAATAGGTCAGGCCGTCGAGTGCGAACTCCGCGGTGAGCCGGTCCAGGCCTGCCGCCACGCGAGCCGCCCAGAGGACGTCGTCCTCCGGCGCGTTTTCGAAATCGAAGACCGTCCGCGCCTCCTCGATTTTATGGGCGATCTCCGCTTCGCCCACGGCGTCCACGCATTTCGACAGATCGCACATTTCGAGGACTTCGATGTGCGCGCCGGTCTGGGCGGTCACCATGGTGAGATCGGAGTACATATCGAGCATCCCCGGGTAGGTGTGGCCGAGGAATCCGATGCGGCTGTGGCGCAGCGCGCGCGTTACACCCGCCGCGCGCATCCACTCCTGGAGTTCGCGGTTGGCTACCGGGTCTTCGAACAACGTTCCGGTGACAACGCGGAAGCTCACGCCCGCGCGGCAGAAGGCGTTGGCGATCTCCGGCACGCAGCAGGCGGAGCAGTTTGCCAGCCACTCGCCCGTATCGGTGTGTTCGTAATCGAGGGCAGGGCTCGGCTGCAGGTTCAGCACCAGCACCGGCAGCTTCGAGCGCTGCACCACCGGCAGGACTTGAGAAGACGTGGCGTATGTCCCCACATAGCAGACCAGCAGATCGAGGCCGGCTTCGGCGAAGCGCTGCCCGGCGGCCACGGCTGCCTGCGGGGTATCGACCAGGCCGGCGGAAACCACCGAGGCGCCCACGGCCGCGATCCGCTCTTCGACAACGCGCTGGTATTTGCTCAACCGCTCCCGCAGCCCCGGAAACTGCGGCCAATATGCCGCCAGCCCGATGCCGAACACGCCTGCGCGGCACGGCGCGGGCGCTCTTTCAACGCTGATGGAAGGATGCGCAGCCACGGCCTTATTGTCACACCGATCACCGTCCGGCGGCGTTTGATCCGGACTGCGCCCCAACCAAAGTGGCTCCGCGATTCACCGGTGAATCAAGCGCTCAGCCGCGGCCTTGCGCGTCGTGCTTTTTCTCGTGAATGCGAATCGATTCCTCGACGGTGTCGCGCTCGCCTTCGGCGAGGTCCATGTTCCGGCGGTCCGGCTCGGGAGGTTTCGGGGCCGTCGTCACCGCGCCCTTGCCCTCGTGGATGCGGATCGATTCTTCCACCGTATCCAGTTCTCCCTCGGCGAGATCCGTACTCTTGCGCCCAGATTGGATCTTTTTCTTTCCCGGCATAAAACCAGAAAGTGCAAGGCGCGGGCCACTCCGCGGTGCGTGGGTCGGGCCTGACGGCGCTTCGGTTTACGCTACGCCGGCTTTGTGCAGGATTGCCTGTCCCGTGGTCAAGCCGAGACGGGCACCGTCTTCGGCGGACATATCTTTAGGAATTCTGCCGATCGGCTCCGGGCTCACGCCGTCCTGGTAGCCGATCTTCTTCAGCGCCTGGAAAAACCCGACCAGGTTGATGACACCTTCGCCGGGCAGCGCGCGCTGATTGTCGCGCACCTGCTCGGGAGGCATCTTGGGGCAATCGGAAAGATGGACGTGGACGATGCGAGACTTGCCGGCGGCCAGAATGTCGGCCGTGGTGGCGCCGGCGTGGTACCAGTGCCAGACATCCAGCAGCAGCCCGATGTTCGGCCCACATTCCCTCGCGAACGCCAGGGCTTCGTCCATGCGCCAGATGAATTCGTGGGGCTGAGCAGTGCGGAAATGCAGGGGGCCCAGAAATTCCAGGCCCAGCCGCACCTTCGATTTCAGGAGGACTTCGGAGATCGCCGCCAGCCGGTCTTTCAGAATTTTTCGCAACTCGTCCTTGGGGGTCTGGCTGGCCGGCGGGAGGATGGCGAGCATGCGCGGGCAGCCGATGGCCGCGGCGAATTGCGCGGCCTCATCCAGTCCCGCCATGCCGCTGCGGAAGGCCGCTTCGTCGCGGCTGTAGGCGACCGGCAGGTTGGCATTCGAGGCGATGATTTTGATTTCCGCGAACAGTGCCTGCGTGGCCGGCAATCCCTCTTTCATGGCCGCACCGAGGTTCACGTCCACGCCGCCGTAGCCGACGCGCGCGGCCAGGCGCGCGAATTCGGGCCACTCGACCTTGCCGCCGGTCAGAGAGCTGTTGAGCGAGAGGTACATCCGGCCTTTGGCCGCCCATGCTCCGCTCCCAGCACCGATGGCGGCGCACGTGGCCGCCAACCCGACGAAGTCACGCCTGCGCATGCATTATCCTCCCGCGCGCCAGTGTACAACATGGCACGCCGCGTGTCGCGCCGGCCGATATAATGTGCCGGTGCGACTGGTTCAGCTTCGAGCGGGCTCCGGCGAGACCCGCGTCGCCGCGGTCGAAAGCGATCGCCTTCGCCTGCTCCGCTCGTATGCGTCCGTTTATGATCTGGTGCAGGCGGCCCTGGACGCCCGGACGGCGCTGCCAGTCTTGGCAGCCGGCTGCCTGTCTAACGAGACGTTGGAATACGATCCCGTCTACCGGCTTGAATCCGGATGGCGCTTGATTCCGCCCCTTACACATCCGGAGCCGGCCCGCTGCCTGGTGACTGGGACCGGCCTCACCCATAAAGCCAGCGCCGACAATCGGCAGGCGATGCACCAGAAGCCGGCGGAGGTTACCGACAGCATGCGCATGTACCTGGCCGGGCTGGAGGGTGGGCGGCCGGAGCCGGGAAAAGCCGGCGTCTCGCCGGAATGGTTTTTCAAAGGCAACGGGACCATCCTGCGCGCGCACGGAGAGCCGCTGGTAGCGCCCACGTTCGGCTGCGACGGCGGCGAGGAACCGGAGATCGCCGGCGTTTACGTGATCGACCCGGCCGGACGGCCCCGACGCGTCGGCATGACCATCGGCAATGAGTTTTCCGATCACGTGCTGGAGAAGCAGAACTATCTTTACCTGGCCCATTCCAAGCTGCGAACGTGCGCCATCGGCCCGGAACTGGTTCTGGACGCCGATTTCAGCGCCGTCGCGGGGATGGTCTGGATCGAACGCGAGGGGCAGGTGGTGTGGTCGCAGGCGATTGCGAGCGGCGAGGCCAATATGTCCCACTCGCTCGCCAACCTGGAGCATCACCATTTCAAATACGACGCTCACCGGCGGCCCGGCGACGTGCACGTGCATTTCTTTGGCGCGTCCGCGTTCAGCTTCGGCGCCGGAATCCGGCTTCAACAAGGAGATGTAATGGCGATCGAGTTCGAGGGTTTCGGGCGGGCGCTGAGGAATCCGGTGTGCGTGGAGACCGGCGAATCGAAGGTAGTGCAGGCGGCGCCGGTTTAGGCGGGTAAGAACTGGGGCAGAATGGCGTCCGAGCGGCGCTCAGCGGTGCCGCAGGCTGCCAGCCTGCCCCACAGGATCTCGCGAAAGATTGATTACCCGCGCGCTACTTCTTCCCGCTCTTTTTCGCTCTCGATGCGCATGCCGTAGAAGCTGCGATAGAGGAAGATCAGAGCGATCACGAAGAAAACGGCAGCCAGGGCGGTGGTCAGGACCGAGCCCTGCTTGCGGGTGAGGTCAACGGCCAGAGAAACCGCCAGCAGGCCGAACAGCGTGGTGAATTTGATGATCGGGTTCAAGGCCACCGAGCTGGTGTCCTTGAACGGATCGCCAACGGTGTCGCCCACCACGGTGGCGGCGTGCAACTCCGTTCCCTTGGCGCGCAATTCCGTCTCGACCACTTTCTTGGCGTTGTCCCACGCGCCGCCCGCATTGGCCATGAAGATGGCCTGATACAGGCCGAACATCGCGATCGAGATCAGGTAGCCGACGAAGAAGAACGGCTCCAGGAACGCGAACGCCAGGGTGGCGAAGAAGACCACCAGGAAGATGTTCAGCATGCCCTTCTGCGCATACTGGGTACAGATCTCGACCACTTTCTTGGAATCCTGCACCGACGCCTTTTCCACGCCTTCCAGCTTGATGTGCCGCTTGATGAATTCCACCGCGCGGTAGGCGCCCGTGGTAACCGCCTGCGCGCTGGCGCCGGTGAACCAGTAGATCACAGCGCCGCCCGCGATCAGGCCCAGCAGGAACGGAGCGTACATCAGCGAAAGCTTGTCCAGGTTGGTGGTCAGGCCATTCGTAAGCGCCACGATGGTGGCGAAGATCATGGTGGTCGCGCCCACTACCGCGGTGCCGATGAGCACCGGCTTGGAAGTGGCCTTGAAGGTGTTACCGGCGCCGTCGTTCTCTTCCAGGTTGTCCTTGGCGCGCTCGAATTCCGGCGTGAAGCCGAAGGTGCGGTTGCAGTCCTGGGCGAAGCCGGGGATCGTTTCAACCATCGAGAGCTCGTAAATGGACTGCGCGTTATCCGTGACCGGGCCGTAGCTGTCCACCGCGATGGTCACCGGCCCCATGCCCAGGAAGCCGAAGGCCACCAGGCCGAAGGCGAATACCGCCGGCGCCACCATCAGGGCGGCCAGCCCGAAGGTGCTCACGAAATAGCCGATGCTCATCAGCACCAGCATCACGAAACCCAGCCAGAAGGCGCTGAAGTTGCCGGCCACGAATCCGGAGAGGATGTTCAGGGAAGCGCCGCCTTCGCGCGAGCTGGTCACGATCTCGCGGACGTGGCGGGAGTTCGTCGACGTGAAGACTTTCACGAATTCCGGAATCAACGCGCCCGCCAGCGTGCCGCAACTGATGACCACCGAAAGCTTCCACCAGAGCGAACTATCACCCGCCAGGGCTGGAATCATGAAGGAACTGACGAGGAAGGTAAGGCCGATGGAAAGCAGCGAGGTGAGCCACACCAGGGTAGTGAGCGGCGCCTCGAAATTCATCTTTTCAGCCGCGCTATAGCGCACTTTGGCGATGGCGCCATTGACGAAGTAGCCGATGTAGGACGCGACCAGCATCATCACGCGCATGGAGAAGATCCAGACCAGGAGTTGCACCTTCACCACCGGGTCGTGAACCGCCAGCAGGATGAAGGTGATGAGCGCAACGCCGGTGACGCCGTAGGTTTCGAATCCGTCCGCCGAAGGGCCGACCGAATCGCCCGCGTTATCGCCCGTGCAATCCGCAATCACGCCCGGGTTGCGCGCGTCGTCTTCCTTGATTTTGAAGACGATCTTCATCAGGTCTGACCCGATATCCGCAATTTTGGTGAAAATGCCGCCCGCCACGCGCAGGGCCGCCGCGCCTAGCGATTCGCCAATCGCGAAGCCGATGAAGCACGCCCCGGCCAGGTCGCCGGGAACGAACAGCAGGATAAACAGCATGATTAGCAGTTCCAGCGAAACCAGCACCATGCCGATGCTCATGCCGGCCTGCAGGGGGATGTCATAGCAGGGATAGGCCTTGCCGCGGAGCGAGGCGAACGCGGTGCGCGAGTTGGCGAAGGTGTTCATGCGCATGCCGAACGCCGCCACCGAAAAGCTGCCCGAGATGCCGATCACACTGAACAACAGGATGATCGCGACCTTATAAGCCTCCAAGGCCTGCAGGAACCCGAAATAAAAAACGATAATAACCGCGATAAACAGCTCCAGCAGCATAAGGAACTTGCCCTGTGTTGCCAGATATGTCTTACACGTTTCGTAGATGAGCTCCGAAACCTCGCGCATGGCGGTGTGCACCGGCATATTGCGCAGACGGACGAACATCATCAGCCCGAAGAGGAGGCCGAGAGCGCTGACCACGAGCCCGCCCAGCAGCAGGTTATGTCCGCTGATGCCGTTAAGAAAGGAGACGCTGCGGAGGTCCGGCAGCTTGAGGTTAGCCTCACCGCCTCCCTGCTCCTGCGCCAGTACCGGCGCCGCGAGCCCCGCTAAAAGTAGAAAGGAATGAAAGACGCGTTTGGCGCACGGAGCGCCTTTTGCGAAAAGCATCGACTCAGATCCTCCTAGATCGGAAACACTCACCGAGGGAAAGACGAACTGACTAAATATTATAGGATGCGGACGTACCGGAATACAACGCGCGCGGCGGCCTGCGTTTTGACAGGCCGCCGCGCGGGGGAAAAATTAGTCCAAACGATCTGCAGATCAGTTGACTGCGGTCGCGGCCGCTGCCGGGGAGGCGGGCGTCGAGGCGGCCTCGGCCGGCGGCCGGTAGTGCAGCACGTAATGATGCATCGACCGCTGAACCCAGGACATGCCGAACGACCTGGCCTCGTCCAGCGCCTTGTGGTTGTCCCAATGGTCATGCGTGATGCGATAGCAAGCCACTACCGTGCCGGTGCGGTCCGCCCCGCGTTTACAGTGGACGAACACCGGCCCTGAAGACTCGAACAGGGCCAGGGCCTGTTTTATGGCGGTATCAGAAGGGGCCTGCATGCCATGCATGGGGATGTTGATGAAATGCATACCGGCGCCTTCCACCTGGGCCTTTTCGGCCAGGGCGGTCTCGTCGGCACGCAAATCGATGACGGTTTTCACGCCCAATTTGGCGAGACTCTGGAACCCTTCCGCGCTCGGCTGGGCACCGCGGTAGACGTGGTCATTGACCACGTGGAAGTTAGGGACGCCGGCCGGTGATTGCGCGAACGCGGCAACGGCAAAAAGGAAGGCCGGCAACGCACGAATTGCGCGCCGGCCCGGAAAGTTGCTAAAAAATGGGGCCTGGAACATGCTTCTTTACGATAGATGCGCGGTTCCGCCCATTTGTTACCCTGAAATTTACCGCACATGCCCGAATCTCCTATCACACCGCGCGCGCAGGATTTTGCCACCTGGTACCAGGACGTCGTCCTCCAGGGAGACATGGCAGAACCCGCTGAAATTGTCAAGGGCTGCATGGTCATCAAGCCCAACGGGTACGCCGTTTGGGAGGTGCTGCAACGCGAATTTGACAGCCGCTTCAAAGCCACCGGCCACCAGAATGCCTATTTCCCGCTGCTCATCCCGCAGAGCTTTCTGCGGAAAGAGGCGGAGCACGTCGAGGGTTTCTCACCGGAACTGGCGGTGGTCACCATCGCCGGAGGCAAGGAACTGGAGGAGCCGTACGTTATCCGGCCCACCTCGGAGACCATCATTGGCCATTTCTTCGCCCGCTGGATCCAAAGCTGGCGCGACCTGCCGCTGCTGATCAACCAGTGGGCCAACGTGCTGCGGTGGGAGCTGCGCACGCGGATGTTCCTCCGCACCACGGAATTCCTCTGGCAGGAGGGCCACACCGCCCACGCCAGCCACGAAGAGGCGGTGGAGGAAGTACTGCGGATGCTCGATATCTACGCCGAGGTGGCCGAGACGGTCATGGCAATGCCGGTAGTCAAAGGCGTGAAGACGCGCGCCGAGAAGTTTGCCGGGGCGCTCAGCAGCTATTCCATCGAAGCCATGATGCAGAACGGCTTGGCGCTGCAGGCCGGCACCAGCCACGACCTCGGGCAGAATTTCGGCCGCGCTTTCGACGTGCAATTTCAGAACCGGGAAGGGCAGCTCGAATACGTCTGGCAGACCAGTTGGGGCGTCAGTACCCGGTTGATCGGCGGGCTGATTATGACGCATTCCGACGACAAAGGCCTGGTGCTGCCGCCGAAAGTGGCCCCGGTTCCGTCCGTTCTGGTGCCCATCTACCGCAAAGATCAGGAACGCGCGCAGGTGCTGGAAGCGGCCGCGCGCATCGCCAAGGACACCGGTTCCAAGGTCGACGACCGGGAAGGCCAGACGCCCGGCGCCAAGTTCTTCCACTGGGAGCGGCGCGGCGTGCCGGCGGTGCTGGAACTGGGGCCGCGCGACGTGGCCAGCGGCAACATCGTGCTCAAACGGCGCGATACGGGCGCCAAGGAAATCGTTTCACAGGCCGAAATTGCGACGCGTCTGCCCGCCACCCTTGCGGAGATGCAATGCAGCCTGTTCGCCCGGGCGAAAGAACGGCTGAAGGCAAACACGGTGTTGGCGAACTCGCTGGAGGAGGTGGAATCCATCCTGCGCGATGCCAGCGCCGAAAAAGGCGGAGGCAAATTCGTGATGGCGCACATTCAGGACAATCCTGCCTGCGACGCCCGGTTGAAGGAATTCAAAGCCACGGTCCGTAACATCCCGCTGGTGGACGAATTCGACGGCCCGGGCAAGTGCATCGTGACCGGCGAGCCGGTGGCGCGGCGGGCGGTGATCGCCAAAGCATACTGAAAAAGCAGGGATTAGGGGTTGGGGGTTAGGGATTGGCCATCAGCAGGTCGCTAGAACTGGACCGGCGCTCCGCTCCCGTGTCACTTTTTCCAGCAGGTCCAGTGGGCCCGATCCGCGCAGCCGGGTGCCCGCGCCGCTAATCCCCAACCCCCAACCCCTATTTTCCGTATTCCCGGTCCAGCAGCACCGTCAGGGCGTCCGGGACGATGCGGATTTCGGCCGGGAGCCTGCCGACGAATTCGCCATCGATCTGTACGTAGACGCGATGGTCCTCGGGCGCGAGCGCCTTGACGCAGGTGGCGGGCGTGACGGTCAGGCCGCGCATCCGTCCCAGCCGGTTGAGGAGTAGCCCGGTGAAGTATTTGACATAGCGTAAGGTAGACCGGCCTTCGAAGAGTACCACCTCGAAGCGATCCTGCATCAGGTTGGCGCCGCGAGCGATCCAAAAGTCGCCGCCGTAGTTTTTGACCTTGCTCACCAGTGCGAACGAGCAGCGGCTGCGCCGGCCATCCACTTCTACGTCGAACTCGGGCAGGTGGCGGCCCAACAGCGTCCAGCCCGCCAGCCAATAGGCGAACTTTCCGGTGCGTGCCTTGAGCCGGGGATTGACGCGGTAGACGATATGGGCGTCCAGCCCGATGCCGGCCATGAGGAGGAAGTGGCGCGAGATGCGGCCATTATCGCAGGTAACCTGGCCGACAGAGATCCGGCGCGGTTCGAGGTTGATGAGCCGGGCGGCGGCGCGCTCCAGGTGCAACGCCATTTTTGTCTCCATGGCGAGCACGTTGGCGGTGCCGGCAGGCAGCACGGCCAGCGGCACCCGGGAGTGGATCATACCTTCGGCAACCTCGTTGATGGTGCCGTCGCCTCCCGCGGCCACGATCAGGTCGGCGCCCTGCTCGATGTGCCGGCGGGCGATCTCCCCGGCCGTGCGGGGGCCTTCGGTCGGCGCCACCGTGACGCGGTGGCCCCCAATCTCCAGCACCTTCACCAGGCCCTCGATCAGGGAACTCTGGCCGCGCTCGAATTTGCCCGCGCGTGGATTGAAAATGAGGACAGTATTCTTGTAGGTGCTAATTTTTTGCTCTCCGGGTGCCGGGAGAAGCCGCCCGCGCTGACCAGCAGCCGATGGCCGCTATCATAAGATTATAGGCCGATGAAAGACCCCACGCGCGAAATTGAGGCGCTTCGCGAGGAACTGCGCCGCCACGAGCACCTCTATTACGTCCTGGACCAGCCCGAAATCACCGACGCCGAATACGACGGGATGATGCGCCGCCTGCAGGAGCTGGAGGCCGAAAATCCCGAGCTGGCCAGCCCGGATTCCCCCACCCACCGAGTGGGCGGCAAACCGCGCGAGGGCTTCGTAAAGGTGGCGCACAGCGCGCCCATGCTCAGCCTGGACAATGCCCTGAACGAAGCCGAGTTGCGGGATTTCGACCGCCGCGTGCGCGAGCTTCTGGGCGGCGCGGAATTCCGCTACGTGGCCGAGCTGAAAATGGATGGCCTTTCCATGGCCGCGCATTATCGCGGCGGGACTTTTGTGCAGGCCATCACCCGCGGAAACGGAGAGGTGGGCGAGGATGTCACGGAGAACGCGCGCACCATCCGCTCGCTGCCGCTGCGCGCCCGTACGGACCTGCCGGCCTTCGAGGTGCGAGGCGAAACCGTCATGAACCGGCGCGCCTTCGAACGCCTGAACGCCGAGCGCGAGGAGCGCGGGCTTTCCCGCTTCGCCAACCCGCGCAACGCCGCCGCCGGATCACTGCGCGTGCTGGAGCCGCAGATCACCGCTTCGCGGCGCCTCGATTACTACACCTATTTTCTCCTGGTGGACGGACGTCCGGTTCTGGACAGCCAATGGCAGTCCCTCAACGAGCTGGAGCGAATGGGATTCAAGGTCAACAAGCGGCGCTGCCTGTGCGCTTCGCTAGACGAGGTGCTGGCCTTCTGCGCCGAGTGGGAAGCAAGGCGGGATGAGCTGCCGTATGAGATCGACGGCGTAGTGATCAAGGTGGATTCCGTGGCGCAGTGGCGGCAGCTCGGCTTTACCGCCAAGGCGCCGCGCTGGGCCATTGCCTACAAATATCCGGCGCGGCAGGCGATCACCATGGTGGAAGGCATCGAGGTGCAGGTCGGCCGAACCGGCGCGCTCACGCCAGTGGCCAAGCTGAAGCCGGTGCAGGTGGGAGGCGTTACGGTGTCTCGAGCCACGCTGCACAACGAGGACGAAATCGGGCGGCTCGGCCTCGAAATCGGCGACGAAGTGGTGATCGAGCGCTCGGGCGACGTCATCCCGAAGGTGGTGCGAGTGCACTCTCAGGGGTCGTACCGGCGGCCGTTCGAAATGCCGGCCAAGTGCCCCGTGTGCGGCGGCAAAGTGGTGCGGGAGGAGGGTGAAGCCGCCAGCCGCTGCATTAATACCAACTGTTCGGCACGTCTGAAGGAATCGATTCTGCATTTCGCATCGCGCGGGGTGATGAATATCGATGGCATGGGCGACGCCCTGGTGGATCAGTTGGTGGACCGCGGCATCGTCGAGAGCGTGGCCGATATTTACGATCTGACCGTCGAAAAGCTGATGGCGCTGGAACGGATGGGACTGAAATCGGCGACCAACATCATCCGCAACACCGAAAAATCCAAATCGAACCCGCTGCCGCGCGTGCTGACCGCGCTGGGAATTCGCTTTGTGGGTGAGCGCACGGCCGTGTTTCTGGCCGAGGCCTTCGGCGATCTCGACGCGATTTCGCACGCCGGGCTGGACGATCTGCAACGCGCCGAAGAGGTGGGACCGCGGGTGGCGGAGAGCATCTTTCAATTTTTCCGTGAGCCACGCAATCGCCAATTGGTGGAGCGGCTGCGCGCCGCCGGCCTGCAGTTTACCTATCAATCCATCCGGCCGAAATCCGGTCCGCTCTCCGGGATGACGCTGGTTCTGACGGGGACGCTTCCCAACCTGAGCCGGGACGAAGCCCGCCGCCTGATCGAATCAGCCGGCGGCAAGGTGAGCGGCTCGGTGAGCAAGAAGACCAGCTACGTGGTGGCGGGGGAAGACCCGGGCAGCAAGCTAAACAAAGCGCAGGAGCTGGAAATTCCCGTGCTAAGTGAAGAAAAGCTGCTGGAGCTGATTAAGGTGCGGTAAAAACCATTGAGGCCACGGATGAACACTGATAAAAACAAAAACTGAAAATCTGCGTTCATCTGCGGCCCGCTGGAGTGTCCTGGCAACTTCGTTACCGGCCAACCGCCCCCTTTGGGTCGCGGCTCCGTTAGCGGTGTGCTCCAAACGGAGCCGCGACCGTCAGGGAGCGGTTGGCTCGCTTATTCCGACCGCAATGCCGCCGCCGGATCGATCCGCAACGCCCGTAGCACCGGCACCGCCGCCCCCAATCCCGCACACCCCAAAATCAGCAGACCCGCCGCTGTGTACGAGAGCGGATCGACCGGATCGACTCCGTAAAGCAACGCGCGTGTGAGCCGCAGCAGCGCGGCCGACGCCGCGAATCCTCCCACGAGGCCGCATGCAACAGCCCACGCGAGCGGCGCTCCGACGGTCTCGACGATGTGGCGGATGCGCGCGCCGATGGCGATGCGGATCCCTAATTCGCGCGTCCGCCGCGCCACCGACCGTGCCAGCGCCGTGTACAGCCCGATCGCGGCCAGCAGCACCGAAGTCACGCCGAAAAAGGCCGCGAGAATCGCCACCAGCCGTTCCTGCCAAAGGGAATCCTGCACTTCCTGATCGAGAGTAAACGATTCGACCAGCGGTACACCGGAGCCGACGGCAGCGGCTGCCCGGCGGACCTCGGTCGTCACCGAACCGGGCGAGCCGTAGGTGCGAACGTAGAGAATGTAGGGGCCATTCGGGGCCGCTTCATCGCCCATCGGCGTGTAGAACGTCGGCGGATCGTCCTCGCGCAGCGACCGGTATTTGGCATTGCCGACGAGGCCGACGATGACGTGCGTCGGCGGTTTTGTGCCGTCGGTGCCTTGCACCAGGCGCTTGCCGATCGGGTTCTGATGCGGAAAGAAGAAGTCGGCGAAGGCGCGGTTCACTAGGACGGGCGTGGGCGAAGCTGCGGCGGCGGTGGGCGCAACCAACCCGCCTTTGTCGGCGCGCGTCAGGCTGCGTCCCGCAAGCAGGGGGATACCCAGGGTCTGGAAATACTCGGCCGTCACTTCGTGCGCGCTGGTGTTTAGGAAAGTCGATTTCGGCAGCGTAACGCCCTCCGGCGCGATTGTGGTTTTCATGCCGATGCCGCGCATCACGCCCGACCAGGAGTATGCCGCCGCGCGCACGGCGGGCAGGTCGGCCACGCGGTCGCGGAGGTCGCGATAGAAGGCACCCGCCTGCTCTGGTGTGTAGCCGGCGTCCAGCGGATCGAAAGTGAAGGAGATGACGTGATCGCGGTCGAAGCCCGGATCGAGACGCTGGAGATTGTGGAAGGTGCGCGCCGACAGAACCGCGGCCGAAAGGAGCACCGTGCAGAAGACCACCTGCAAAGCCAGGGGCACGATGCCGGCCAATCCGGCCCGTTCCCCCGCCTGTTGCGATTTCAGCTCCGAAAGCAGATCCACACGCGACGCGCGCCACGCCGGGATGAGCGCTGACGCCAGAACCGAAAACGCCACGATGGCCGCGGCAAAGGCGAGAATGCGCCAATCGGGCGTGACGGCGAGAATCTGCGGGCTGGCGAATTGGTGCAGGCCGTGCAGCGGCGGGAGAAGTCGGAGGAGCGGCGGAATCGCAATCCAGGCGAAGATCGCGCCAAGCGCCGCGCCCGCCACAGCCAGCACCAGGCTTTCGAAAAGCATCTGGTGAATGATGTGCCGCCGTCCCGCGCCGATGGCCAGCCGGATTCCGATTTCCTTCCGCCGCTCGCCCGCGCGCGCCAGCAACAGCCCGGCAACATTGGCGCAAACGGCGAGCAGCAGCAATGCCACGCCGCCCACCAGCACCCAAAGCGCCCGCGAAAACTGAGTGCGCATTTGCGAAACGCCGCGGGCCACGGGAACCATGGCGTGGTGCAACTCCTCGGTTCGCCACAGCCGCATTCTTTCCTGCAACCGCGCCTCGCTGACGGGGTGCTTGCTTTGCGCGTTCTGCTCGTGTGCGATGCGGTCGTCCAGCGGGCCGAAGATGGGTTCGAGCGATGCCGCCGCTCTATCCGCCGAAACGCCGGGCGCCAGCCGCACCAGGATCTCGAACGTTGGCCAGGTGTGCGGCCCGAACAGCGGCACCTCGGCTGAGATCGGCACGCGGATGTCCGGTGCGCTATCGACATCGGCGCTGTGAAAATCGCGCGGCAGAATGCCGCCGACGGTAAAGGGAACGTCCTTCAACCGGATCGTCCGCCCGATGACTCCGGGGTCGCCTCCGAATTGCGATTGCCAGAACTGGTAGCTCAAAACCGCGGCAAGCGTGCCGGAGGTTCTAGCATCCGCTTCGTCCAGCACGCGGCCGGCGTAGGCGCGGATTCCCAGTTCGTGGAAGTAATTGGGCGAAACCATCTGTACGGAAACCAGCCGCGTCGTATCGCCCTGGCGGAGCGGAACCATCGCCGGGGAATAGCCGTACTGCTCCGCCACCGCCGCTGCGACAAGCGGACTCTTCTGCACCGCTTCGGTCAGCCCGGCGTAATAAAACATCGTGTCCGGCCGCACCTGCACGCGCCGATTGGCTTCCAGCAAATACAGGTTATCTGGATTGCGCACCGGCAGCGGCTTGATCAGCAACTCATTGACGAGGCTGAACACGAGCGTGTTGGAGCCGATGCCGAGCGCGAGGAGCAACACGATCGCGCCATAGAATAAACGATCGCGGCGAAAGCGGCGCAGCATGGCTGAAGGACAGGATATAACAGGCGCAGCAGCGTAGGACAGCCCGGCATGGCAGCGCGGAAGCGCTGTCCTACGGCTCGATCTCCAGCGCCGCCGCAAGCGTCACGATGCCCTGCCACAAATTGCCCATGCGAATGTTCTCGTTGTCGCTGTGCTGGTTGTTATCGAAGTTCACGATCGGCACACTCACGGCCGGTACGCCGAGCGCCTGGATGAACGGCGCGATAGGGACTGTGCCCCCCATGGTGCGAATCTGGACCGGCGGCGCGCCCCACATGCGTGTCAGCGCCTCGGTCACTTTCACCGCCTCCGGCGAATCGGGCTCGGTGCGGTAGGCTTCCATGCGGTCGCCCACGCCGGTGTCGAGACGAACCAGCTTGGGATAGCGCATCCGTGTGGCATCGTCGGGATCGCGATCGACGATGTGATAGCCCTGCTTTTCGATGTGGGCGCGCAGCAGATCCAGCATGTGCGCCGAAGGCGTTTCCTTCACCAGCCGGATGTCGATTGCGGCGCTGGCGTCGGGCGGGATGATGGTGCGGGGCTCGTCCACATAGCCGCTACGCATGCCGCGAATGTTCAGGCTCGGGTATTGCAGCGCCTCCTGGAGACTCTCGCCTACGGCATCGGGATGCGCGACACCAAACAGTTTCAGGAGCGCCGGCTCGTCGTCCGGCACCGATTTCAGGATGCGGCGGACCTCGGGCGTGAGCGGCGGAATATCGGAATAAAATCCGGCGATGGTAGTGCGGCCCTGATCGTCCTTCATCGAGGCCAGCAACTGCGCCAGCCGGATGGCGGGATTGGGAATCCAGTTGCCGTAATGGCCGCTGTGCAGCGCCATCTTCGGACCGTAGACTGTCAGCTTGAGCGTGAGCAGACCGCGCGCGCCGAAGGCCAGCGTCGGACGGCCGCCCGGATGCACCGGGCCGTCGAGAATCAGCAGCAGATCGGAGCGCATTTTGTCGTGGTAGCGTGCGATGGCGGCGGTGAGGCTGGGCGAGCCCATCTCCTCCTCGCCATCGATCACCACGTGAATGTTCGCGCGGGTCTTCCCGCCCAGCGCATCGAGAGCCGCCATCAGCGCGATGATCGGCGCCTTATCGTCCGAAGCCGAGCGCGCGTAGAGGCGCCAGTTGTCCGGGAAGCGATCGAGCTTGGTGAAATCAAGAATGGTCTTGGCGCCATCCTCCAGGCGGCCGTCGCGCATCAGCGGATGGAACGGGCCGCCCTCCTGCTTCCAGCGCGCGGGATCGACCGGCTGGCCGTCGTAGTGGATATAAAAGAGAATCGTGCCGCGGGCGCCGGGCACATTCCGTTCCCCATACACCAATGGATTCCCGCTGGTTTCGAGCAGTTCCGATTTCAGACCATGACGGGTGAGCAGTGCCGCAACGGCTTCTGCGTTGCGGCGGATGTTGGGGCGATCCGTCCCGACGTCCGGAATGGCGAGCAGCGCGGCGAATTCGGAGACGATCGGGCGCTGGTGCGCGCTTACCCACCGCTCGATGCCGGCTCGATCCTGCCCATAGGACAGACACGCGGCCAGGAGCAGGCAGGAGGCTGGGCAGAATCGCATCTCCTTACGATACTATGCCGCCTGCTGCAATCGAGCCATCTAAGGTGCGACAATCGATTTTATGCTTGCAGGCGGGAACAGGGGGTAGCGGGCAATGTGGATTGTCCGCATCGCTCTTGAGCGGCCTTACACCTTCATCGTCTTCGCGCTGTTGATCCTGATCCTGAGCCCGGTCATCATCCAGCGCACTCCCACCGATGTGTTTCCGAACATCGATATCCCGGTCATCGCGGCCGCGTTCAACTATACCGGCCTGAATGCCGAGGAAATGGAAGAGCGCATTACTTCGATCTACGAGCGCATGCTCACCACCACCGTGGGCGACATCGAGCACATTGAGTCGCAATCCATCGACGGGCGCGCCATTATCAAAATTTTCTTCCAGCCCACGGCCAACATCAACGCCGCGACTGCCCAGGTGACGGCCGTTTCGCAGCCGGTGCTGCGCCAGCTTCCGCCCGGAATCACCGCGCCGTTTCTGCTGGCCTATAACGCTTCCAGCGTGCCCATCCTGCAGCTCGGCCTTTCCGGGCAGGGCCTTTCCGAGCAGCAGCTTTTCGATTACGGCGTGAACTTCATCCGCACCCGGCTGGTCACCGTCAACGGCTGCGCCATCCCGTTTCCCTACGGTGGCAAGCAGCGGCAGATCATGGTGGATCTCGATCCGGCGGAGATGCAGTCCCGCGGCCTTTCTCCGGCCGATGTGGTGAATGCCGTTGCCGCGCAGAACCTCATCATCCCGGCGGGCACTTCGAAGATCGGCCAGTTCGAATATGACGTGGACCTGAATGCCAGCCCGCGACGGGTGGAGGAGTTCAATAATTTTCCGGTCAAGGTGGTGAACGGCGCGCCGATTTATATCCGCGATGTGGCGCACGTGCGCGACGGCTTTTCACCTCAGACCAACATCGTGAGGCAGGACGGGAGCCGCGCCGCTGTGCTGACCGTGCTGAAAGCCGGCAATGCCTCCACGCTCTCGGTGGTGGATGGGGTGCGCAAGCTGTTGCCCGCCGTGGCCGCCACACTGCCTCCCGAGTTGAAAATCCAGCCGATGGCCGACCAATCGATCTTCGTGCGCGCGGCCATCAACGGCGTGATTCGCGAAGCGGTCATGGCCGCCGGCTTGACCGGATTGATGATCCTGATTTTTCTGGGAAGCTGGCGCAGCACGCTGATCATCGCGGTTTCCATTCCGCTCTCGATTCTTACTTCCGTGATGGCGTTGAGCTTTCTGCACGAAACCATCAACATCATGACGCTCGGCGGGTTGGCGCTGGCAGTCGGCATCCTGGTGGACGATGCCACCGTCACCATCGAAAACATCGAGCGCTTCATGGAGGAAGGCCATGACCTGCACACGGCGATTCTGGAAGGTGCGGCACAGATTGCGGTTCCAGCGCTGGTCTCGACGCTTTCCATCTGCATCGTCTTCCTGCCGATGTTCTTCCTGAACGGAGTGGCGCGTTACCTGTTCGTGCCGCTGGCGGAGGCGGTGGTGTTCGCGATGCTGGCTTCGTACGTGCTCTCGCGGACGCTGGTGCCCACGCTGGCCATGTACCTGCTTCGCCTGAAATCGCACGGCCGGACGTATAACCCGTTCGTGCTCCTGCAGCGCGCCTTTGACCGCGGCTTCGGACGCGTACGTGCCCTGTACGTAGGCCTGCTGGCGGGTCTGCTGCGCACTCGCCTGGTTTTCGTTCCCGGTTTCCTGCTGGTGTGCTGCTCGGCCTTTTTGCTCTATCCGTGGCTTGGCCAGGATTTCTTTCCCTCCTCGGACACCGGCCAGTTCAAGCTCCATCTCCGGACCAAGACCGGCACGCGCATCGAAGAGACCGCGCGCGTCTGCGACCTGGTGGAGCAGGCGATCCGGCGCCACGTGCCCAGGCAGGAATTGGTGAGCGTGCTGGATGAAATCGGCTTGCCCTACAGCAGCATCAACACGATCTATAGCAACTCGGCGCCGATCGGGCCGGCCGATGCCGATATCTTTGTTTCGCTGGCGGAGGGGCATCGCCCAACCGAGGAGTACGTGCGAGCGCTCCGCGCGGTGCTGCCGCGCGAATTTCCCGGTACGGCGTTTTACTTCCTGCCGGACGACATCGTCAGCCAGATCTTGAATTTCGGACTGCCTGCACCCATCGACGTGCAGGTCATGGGCGCTAACGTGGATGCCAACCGCGAGCTGGCCGACCGTATCCTGAGCCAGTTGCGGCGCATACCGGGCATCTCCGACCTGCGCATCCAGCAGGCGTTCGATCAGCCGAAGCTGCACATCGTCACCGACCGCGTGAAGGCGGCGGAGAGCGGCTACACGCAGGCCGACGTGGCCGGCAGCCTGCTGATTTCGTTGAGCGGCAGCTTTCAGACACAACCGACCTTCTGGCTCAATCCGGAGAGCGGCGTCAGCTATAGCGTGACGACGCAGACGCCGCAATACGAAGCAGAATCGCTGCAGGATTTGCGCAATATTCCTTTGACCGGCCGCCGCTCCCACGTTCCGGAAATCCTGAACGACGTTACCTCCATCACGCGCGGCAGCGGCATGGCGACCGTAGACCATTACGATATCCGTCGCGTGGTGGACATCTACAGCAGCGTGGATGGACGCGACCTCGGCAGCGTGGGGGACGACGTGGAGCGCATCGTGGAGGCCAACCGCAAGAACCTGGCGCGCGGCTCGGACCTTGTCCTGCGCGGACAATACGCCACCATGCGCTCGTCCTTCGTGAGCTTGCGCGGCGGCCTGCTGTTTTCCATCCTGCTGGTTTACCTGCTGATCGTGGTGAACTTCCAGTCGTGGCTGGACCCGTTCATCATCATCACGGCTCTACCGGCGGCGCTGGCGGGCATCGTGCTGATTCTATTTCTCACCCACACCACGCTCAGCGTTCCGGCCATGATGGGCGCCATTATGTGTATGGGTGTGGCGACTGCCAACAGCATTCTGGTGATTGCCTTCGCCAAGGACGTGCTGGAGAGAACCGGCGATCCGGTGGAGGCCGCGCTGGCGGCAGGCGAAACGCGCTTCCGGCCGGTGCTGATGACCGCTCTTGCCATGATTATCGGAATGGTGCCCATGGCGATGGGACTGGGCGAGGGCGGCGAGCAGAACGCGCCGCTGGGCCGCGCGGTGATCGGCGGCCTGATGGTGGCGACGGTGGCAACTTTGATTTTCGTGCCGGCCGTATTCAGCCTGCTACACCGCCGGCGGCCGCACCCCGTTGTGCCCTTATCGTCCCGAGGGGGAGCATGATCGAAGAGGAGACCAAACAGGAGAACCGGAAGAGCCGACAGGCGGCGCGCATGCCGCTGGTCTTCCGACTGGCGCTGCTGGTGCTGCTAGCCGTGGTCGCGGCGCTGCTCTATTCCACCATCCATTCGGGCATCCGCTCCCGTGTCCAGGCGCGGGCCGCGCTGGCGCAGGCAACGTTGGACCAGGCAGTGCCGACCGTTCAGGTCATCCGCCCCCGCGCGAGCTCGGCCGCCGAGGAGCTGGTGTTGCCCGGCGACGCGCAGGCATTCGTGGCCACGCCGATTTTCGCTCGCGTGAACGGGTACCTGAAGAAGTGGTACTCCGATATCGGCACTCGCGTCAAAGCGGGGCAGTTACTGGCGGAAATCGAAACTCCGGAAATCGATCAGCAGCTCGATCAGGCGCGCGCCGACCTGGCCACGGCGCAGGCCAATTATGCGCTTGCCCTCACCACGGCCGAGCGCTACCAGAATCTCTTCAAGACTCAGTCGGTGGCCAAACAGGACGTGGACAATAAGGTCGGCGATATGCACGCCAAGAAGGCGATCGTCGATTCGGCTACCTCGAATGTCCGCCGCCTGTTGGAAATGCAGAGGTTTCAAAAGGTATACGCGCCGTTCGACGGTGTCATCACGGCGCGCAATATCGATATCGGGGCGCTCATCGATGCGGGCGCGAACACTCCGGGGAAGGAGTTGTTCGACCTGGCCGCCACTGATCGCCTGCGTGTTTATGTGAATGTGCCGCAATCGTACTCGCGTTCGGCCACGGTCGGTCGGGCCGCCCAGCTCGCTCTGACGGAGATGCCGGGGCGAAGCTTCTCTGGACGGATCGTCCGGACGGCTGAGGCGATTGATCCGGCATCGCGCACGCTGCTCACCGAAGTGGACGTCGATAATCCCACCGGCGAACTGCTGCCCGGGGCCTTCGTTTCCGTGCACTTCCACCTGGATTCGAAAGCGGGTGCGGTGGTCCTGCCCGTGAACACGCTGATTTTCCGCTCGGCGGGACTGCAGGTCGGAGTGGTTCGGGACGGCAAGGCAATTCTGGTCCCTGTCGTCCTGGGCCGCGATTTCGGGAATACCGTGGAAGTTGCGTCGGGCGTCACGACAGCCGACCTGGTGATTGAAAATCCCTCCGATTCCCTGATTTCCGGAACCACGGTGAGGGTGGCGGCCGGTGCGCCCGCGGCCAAGGGCGAACGGTGAGGAACATTCTCCAGGCGGTGGGAGCCGTCGGCGCGCTGGCGCTGGCGGGGTGCATGGTGGGGCCACGCTACACGCGCCCGCCCGCGCTCACCGCGCCCGCCGACCGCGGCCCGGCTCCGCCGGAATTCCGCGAAGCGAACGGCTGGAAGGCGGCGCAGCCGGACGATGCCAAGCTTCGCCCGGATTGGTGGCGCGTCTTCGGCAGCCAGGAGTTGGATGACCTGGAAGCGCAGGTGGGCGTCTACAACCAGAATCTCAAAGGCGCCGAAGCGCGCTTCCGGGAAGCCCGCGCCTTAGTGGCGCAAAGCCGCTCGGCGCTTTACCCGCACCTCGCGGCGCCGCCCTCCATCACCACCAATCGCCCGTCCGCCAACGAGCCCAGCCCGCCGGCAACCGTTGCGGAATACGGGAACCTGATCGCGCCCGTAGATCTATCGTATGAACTCGATGCCTGGGGTCGCGTTCGGCGGTCCATCGCGGCCGCGCGCGAAGAGGTGCAGGCCACGGCCGCCGATCTGGAAACCGTCCGGCTGAGCATGCACGCGGAGATGGCGATCGACTACTTCGACCTGCGCAGCCTGGATGCCCAGAAGCAACTGCTGGACCGCACGCTGGTCGAGTATCAGAAGGCGCTTGACCTGGTCCAGAACCAGTTCAACGGTGGCCTGGCTTCGGGCGCGGAAGTAGCGCAGGCGCGCACGCAACTGGAGACCACCCGGTCGCAGGAAGTCGATACGGGCGTGGCGCGGGCGCAGTACGAGCACGCCATTGCCGTTCTGGCCGGCCGCACGCCGGCCTCGCTCGCGCTGGCATTTGCGGCGCTGAACGCGGAGCCGCCGGAGATTCCGCCGGGCATGCCTTCCGAACTGTTGGAGCGGCGGCCGGATATCGCAGCTGCGGAGCGTCGCATGGAGGAAGCCAACGAGCAGGTGGGAATCGCGCGCGCGGCCTTCTTCCCGTCGTTGCTGCTGACGGTGCAGGGCGGAATGCAAGGCACGTCGTTCGTCGACTGGTTCGCATGGCCCAGCCGTTTCTGGGCGCTGGGACCGAGCGCGGTCCAAACCATATTCGATGCCGGCCGGCGCCGTGCTGTCCAGCAGCAGGCAGAGGCAAGTTACGATTCCGCCGTGGCGGCTTACCGCGAGTCCGCGCTGGAAGCTTTTCAACAGGTGGAGGACAACCTCTCGACGCTCCGCACCCTGGAGGAGGAATCCGCCACGCAGCGTACCGCTGTGCAGGCTGCGGAACATTCGCTTCAGTTTTCGCTCACCCGCTATACGGGCGGCCTGGTGACGTACCTGGAAGTGGTGACCGCGCAGAGCATCGCGCTGGCCAACCAGCGCACCGAAGTGGATCTGCTGCGCCGGCGCATGGAAGCCACCGTGCTCCTCATCAAAGCGCTTGGCGGCGGGTGGGACGAGAGCAAACTGCCGGTGGACCACACGTAAGAGCCACGCGCCTTATAATAATTCTTCCTCATGAGCCGTAACTCCGAACCGATGCAGTCCCGTGCTGCTGTCTTGGCAGGAGTGGCCGCCACAGCGGCGCTTTGCCTGTGGGGTGCGCTGGAGACGTATGGGTTCGAAAGAGCGTACCAACAGCAGAACCGCGATCCTTACATGGTAGAAGCGCAATTCGCGCGGCTGGCCGGCATTGCGGCGACGGTGCCGGAAAACGCCGTGATGGGATATCTTACGGATGCTCAGGATGGCAGCGCGGGCGCGTCCGCTATGCTGGCGGGGGCGCAATATGTGCTGGCGCCGCGGCTGCTGGCGCGGGGAACCGGCCACGAATGGGTGCTCGGCAATTTCGCGCGGCCAGCCGATTTCGCGGCGGTGGGGCGAAGCCACGGGCTTGAACTGCAACAGGATTTCGGTAACGGCGCCGTCCTCTACCGGCATGAGGCGCCGCGGTGACCGGGCTCGCTTGGGTGGCCGAAGCGGTTCTGCTCGGCTGCCTCCTGTCGTGGCGGTGGATCGGGCTGAGCGCGATCAAACCGGCGTGGGCGCGCGTCCTCCTGCGGGCGGGCGCCGGCGCGGCCGGGGGAATGGGGCTGGTATCGTGCCTGTTCTTTTTACTCGGCGTGCTGGCGGGCAGCCCGGCGGCGGCTATGGTAGTGGAACTTGCGCTGCTGGCATGGGCCGCATTGGATCTTTTCCGGCGGCGCGGAAGCGCACCACGAATGGGAGTGGCAGCCGGGCGGACGCCGGTGCTTCTGGCAGTCTCGGCCGTGTTGGTGGTAGCCATCGCGACCGGTGCGATAGCGGCCGGGTGGCAGTTCAATCCGCTGGGCAACTGGGACGCATGGGCAATCTGGAACTTGCGCGCGCGCTTTCTGGCATCGGGCGCGGGGCTGGCGTCGCGCGCCTGGTCGCCGGCGCTAGGGCAGATGACACACCCGGATTATCCGATGCTCGTTTCGGCATTGGTGGGCCGGTGCTGGGCATTCAGTCATTCGGTTTCGCCGATTGCGCCGCAGGCCGTGGGATATGCTTTCTTTCTGGCGCTGCTGGCGTTGGTGGGGGGCGGGGTAGCGGCGCTAAGGGGTCCGGTGCTGGGTCTGCTGGCGGCGCTGGTGCTGGCGGCCAGCCCGGCGTTGGTTCATGAAGTTCCAGCGCAATACGCGGATGTGCCGCTGGCCTGTTATTTCGCCGGCGCGGCCGTATTCGCGATGCTGGACGAGCCCATAGCTGGCGGCATCCTGGCCGGCTTTGCGGCGTGGACGAAGGATGAAGGCGCGCTGTTTCTGGTGGTGTTCGGGGCTGCGATTTTGATTTTCCGGCGCCAGGCGTTCTCCAGGGCCGCGGCGGGAGCGATGCCGGGCATTGCCCTGCTGGTGGTCTTCAAACTGGGGCTGGCGCATGCGAATAGCTCCTCCCTGCTGGCTTCGAGTCTGCCCGGCGCGGCGCAGCGGGTGACAGAGGGCAGCCGCTACGGCGCCATCCTGGCGTCTTTCGGCCGCGAATTGGCCGGGCTGGGCGTTGGCTGGTATCATCCGGTGCTGCCGTTGGCCGCTGCGGCGCTGGCCCTGCGCTTCGACCGCTCCCGCGCGCGCGAAGCCGCATTCGCCGGCGTGGTGGCGCTGGGGCTTTTGGCGGGATATTTCGGGGTGTATTCCGTGACCTCCAACGACCTGGCGTGGCAACTCCAGACGTCGCTGGGCCGCCTGCTGGTGCAGGTCTGGCCGCTCCTGCTGCTGGCGGCGTTCGCATGCCTGCGTGTGCCGCAACTGGCCGCTGCTACGCCGGTTCCGAGGAAACGCAAAGCCGCAGTAAAAGAGCGGCGGACCCGTGCCTAGGGACGCTTCGCAAGCACGGTGCCGGAGAGATGGTCTGCCAGAAGCGTCTGCAAGTGCAGGCTGTCCACGAGGGACGTGTCGTCGAAGGCCAGCACGTAGTAATCGTAATTGCCGGCTGGGCTCTCGCGATAAACCGGCGCCATCCACTTCAGATTCCAAGCCACACGGTAGAAGTTGATCACCGGTTCGAGCTGCCAGGTGGCGCCGACGCGGACCGGCGCGTCCGCTTGACTGCCGTGGTTGGCGCGGATTCTCTGCATCATCTCCTTGCCCGCCGCGCAGTACGACCACTCGGCGAAATAGCGCGTATTGAACTGGCTGACGAACTGGATGACGCACAGGACGAGCACGGTAACCCCCGGAATCGCGAAGCCGCGTTCCAGCCGTGAGCCGTGGCCGAGCCGATGCACGAGGCACAGCGAAGCCAGCGAAACGAGCGGGAGCCAGTACATGGCCGTGCGGAGTTCGGGGTAGGGCTGGTTGAAGAGGTAGCGGCTCACCACGATCAGCACGATGGCCAGCGGCAGCATGGCGCCGAGGAGCAGCAGGGTACGATCGGTCCGGGTGAGCACGGCAAATTTCCGCTGCGCGCGCCACTGAAGGGCCGCGCGAGCCGCGGCGGCGGCAACCAGCACCAGGAGAGCGGGAACCGCGAATTCGGTGGTAATCCGGATGGCGGTCTGTGCCGGCAGCCATGCAGTGAGGCCGCGAATGCCGGATGCCGAGTGCACAATGGAGTTGCGCACAAGGCCCTCGAGAATCGCAAGGAGGGAGGGCGGGCCGAAGTAGCCCTGTTCCAATTCGATGAGCTGCTGCGGCAGAAGCGAGAAGAAGCCTCCAAGGGCGATGGCCGGCACGACGAAGTGAATAAATGCCTGCCATGCACCGCTCGGAGCTGCATCGCGGCGCAGTTTGCGGCGGCGCTCCTTCTTCGGGTTGCGAGACCTGGGCTTCACGGATGTTTCGACAATCGCATCCGGGAGCCGCATCGAACTCTCGGCGGAACGCAAGCCCAGGAAAACGAGGGCGAGTGCCGTGGCGGGAAAAACCATCACCGGATTGCAGCCGATCGAAAGCCCCAAACCGGCGCCGGCGTGGTGGAGAAGGCCCGTGACGCCGCTCGCGTCCCGCGCGTCTGCGCCGAGGCAGCGGAGAATCGCATCGATGGCATAAAAGAACAGGCCCAGCGCCAGCCCGTAGCCGCGTGCGCAGCAGAGGTAATCGAGTACGAAAGGGTTCAGCGAAAGGAGCGAAACGGAAAGGAGGAAGAAAAGGCCGTCGCCGAACAGGAAAGTAGAGATGCGGAAGATCGAGAAGAAATAGACCAGCGCACCGATCAGGGCCGGCACGCGCAGCGCCATCTCCGACGTGCCGAAGATGGAAATCATAAGTTTCGAGAGCAGGTCCGTGATGACGTGATGGTTGCCGTGCGTGCCGTTCAGCACCTGGCCCCACGGCCCCGAGAGCAGCCACTCGAAGATGACCGCTTCATCGTGGCTGATCGACTGCGTGGCGGCGCGATAGACGCTTACCGCGAATAAAGCTGCAAGCAGAAGAAACGCGGCCAGGCGGCCAGGCGTAAGGAGCAGCCGGCTGGCAGATTCTCGAAGTTTTTCTGCGTGCAATTGCACCTCGGCTAGTATAAACGCTACGTCCAGTAGTTGCGGTCGAGGCTGCGATACTGCACGGCTTCGGCCACGTGTTTGGCCGAGACGGAAGGGGATTCGTCCAAATCGGCGATGGTGCGGGCCACCTTGAGAATACGGTCGTGGGCGCGGGCGGAAAATCCCATGCGCCGCACGGCCATCTCCAGCGTCCGCTCCCCCGCATCGTCGAGCGCGCACAGCTTGCGCACGGCACGGGCCGGCATGCGGGCGTTGTAATATCCGCGCCCCTGCTGCACACAACGAGCCCGCTCCACCCGGGCCCGAATCTCAGCCGAGGACGGCACCACGGCATCGCCGCGCAGTTCCTTGAAGGGAACCGCCGGCACCTCCACGTGGATATCGATGCGGTCCAGCAGCGGTCCGCTGATCCGGTTCAGGTACTGTTGGATCTGGCCGGGCGTACAGCGGCACTCGCGCGTCGAATCGCCCAGGAAGCCGCATTTGCATGGATTCATGGCGGCGATGAGCATCAACGAGCTCGGAAAGGACAGGGACATGTTGGCGCGCGCGATGGTCACCGAGCCGTCTTCGAGCGGCTGCCGCAGCATCTCGAGGACGTCCCGGGGAAACTCGGGCAGCTCGTCCAGGAACAGGACGCCATTGTGGGCGAGGCTCACCTCTCCCGGGCGGGGCATGCCGATTCCGCCGCCTATGAGCCCGGCGTCGGAAATGGTGTGGTGCGGCGCGCGGAATGGCCGCTCCCGCAGCAGGCCGCAGCCGGCGGGAAGAGAGCCGGCGATGCTGTGGACCTTGGTGGTTTCTATGGCTTCCTCGAACGTCAGCGGCGGCAGAATGCCGGGGAGCCGCTTGGCGAGCATGCTCTTGCCCGAACCAGGGGGGCCGATGAGCAAGGCGTTGTGCGAGCCGGCCGCGGCGATCTCCAGCGCGCGCTTCGCCATAGTCTGGCCGCGCACGTCGCGGAAATCAGGTGTCGAAGCCGGATCCAACTGGGGAGGTCTGGGCGAAGGCGCGCTTGGCGCGAACTCCAAAGGGCGCGTCAGCAGCGCGACCACTTCCGCCAGGTGCCGCATGCCGTAGACGTTCACGCCCTCCACTACCGCCGCCTCCGCCGCATTTTCGGCCGGAACGATCAGGTTGGGAATGCCGTGGTCGCGGGCGCAGACGGCCATGGAGAGCGCCCCGCGGACGGGCCGGATGGCGCCATCGAGTGAGAGCTCCCCGGTAAGCAGATGCGCGTCCAGGCCTTTCACCGCGCCCATCGCGCCCAGAATCCCCATGGCCACGGGCAGGTCGAACCCAGCGCCTTCCTTGCGGACGTTGGCCGGCGCCAGGTTGATGGTGACAGTTTTATTCGGGTAGCCGAAGCCGGAATTGATCATGGCGGACTTGATCCGCTCGCGGCTTTCACGTACGGCCACGTCGGGCATGCCGACCATGCGGGAATCGCGCGCCGAGCCCGACGAATACATGTCGACTTCGACATCGATCACCTGGGCATCGATGCCGTAAACGGCGGCGCTGCGGGTTTTGAACAGCGCCATGCGGGGGAGCCTGGAAACAACAGTATATTGCAATACACTCTCCGCACGGAAGCATCCAGAAGCATTGTCCTTGACCGGTGGTATATACTCGGTAGCCATGCACGTGCCGCTGAGCCCGATCCGCTGTCTGTATCGCGGCGTCGATCTCTACGGCAAGAAGACGGGCGTTGTCTCGGGCGGCTGCCGTTTCAGCTACGCCGAATTCGGCGAGCGCACGGAACGCCTGGCTGCGGGGCTGCTCTCGCTGGGTGTGCGCCCGGGGGACCGCGTCGCCTATCTGAGCTTCAACAGCCACCCTCTGCTGGAGGGGTATTTCGGAGTCCTGCTGGCGGGCGCCATCGTGATGCCGCTCAACGTGCGCCTTACGCCCGTGGAACTTGCCGCCATCCTCGCCCACGCCGGGCCGCGCGTGGTGATCTATGAGCCCGATTTCGCGCCCCTGGTGGATGCGTTGCGGCCCTCGGCCGAATCCGTTGCGCACTGGATCGCCGCCGGCGAGCCTTACGAAAATCTGCTCGCCCGCGATCGCATCGCGCGCCCCGATTTTCTGTCCCTGGACGAAACCGCCATAGCCGAGCTGTTCTACACGAGCGGTTCCACGGGAACGCCGAAGGGCGTGATGCTTTCGCACCGCACCCTTTATCT